>JBBDSN010000019.1:0-2077 GCA_040904885.1 Gemmatimonadota bacterium | reverse complement strand
AGCACTTCCGCGAGGGTCTCGACGCGGCCCTGGATGGCCGTGCGAAGGGCATCGATGGAGAGGGACTTCCCACCGACGGTCACGGTCTCGGGCTCACCCTCTTCGTTCCGGGCCTTGGCCAGCTTGGCACGGGCGTCTTCGGCCTTGTTGAGCGCGAACAGCGCCTTCTGCATCCACCTCGATTCGCTCTGCACGAGTCGACGTTCTTTTCTGAGCTGACGCTTGTCCTGGGCCACCGATCCCTCCTGGTTTTAAGCTACCGAAAGCGTAACTCATTATACATCAATCAGTTAAATAGATCAACGGAAGGGGTTGCCGCTCCGTAGCCGCACGAATGGTCGGGACGGGGGTATCTGCCTTATCTTTCAGGTCGAGCCTCGGTCGCATAGATAGGAGTCCAAAGTGCATAGTTCGATCTCGCCGTCTTCCATACTCGGTGTCCGGTCTTCGTGCTGCCGAAGAGCTTCGACGGGGGCGGTGCTTCTGTTCCTGTCCGCGTGCGGCGGCTCTGCGGCCTCCACCGCGGGAGGCGACGCGACGCCGGTCCCCGCAGAGGACCCGCGGATCGTCCAGGCCGGGGCACCCGGAGAGTCGTCCCAGCCGTACGCGGGCGGTGCCCTCTCGGAGCTGGAGGGGGCGTCGTATACGGATGCGGACGTCGCCTTCATGCAGGGGATGATCCACCACCACGCCCAGGCGCTCGAGATGACGGCGCTCATTTCCGAGCGGACCACCAACCGGGCCATTCACCAGATGGGGCTCCGCATGGAGATCTCCCAGGCGGATGAGATCGCGATCATGGAGCGCTGGCTGCGCGATCGCGACCTGGAGGTGCCGGAATGGGGCGTCGCGTCCGGAGAGGACCATGCGGCGCACCACGAGGCCGGCCATGAGATGATGGAGGATAGCGACGATCATGCCATGATGCCGGGCATGCTCACGCCCGCCCAGATGGCTCAATTGGAGGCCGCCGAGGGTAGGGACTTCGATCGGCTTTTTCTCGAGCTGATGATCCAGCATCACGAAGGGGCCATCGACATGGTGCTGGACCTGTACAATTCGGCTGGCTCCGCGCAGGAGTCCGTCGTGTTCCAGTTCGCCAGCGAGATCGACGCGGATCAGACCATCGAGATCCGCCGCATGAGGGAGCTCCTGCAGGCTTGGCGCTGACGGTGCTCCCCGACGTAGGCTTCACCCAATCCCGCCTTTACCGTTCCAGATGAGGTTCATGATGACGAGACGCGTTACAAACGATCACGGCACCCGCGGCGTCGCGGGGATGCTGCTCACCGCTTCGCTCCTGACGCTCGCTCTGGTGTTGCCGGGCGATGCGCTCCATGCGCAGGCCATGCAGTCGACCGAGCCCATGATGACCTGGGATCCCAACGATCCCCGGATCGGACTGGGAGCGGGATGGCTCGACGCCGAGGAGGCGATCTGGAACATGGAGCTGCTGACCAGCGTCCAGCGGCCCGAAGGATTCATGAACCCGGAGACCCCCGGCGACGGTCGCTTCAACAACACGGACCTCGCCTTCCGGGACGACCTTCTCTTCCAGGGCAACTACAACGGGTTCCAGGTTTTCGACATTTCGAACCCGGCCCGCCCCGAACTCGAGGTCGCTGTCGTTTGTCCCGGCGGTCAGGGTGACGTTTCGGTGTACGGCGATCTGGTCGTGATGTCCGCCCAGGAGAACCGGGGTCGGCTCGACTGCGGCGTGGGCGGCGTGGAGGAGACGGTGAGTGATGCCCGGATTCTCGGTGTCCGAATCTTCGACGTGTCCGACCTGTCGAATCCGCGCCAGGTCGCGGCCGTCCAGTCCTGCCGTGGCTCGCACACGCACACGTTGGTCGAGGACCCCAACGACCCCGATCACATCTATATCTACATCCAGGGGACCGGCGGCGTGCGTCCGGCCGAAGAGCTCCCCGGATGCTCCGCCGGTGAGCCGGAGGAGGACGAGAATACGGCGCTCTTCCGCATCGAGGTCGTACGGGTGCCGCTGGCCGCGCCCGAGACCGCCGAGATCGTCAACATGCCGCGCATCTTCGCGGACGAGAGCGGCAACATCGCCGGC
>JBBDSN010000018.1:6334-12735 GCA_040904885.1 Gemmatimonadota bacterium | reverse complement strand
GCGTGCGGCCGTCCTCGTTCCGAGTGCCGCCTTCGTTCCGGCCGGTTGTCCTGTCCTGCGTTCCGCTCTCGTTCTCCACGGCTCACCTCCTGGTGTCGTTGGGCGAATGGCGGCGGGATCGCTAAGAGCCGATGAGTCGCCCCGCTTCCGCAAGGTCGAGAGCATCCTAGAGCGCAAAGGTGCATCCATCGGATGTGCGCTTCGGCACACCTCCCGCTCATCTTACGGGTATGAAGCCAAGACAGCCATCGCCCCTCGACGACGAGGCCCACATGCCCGCCCGAACGCCCTGGACAAGGACCTCCGCCCGGCTCCGCGCGTCATCTATGCTCGCCTTCACCGTGCTCGCGGGCTCCGGGTGTGCGGATCGCTCCCAGCCTGACTTCCGAGGTCGGCCCGCAGAGGCTTCGCCAGTCGTGGTCAGTGTCCGGAACCAACATTTTTCGGACGTGGTGGTCTACATCAGCCGTGGGGGCGCATCATGGCAGCGGTTGGGGAGCGTGACCGGAAACACATCGACCAACCTGGAGATCCCGTCCGCGCTGACTGCACCGGCCGGTGAATACCGCTTCCGGGTGCACGCCATTGGATCTCCCGATGCCACCGATTACATCAGTGATCGTATTCTGGCCGACCGTGGAAGCGTGATCGAGCTTACGGTAGCTCCTGTGCTCCGCATGTCCAGCTGGTCGATTCGCCAGTGAGCGGAGGCGCCGAACACGCGGGCGAGGCGCTGATGAAGGGCGGACGCCCGAGCGGACACGCGTTTCTGGATCACACGTCCGAGATTGTGGTCCGCCTGCACGCGCCGTCCTTCGCGGAGTTGGTGGAGGAGGCCGGTCGGGCGTTCGCCGATCTGGTGCCGAAGCATCTCGGGGGTCAGGCATCGCCGGACGTGCGGGAGTTCACGCTGGAAGGCCGGGATGCCGCGGCCACCCTCGTGAACTGGATGAACGAGCTGGTCTTCCTGGCGGATGTCGAGCGGTGGGTCCCTTGCGAGCTTTCCGCTCGAGTAGACGAGAACACGGCCGGACCGGTTACGGCGCTAGGCATACGGGCGCGCGGCCGCGTGCTGGAACGACCCTTCGTGTTGGTGAAAGCGGCTACGCTGCACGGTGTCGAGTTGCGTCCGGGTCCGGACGGAATCGAAACGGAGGTCACCCTCGACGTATGAGCACTATGGACTTATGAGCCCCTCTGTGATGGACGGCACCGGGCCGGCAGCCGCGGCGCGCCGGATCGACGAAACGGTCTACGAGATCGACGCGGGGTTCCGGCCCGACATGAAGGTCCCGGCACGCGTCTATGCCGACGACCGCCTGTGGGAGCAGATCTCGACCGACCGATCACTCGAGCAACTCGTCAACGTCGCGACGCTTCCCGGCGTGACGCAGGCGGTGTACGCGATGCCGGACGCGCACGAAGGATACGGTTTCCCCGTCGGCGGCGTCGCGGCGTTCGATGCCGAGACCGGGATCATCTCGCCGGGCGGCGTCGGTTACGACATCAACTGCGGCGTGCGCATGCTCGTCTCCACGCTCCACGCAGACGATCTCGGCGACCACCTGGAGCCGCTGGTGCACGAGCTCAGTCGGGGGATTCCGTCCGGCACCGGGCGGGGGAGCCACCTGTCCCTTACGGATGATGAGCTCGATCGCGTGTTCACCGAGGGATGCGGATATCTCGTGGAGCGCGGCATGGCCACACCCGAGGATGTCGCCCACACCGAAGCCCAGGGGTGCCTGAGCGGAGCCGAGCCGGCTGCGGTCTCGCAGCGCGCCCGCGACAGGGGACGCGGCCAGCTCGGCTCGATGGGCTCGGGGAACCACTTCGTCGAGGTCGAGCGAGTCGAGCGCATCTTCGACGAGAACGCGGCGGCCATCCTGGGGCTCGAAGTCGGCCGCGTGGTCGTGCTCATTCATACAGGCTCCCGCGGTCTCGGGCATCAGGTGTGCACCGACTACGTCTCACGCATGGACCAGGGGATGCCCGAGTACGGTATCACCCTGCCCGACCGGCAGCTCGCCTGCGCGCCGCTCTCCTCGGAGCCCGGGCGCACGTATTTCGGAGCGATGGCCGCGGCCGCGAACTACGCGTGGTGCAACCGGCAGGTCATCTCCCACGTGGTGCGGGAAACGTTCCACCGTGTCGTCGGCCCTCACGCGGGGCTCCGACTTCTCTACGACGTGGCGCACAACATCGCGAAGGTCGAGGAGCATGGTGGCCGCCAGCTCTGCGTGCACCGCAAGGGCGCGACGCGTGCGCTCGGTCCCTCGCACCCCGAGACGCCGGTGGCGTACCGGTCAGTCGGCCAACCGGTGTTCATCCCGGGAAGCATGAGCACCGGCTCGTACGTCCTCGTCGGCGAGGACGCATCGATGGAACGCTCGTTCGGGAGTGCCTGCCACGGGGCGGGTCGCCGCATGAGCCGCGGTGAGGCGAGGCGGCGCCAAACGGGGAAGGAGGTGAAGCAGGCGCTCACGGAGCGGGGCATCGTGGTGCGCTGCCCCTCCATGAAGGAGCTCGCCGAAGAGGCCCCGGATGCTTACAAGGACGTCGACCACGTGGTGGATGTCGTCGAGCGCTCGGGTCTCGCCCGCCGGGTCGCGCGAACGGATGTGCTGGGTGTCGTCAAGGGTTGATCAGCCGTCCGCCCCTATCCCACCCGGTATGGGGGTCGCCGGTCCCGCCGCGTTGACCATACTTCGCACGTGTCCGCCGTGCTGACCACACCTACGAGGGCGTGTCGAGCTCGCCGAAGTCCCACATCTCTCTTCGCTCCCGGAGGTACGCCCGGGGCGGATGCCTCGAGCTCGAGCATGTCCGTGACCGAGATGACGCCGAGCACATCCCCACGGGCTCCTTCGATTCGAGGGTTCGATGCGTGGCTTCATTCGCTTCCCGGGTGCACGACAAGCACGGCGCACTCGGCCCCCCGGACCACCTTGTCCGCGACGCTTCCCAGCACCATACGCTTGACGCCGCCGTAGCCGTGGGACGTCATCGCGATGACGTCGGCGCCGCGCTCCTTCGCGATGTCGAGGATTCCGTCCGGCACCCGGGCCACGACGTCCGTCTCGGGCGTCACCTCGAGCTCGCCGTCGGCGCCGATGCGTTGGCGGAGCTGTTCGAGCTCTGCGCGCGCGTCCCTCTTCTGGTCATCCAGGAACTCCCGGTTTGCGCCGACTGTGTCGGGGAGGTAGACCGACTGGGGGCTCTGGGGATACTCGATCAACCGGAGGAGCACGTATTCCGCTCCGAACAGCCGGCCGAGTTCGGTCGCAGGATCCAACACCCTCTCGCTGAGCGGAGACCCGTCGACCGTCATGAGGATCCGACGGAGCTCGATGTCCTCCAGCGCCGTCGGCTGTGCGCTCTCGTCTACGCGCACGAGCAGGGCGGGTGCGGTCGTGGACCGGACGAACCGGTCTGCCACGCTTCCCAGCCAAGCCCGCTTCACCGGACCATGACCGTGCGTGGTGAGCACGGTCAGATCTGCCCCTGCCTCCTCCCGGTATCGTTCCAGAGCTTCGGCGGTTTCGCCGTTGAGAATCGCGACCTCGACGTCGGGCACTCCCGCCGCTCGGCAGCGTTCAGCGATTGAGGAGAGGTAGTCGTCTTGCACGGCTCGTAGGTCTTCCGTCCACTCCACCCTGGGAATTGTCGCCGGCGGTGGGATCTCAACGGTGGCGAGGTGGACCACCGCTTGTGCCCTGCGCGCGATCGCGATGGCATAGGCCAGCGCTTGCTCCGAGATCGGCGTGCCGTCGAGTGGTACGAGGATGCGTTGATACAAGGGTTTCCTCCCTGCTGGGACTGTCGAGTGTCTGTCTCACCGCGAGGGGCCGCAATCCTTCATGCCGATGGCTGGTGCTCCGCCGAGCCATACGCGCTTGGTCGGGGGACCTTGGCCAGGTGCGCTTGGCGAGGATCATTCTGATCGCTGTGGATGTGGCTCCGAGGTGACCCACAGTGCGCTAGAACGTCCCGAACCGACAGGGGGTACGGAGTTCTTCGCGGACCAGCCTTCGATCGGCTACGGCAAGAACCTCTCCCGTCGACGGCGTTCGGGGTCGGGGTCGTCCACCGCTGCGACACATCGCAGCCTCGCGACGTATTTGCGGGGGAATCGATGATGGATCGCGCCACGCACGACGAACTCCCGGTACCAGCGGAAAGGCTCGAGCCGTCGGAGCCGGCATGAAAAATCATTCATTGTTCTTTCATGACGATTTCACCGGTCTGGCCTGATTGTCATGGTGTAGAGGGAGCTTTTGCTCCGGCCGGCGAGCCTGTCCGGGGAGAGACTCTCTCCGCTCCTGCGCGCGGCTCGACGTTCGCTACCGTGCGATGGGTAAATCGTCGCGAGCGTAGAAAAGAGAGGTGCGGACATGGTTCATCGAATCGCGCTCACCGTTTTGTTGTTGTTGATGTTCAGTGTGGTGGGCGTGGATGCCCAGGGACGAGGCATGATGGGGGGACAACGGGCCGACACCATGCCAGGCATGGGCATGATGCCGGGCATGATGGGTGGCATGATGGGTTCAGGTATGATGGATCAGGGCATGATGCAGATGATGGGCCAGGGAATGGGGTTGATGGCGACCGGAGGTCCTGGACCGGCCATGATCCTGCGCATGCGCGAGGCCCTGGATCTCACTGAGGACCAGGTGGCCCGGCTCGAGGAAATCCGGTCCGGGCAAGAGGGTCAGCAACCGCACATGGATGCCGCAATGCAGGCCCACCGTGAAGCCGCCGAGGCGCTCACGGGCGACGCCCCGGACTTCGAGACCTACGAGGCGTCCATTCGAGAGGCCGCGGACGCCATGGTACGGATGCATGTCGAGGCCGCTCGAGCCGCCGTAGCGGCCCGAGAAGTTCTGTCCCAAGAGCAGCACGAGACGCTGCGGGGCATCGGGATGGGCATGATGCGCAGCCAGATGATGGGGCCAGGCGACGGGTGATTCGCCGGCCGCACCGGGCTCGTATTCGCGAGTCCGGTCCCGAAGTGTGCGGATCCGGGCATACTCAGGCCGTTCGAATCTGAAGAATTCTTCATCCGCTGTTCATCAAGAGTTCAATCGCAAGGGGTATTGTTATTCGGGTGGCGGTCCGCCGGAAGCTCGGTGGTCGCCGCCCGAAGCCTTCAGCGACTCCCTTCAAGAATCCATATGCCGCTCCCAGAAACCCATTCCGCCTTCACCCGTAGGAGCTTCTTGCGGGTCGGCGCGACCGTCGGTGCGCTCGCCGGTCTCGATGCCCTGGTTCCCGGCTACGCGCGGGCGGGCGCCGGTCTGACATCCAGACGCCCGGAAGTGATCGACGGAAGTGCGGCGCCCATCGACCTGTCGATCGGGCAGGTCTCGCTACCGATCGGGGAGCACACGGCGCGCGCCACGACCATCAACGGCACGCTTCCGGGCCCGATCCTTCGGTTTCGGGAGGGCGACGAGGCCGTCATCCGGGTGACCAACACGCTCGATGAGGACACCTCTATCCATTGGCACGGGATCCTCCTCCCCAACGAGATGGACGGAGTGCCCATGGTGAACTTCCCCGGCATCCGGCCAGGAGAGACCTTCGAGTATCGGTATCCGATCGCGCAGCATGGGACGTACTGGTATCACAGTCACTCCGGCTTCCAGGAACAGCTCGGCCACTACGGCGCGCTCATCATCGACCCGCCGGACGCCGAGCGGCACGCGTACGACCGTGAGTACATCGTCGTGCTCTCGGACTGGACCTTCGAGGATCCTTACCGGATCATGGCGCGGCTCAAGAAGCGCCCCGAGTACTACAACCGGCAGAAGCGTACCGTCTTCGACTTCATCCGTGACGCGGGCGAGCGCGGACTCGGAGCCGCCCTCAGCGATCGGTTGATGTGGGGTGGGATGCGGATGGATCCCACCGACATCGCCGACGTGACCGGTACGACCTACACCTACCTGATGAACGGCCTGCCGCCTGAGCAGAACTGGACCGGG
This sequence comes from Gemmatimonadota bacterium, assembly GCA_040904885.1. Lineage (GTDB taxonomy): Bacteria > Gemmatimonadota > Gemmatimonadetes > Longimicrobiales > Gaopeijiaceae > JAWLHJ01. The sequence continues at coordinate 6,751 of JBBDSN010000018.1, read as the reverse complement.
CTCTTCCAGCCTGGCGAGCGGGTACGACTGCGCTTCGTCAATGCGTCGGCCGCTTCGTTCTTCGACGTCCGGATCCCCGGCCTTCCCATGACGGTCGTCCAGAAGGATGGACTCGCCGTGAAGCCCGTGGAGACCGACGAGTTCCGCATCGCCATCGCCGAAACCTACGACGTCATCATCGAGCCTCGGGAAGACCGGGCGTACGCCCTCTTCGCGGAGTCGATGGACCGGAGCGGATACGCGTGCGGCACCCTCGCGCCCCGCGAGGGCATGCAGGCTGAGATCCCGGCCCGCCGGCCGCGACCGCTGCTGACCATGGCCGACATGGGCATGGACCACGAGGGGCACGACATGTCGGCCGCGGCGGAGCACGAGGGTCACGAGATGCCGGCGCCGTCGGGGCACGAAGATCACGAT
>JBBDSN010000018.1:4798-6234 GCA_040904885.1 Gemmatimonadota bacterium | reverse complement strand
GGCGGAGCACGAGGGTCACGAGATGCCGGCGCCGTCGGGGCACGAAGATCACGATATGCCCCAGACGCCGTTGCGCGCGCCCGGAACGGTCCCTGCCGTGGTCGAGCACGGTCCCGACGGGCACGGTCCCGCGAACGCGTCCGTTCCGGACCAGGTCATGAGCCGGCTCCACGAGCCCGGCGTGGGCCTGGGCGAGGACGGGTGGCGCGTGCTCGTCTACTCGGATCTCGAAGCGGTCGAGCCGGGGCACCACGTCGAGGCGCCCGAACGCGAGATCGAGCTCCATCTGACGGGCAACATGGAGCGCTTCATGTGGTCCATCGACGGCAAGGTGTTCTCCGAGGCCGAGCCCATACGGCTACGCCTGGGTGAACGGGTCCGGCTGACGATGGTCAACGACACGATGATGAACCATCCCATGCACCTGCACGGGATGTGGATGGAGCTCGAGAACGGCAAAGGCGCGACAATCCCGCGAGTGCATACGATCAATGTGAAGCCCGCGGAAAAGCTGTCCGTACTGGTGACGGCTGACGCGCCCGGGCCGTGGGCGTTCCACTGCCATGTGCTTTATCACATGGACGCGGGGATGTTCAGGGTCGTGGAGGTCGGCGACGGAGATCCGACGCACATGCATCATGGTCATTCGGAGGATGAGGTATGAGCCGCACGGGGAGGACCGTCATGGCGGCACTCATCGCGGCGACTGGCGGGCTCGGGTCGTCGCCGACCATCCATGCCCAGACGATGGACCAGATGAAGTATCTCTTCGTCATGGTGAACGACCTGGAGCAGGCGCGCGGCTTTGGAGAGCGTCCCGTGCTCTTGGGCGCGGAGGCCTGGTACGGAGGCGACTCTGACCGCTTCTGGCTGAAGGTGGACGGACACGCTTCGACGACGGAGCGCGCCGGCGAGGTCGAGACACAGCTTCTGTTCAGCCATCTGGTCTCGCCCTGGTGGGACCTGCAGATGGGCGTTCGCGTGGACCACGCATGGGGCGGCGGAGGGCTTACGCGCCCACACCTCGCGATCGGGCTTCAGGGGCTCGCGCCCTACTGGTTCGAGGTCGAGTCGTCGGTGTTCGTCGATGCCGACGGCAGGCTGAGTGCGTCACTCGGCGCGGCCTACGACCTTCTCCTCTCCCAGAGCCTGATCCTGGAGCCGGAAGTGGAATTGGGGATCGCGTTGCAGGACGTTCCCGAATGGGCGATTGCCTCCGGAGTGCACCAGCTCGAGGTGGGTACACGGCTCCGGTACGAGATTCGCCGTGAGTTCGCTCCGTACATCGGCTGGGTCTGGCACCGAGCCTTCGGGGGCACCGCAGATTTGATGCGCGCATCCGGCGTGCCGCATCGTGAAGGAAGCTTCGTGTTCGGGATCAGGGCCTGGTACTGATGACCAAGGACGACCGACGCCGGAAAGGCGACGACGACCAC
>JBBDSN010000018.1:3020-4698 GCA_040904885.1 Gemmatimonadota bacterium | reverse complement strand
GATGGATCGGGCCGGTGCTCGGCACCGTCGTGTTCCTCTACGGCGGACTCGTCTTCCTCCGGGGAGCCCTTCATGAGCTGAAGGATCGGCTGCCGGGGATGATGACGCTCATCTCCCTGGCGATCGTGGTTGCGTTCTCCTTCTCCTGGGTGGTCGAGCTCGGATGGATCGACGGGACGCCGCTCTGGTGGGAACTCGCCACACTGGTCACGGTCATGCTGTTGGGGCACTGGATCGAGATGCGCTCGATCTCGCAGGCCCAGGGCGCGTTGAAGGAGTTGGCGAAGCTTCTTCCCGATACCGCGACCCGGATCACGGACGAGGGTGAAGAAACCGTGCCGGTGGACGAGCTCGGGGAAGGAGATGTCGTGCTGGTCCGCCCCGGGGAGAGCGTGCCGGTGGACGGGACCATAAGTCGAGGCGAGAGCGACCTCGACGAATCGATGATCACCGGCGAGTCCCGACCGGTGAAGCGGGGCGAGGGGGACGAGGTGATCGCCGGTACGATCAACGGAGAGGGATCGCTCCGGGTCGAGGTCACGGGTACGGGTGACGAGACCAAGCTGTCCGGGATCATGCGGCTCGTGTCGGACGCCCAGGAGTCGAAGTCACGGGCGCAGAACCTCGCTGACCGCGCGGCCCAGATCCTCACCTACGTCGCGATCGGCTCGGGAGCGCTGACGTTCGTCGCTTGGCAGCTGGTCGGAGCGTCGATCGATTTCTCGATCATCCGGGTGGTTACCGTTTTGGTCATCGCCTGCCCGCACGCGCTCGGCCTGGCCGTGCCCCTCGTCGTGGCGATCTCGACGACGTTGGGCGCGGGAAGCGGGCTTCTCGTGCGCGACCGCAGGGGGCTCGAAGAGGCCCGTAAGCTCGACACGGTGGTCTTCGACAAGACCGGCACGCTCACCCTGGGTGAGTTTCGAGTGGTCGAACTGGCTGTCGCGGAAGGCACGTCGGAGGACGAGGCGCTCCGTCTCGCCGCCGGCGTCGAATCCGAATCCGAACACCCCATCGCCCGGGGCATCGTGAAGTCGGCGGAAGATCGGGAGCTCGAGATTCCGGCGGCGGAAGACTTTCGTGCCCTCACAGGCAAGGGAGTAGCGGCGACGGTGGAAGGGACTGAATACCGCATGGGCGGCCCGTCGCTTCTCGACGATGAGGACGCCCGGGTGCCCGAGGTGCTCCAGGAGGCTGCCGACGCCGCGGCCGACCGGGGACAGGCTGCCATCTATCTGTTGGCCGGAGGCGAGGCGCTCGCCGCCTTCGCCGTGGCCGACGCCATCCGTGAAGAGAGCTCCGAAGCGATCAAGGCGCTGCACGACATGGGCCTCGAGGTCGCCATGCTCACGGGCGACGCGAAGGCCGTGGCCCATGCCGTGGCGGAAGAGCTCGGTATCGATACGGTGTTCGCCGAGGTCCTGCCCGAAGACAAGGCGTCCAAAGTAGAGGCGCTCCAGGCACAGGGAAAGAAGGTCGCCATGGTCGGCGACGGCGTGAACGACGCGCCGGCGCTGGCCACGGCGGATGTCGGGATCGCGATTGGGGCGGGGACCGACGTCGCGGTCGAGGCAGGCCACATCGTGCTGGTTCGCTCCGACCCTCGCGACATCCCGCGCATCCTGACGCTCTCGAAGGCGACGTACCGGAAGATGGTCCAGAACCTGTGGTGGGCCGC
>JBBDSN010000018.1:1768-2920 GCA_040904885.1 Gemmatimonadota bacterium | reverse complement strand
CGTCGACGCCCAGCGATCCATCTCGTTCGGCAGGCCGAACGACAGCCGGTTCCAATCGAGCATCGGCGGGAAGTGCCGCCCGACCAAGAGGCCCGCCTCCCGCATCCGCGTCTGGTACTCGGTCAGGTCCCCGTTGATGCGGTGCATCAGGAAGTTCGCCTGGGTGGGCAGGTACTCGAGCCCGAGCTCGTCCAGCGTCTGATGCACGACGTCTTTGGACTCCTTGTTCACCGCCACGCTGCGCTCGATGAGCCCGCTGTCGTTCAGCGACGCGAGGCCTGCCGCGGACGCCAACTCGTTCGGGTTGTTCTGGACCACGAACTCACCGAGAAGGCGCGCCGTGTCCGGGTGCGACACGCTGTATCCCAGTCGCATCCCAGCCATGGCGAAGATCTTCGAGAAGGTGCGCACCACGACCACGTTCGGCTTTTCCTCGACCCACTTCACCGCCGACCAGTAGCGGGGATCCTCGGCGTACTCGAAGTACGCCTCGTCCATGATGAACGTGGTGGTCTCGGGTGCCTCCGCGATCCATTCGTCGATGGCGGCCGACGACGTGATGGTGCCGGTCGGGTTGTTCGGGTTGCAGAAGTAGACCACCGACGGGCGCCGCGAAGCTTCTTCGCGCATGCGACCCACGTCGTGCTCGTGCTTCCCGGTGAGCGGCACCGCGATGACTTCGTAGGACTCCGTGATCTGGTAGTCCCCGATGTCCTCGAAGGTCGGCTCGGCCAGCACGAGCGGCTTTCGCGGCCCGCGGAACGCCTGCGCGCTCACCTGGAGGATCTCGGTCGACCCGGCGCTCAGGACCAGGTTCTCGGGCTGTACGCCGACAAACTCGGCGAGGGCCTCCATGAGTTGGCCACGATGCGTTCCCGGGTACCGGTTGGCGAGGGGGAGCGCGTCGATGACCGCCTCACGGGCGGCTGGCGACAGGCCGATCGCGTTCTCGTTGGAGCTGAGCCGGATCGTTCCGTCTTGGAGGGTCTTGCCTGTGGCCCAACCGGGCACCCGACTGACGAGCGATCCAACGGCGCTGCCTCCACCGGTCAAACCGGCGAGTCCGGCGGCCATTCCGGTCGTTACGAAGCCACGGCGATCCATGTGTCCTCCTACGTGTGACAGTTGTGAATCCAGCAATCTGGGCCGCTG
>JBBDSN010000018.1:0-1668 GCA_040904885.1 Gemmatimonadota bacterium | reverse complement strand
CGTGATCCCGCGCAGGAGGTCTGGTTGGGCCGGCGTTTCGGGACGGAGCGGGCCATGGAGCAGCTCGGGGTCGAGCTTGCCCTGGACGCGACCCGCTTCGAAGAGGTCGTTGGCCCCCTGATGTCGGATGGTGCGCACCGGGTGTACCATCTTCCGCTCCCGGATGGGGTGCCGGCCGGGTCCGACCTCGAGGGCCAGCTCGAAGTGTTCGACCGTGACGTGAACCCCGTGGCGATTCCGGAGACCGGGTTGGTCGGCTTCATGCTGCACGGGGTCTTGGCTTCGCCCTCACCCCAGCTCTTCGAGCGCCTCAAGATTCTCGTGGATCGCGGCTTCGAGCCTTCGGAGGCGTCCGATCCGACCGCCCGCTCACTCGCCGAGGCGTTCGTCGAGACCGAAGAGTACGATGACTGGACCGAGCGACACGCCGAACTCACTCAGGGGCACCCTGACGGCACCACGCTGCGGGCGGTTCTCGATGAGCTACGCACGATCAAGACCGAGGAGGAGCTCGCGTTGCTCCAGAAGGCCATCGACATCACGGTCGACGCGCACCGGGAGGTCATGAGCCAGGTCGAGCCGGGCTGGACCGAGTATGAGCTCGAAGCGCTCGTCGAGTATACGTTCAAGCGGTCGGGGGCGGAGTACCCGGCCTTCCCGAGCATCGTCGGGAGCGGGGAGAACTCGGTCATCCTGCACTACGAGTCGAACCGCCGCACCACCGAGTCCGGAGACGTGGTGGTCATCGATGTCGGCGCCGAGTACCGGGGGTATGCCGCAGACGTGACGCGTACGGTGCCCGTCAGCGGTCGGTTCACCGAGGAGCAGCGCGCCGTGTACGACGTCGTCCACCGTGCCCAGGAGGCGGGGATTCGGGCGACGGAGGCAGGTGCGCCGTACCTCGCGCCGCACAGGGCCGCTGAAGCGGTGCTCGCCGAAGGGATGGCGGAACTCGGCCTCATCCGTGACGCGAATGACCTGAACGGCCTACGCCGGTTCTTCATGCACGCGACGAGTCACTATCTCGGGCTTGACGTGCACGACGTAGGCGGCGGCGGGCCGCTCGAGCCCGGTACCGTCATCACCGTCGAGCCCGGTATCTACATCCCTGCCGCAGAGGATATCGACCCGCGTTGGTGGAACATCGGTGTGCGCATCGAGGACGATATCCTCGTGACCGAGGAAGGGCCGGTGAATCTGTCGGCGGGAGCGCCGTCGTCGTCGTCCGAGGTGGAAGCGCTCATGGATTCGGGCACGCGCTGAACGAAACGGGCCCGTGGGGGAAACGTCCGATCTGGGACGTCCCACACGGGCCCGGCTCGTGCTTCGAAGGGAACGTCAGCGGATCTCCGCGTCGACCTCCGTCTCGCCCTCGGACCGCGCGATGACCGCCGCACCACACGAGTCGCTGAAGATGTTGACCGCCGTGCGGTACATGTCGAGCGGCCGGTCGATGGCGAGCATCGAGCCGACGATCACGTTCACGTCGGGTCCTCGGAGGCCGATCGCCTCGAGCACGATGAAGATCACGACGAGCCCGGCGGACGGCACGGCGGCGGCGCCGATCGAGGCGAGCAACGCGGTCAACACGACGATGCCCTGCTGCAGCAGCGTCAGGTCGAAGCCGAGCACCTGAGCGATGAACAGCGCCCCGACGCATTCGAAGAT
>JBBDSN010000017.1:0-2088 GCA_040904885.1 Gemmatimonadota bacterium | reverse complement strand
GCGCACACCGTGACGAGCCCGAACTCCACGTCCCGCCGCGCCATCTCGTTCAGCAGGGTCAGCGTGACCCGCCCGCCGGTCGCCCCGAACGGGTGGCCGATGGCGATCGAGCCCCCCATGACGTTGATCCGCTCGATGTCGGGGTGCCCCACGGGCTCGCTCCGCCCGAGCTCCGCCTCCGCGAACCGCTTCGAACCGAACGCCTGGAGGTTGGAGAGCACCTGCGAGGCGAACGCCTCGTGCATCTCCATGAGACCGATGTCCTTCATGGTGAGTCCCGCCCGGTCGAGCGCGATGGGAGCGGCGTAGGCCGGGCCCTGCAAGAGCTGCTCGCCGGGGTCGAGCGCGGTCCAGGCCCAGCTGCGTACCCAGCCCATGGGCGCCATGCCCTCGGCCCGCGCTCGCTCGCCGTGCATGAGCACGAGGGCGGACGCTCCGTCGGTGAGCGGCGAAGCGTTCCCCGCGGTCACCGAGCCGAACTCGCGGTCGAACGCCGGCCGCAGCTTCGCGAGCGCCTCGATGGAGGTGTCGGTGCGGATGCCGTTGTCGCGGTCCACGACTTCGTCGTAGCTGGGCGGCACGTAGACCGGCACGATCTCGTCGGTGAGGCGCCCGTCCTCGGTGCCGGCCGCGGCGAGCTGGTGCGAGCGGAGCGCCCAGGCGTCCTGGTCTTCGCGGGAGATGCCGTTCTCCTTCGCCATGCGCTCGGCGGCCTCACCCATGGTCTCGCCGGTGGTGGGCTCGGCGATGGCCGGGCTCACCGGCGCGAGATCCTTGGGACGCAGCTTCTTGAACGCCGCCAGGCGGTCCCCGAAGGACTTGGCCTTGGAAGCCGACACGAGGGCCTTCGCCAGCCGGTCGCCCGCCAAGATGGGGACGTGCGACAGGGACTCGGCGCCGCCCGCGACGACGATCTCGGCCTGCCCCAGCTCGATCATCTGGGCGGCGTCGGCGATCGCCTGGTTGGCCGACGTGCACGCCCGGGAAACCGTGACCGCGGGAACGGAGGGAGGCATGGTGCCGAGACCGACCTCCCGGGCGATGTTCGGCGCCCGCACGTCGTGGACCACCGTGCCGTAGACGAGGTGGTCGACGTGGGCCGGGGCGAGGCCGGCCCGCGCGATCGCGTCGCGCACGGCGAGCTTGCCGAGCTCGATGGCCGGCAGGTCGGCGAACACGGTGCCGGAACGGGCGAACGGGGTCCGGCAGCCGGCCACGATCGCCGTGGTGGAGGGCCGGCGGGCAGTTCGACCCACGGGTGCGCTCGGTTCTGGTGAATCGGCCATGCTCGGGCTCCGGGTGGCGGACAGGGGGCGGAATTGCGACAAGACCTACGTTATATAGGTCGCAGCCTCTCCGCACGAGAACCGTCGTACGCTATTGTTCTAAAGATGACCTGCAGAATCGACATGTTCCTTCCACGGGAGCCAAAACCTATGATCCGGACCCTTCGTGCACTCGCGGTCGCGGCGGCGCTCGTCGCCGTCCCCGGCTTCGCTCAAGCTCAGACCACGCTTGGCCCGACCGTTGCCTATCACAATGACTTCGACTTCGGGATCGGCGCCGCGCTCGGTCTGCCGTTCGGAGCAGCCCACCCGAACGTCGGGTTCCTCGGCGACTTCTTGATCTTCTTCCCCGACGCGCCGGGAGTCGACTTCCTCGAAATCAACGGGAACCTCACCTACGACATCCCGATCGAGGACGCGGCCGTCTTGCCCTTCGCGCTCGCCGGACTGAACATCGCGCGGATCTCTTTCGACTCGAACGCTTTGCCGAGCAACACCGAGATCGGCCTGAACGTCGGCGGCGGCATCAAGTTCGACGCCGGTGTATTCCGACCCATGGTCGGCATCCGGCTCGAGATCGAGGGCGGAGACGGGTTCGTGATCTTCGGTTCGGTGCCGTTCGCGCTGGGTGGCTGAGGCGAGCGTCATGCGCTGAGCGGCGCAAGAGGTGATGGGCGCGCGGGCCCCTTTCCCGGACACGGGGGAGGGGCCGCGGTTTTTGGTGACGGGTTGGTGACGGGGCGTTCGCAGGATGGGATTGGTCATCCTCGATTCCCTACGACCCGGAGTGACGCCCCATGTC
>JBBDSN010000016.1:29040-61398 GCA_040904885.1 Gemmatimonadota bacterium | reverse complement strand
GCCTCGATCAGATCGCGGCTGCCGGGCGGTCCGTGGATCCTCAGGCGGATTCGATTCTCGCCTGCGGGCACCTCGAGCTGGAACGCCAGGAACGGACAGCATTTCCGCGCCAGGCTGGCAAACCGGGCGAGCTCGTCGAACTCCGACGGGCCAGCATCAACCGTAGCCAACGCCTCTCATCGAGGGCTGGGCCGAGCGGCGTCCGCAGCCCCCTCCTCACCTCTTCCACACCCTCGCTCGGCAGGGTGTGGAACCTCTCAGCGAAGGCGTCTGGGTAGGGACGTCTTTTAGGGCCAACCACCGGGAAAGGTGGCGCAACGGCGGGCATGACCCACCATCGTCCCGAATCACTTGGTATCGAAAAGAGGTTCTGCAGCGACCATGGTCATGTAGGCGCATCACGCATCCGGTACGACCTCGTCCCCGACCGACAGCGTGCCCTCCGCCGCGAAGCGGATATTCATTCCGAAATCCACTTCGCCGCGCACATTCTTGCGGAACTTGGCGAGTGTGCGAAGCGGCTCGACACCCTTTTCGCCGGTCACGGGGTCCAGCAGCGTGGCGGCGCAGCGCGGGCACGGCCCGGCCGTGCGCGTGTCCACCGATCCGATGCTTGCTCCCCGCCATGCGTCTTCGGCGAACGCGGCCAAACCGTCGACCACGATGTTCGGGCGGAACCGCGCCATCGTAAGAGGCACGGGGAGACGTCGGTTCAGGGCATCGAGCGAGGCCGAAGCGATGAGAAGCGCCGGCGCCGCATCCGCGAAGCCGGCCCTCACGCGGCCTTCCGCATTCAACGCCTCGCCGTCGTCCGGCGCACGCGCCCGAACGATCCGGCACGGCTGCCCCAGAAAACGTGACATCCACGACGCCGCTTCGTCCCCGCAATCCACACCCAACCGCTCGCTGAACCAGATCTGGTAGGGGCGGACCGCGCCAGCGCCGGCCGCCTCGTGCTGGGAAGGCAAAGCCGCCGCTCGTGGAAGCACCAACGATTCACCCTCGGGCGCCATCAATTCGAGGAAGTCCGGGTCGAGCCGGACGCGCATCAGAGCCATTCGGGGGTGGGTTCTGAGGCTCACGAATTCGCCTCGGGCGTCCACCGCCATCCACTCCCGGTCACCGTGCAGGCCCGCGGAGCCGACCCGCACCGAGGAAACCGGGATGCCGCCGCCCGATTTGAAAGGATAGAGATACAGGCCGCTCACCCGCGGAGCGTGCTCGCCTCGGGCGACCAAGAGACGCTTGCTCAGCCCTGTTCCGGTCGACCCTGGCCGGAGCGGCCCGAAAAGCTCTCGGGTCCAAAACGGTCGAGGGCCCAGACGAACGCCACCGCCAGCGCGGTCTTGATCACGGCACCCGGGAGGAAGGGCACGACGCCGAGCGCCACCGCGGCCTCGACGTTCTGCCCGGTGAGAAGGATGAGTTGTCCCAGGCCACTCCCGAAGATCACCCCCTGAGCCAGGACGGCGCCCGTGAGGACCGTGAGCGTCCGCCGCGGGCGGCCGGAGGCAGTCCCCATCACCCATGCCGCCGCCGGGTACGCCAAGAGGTACCCGCCCGTCGGCCCGATCAGCCACGCCAGCCCGGCATGCCCGTTGGAGAAGACTGGCGCCCCCAACGCTCCCGCTCCGAGATACGCGATCATCGCGGCCACACCCACGCGAGGTCCGAGGACCACGCCCACCACGAGCACGGCCAGGTCCTGGAGCGTAACGGGAACCGGCGTCCCCGGGATGGGCACCGCCATCTGGGCGGCCGCGCCGACGAAGAGGATGGCGAGCAGTACCCCGGCGATCCGGGTCAGCACGCGGTAGGGGGCGTCGAGCGAGCTCGCGGTGGCGGATACTCCGCCGAGCGGGCCCTCGGAAGCAGATGGCTGAACCGGTCGGCGCATGGGTTTCCGACTCCAACGATGGGGCTGCGTGGCGCAGGCGGGTCCTGCACGTACCGTAACGATACGTGGGGAAGCGTTCCGGGTCATCCCTGCGGCGGCGCGTCGGTCGCCACCTCCCTCTATCGTTGAACCCACGCGCTCGGGAGTAGCCCCGCGAGGATATGGAACCTTACACCGCTTCCGGTGCCCTACTACGAGTGCCGAAAGCCTCGATGACACCGATCATGACCCGATGACACGCCATACGATAGCGTTCCCGCTGGCCCTCTGCCGACGTACGAGAATGAAGCCCGCGCCCGGTCGACGGACCGGCAGGGCGTGATGCGACCGGCCCGCCGGGTCCCTGGGTGGGACGACACGAGCACCGCTCTGCACGAAGAACGCCTGGACGGCGTGATGTCGCACCTGTCGACGCCCGAGGTGGAGACCGTGCTCGATCTGGGTTGTGGGTCCGGTGCGCTCCTGGAACGACTCGCCGCCGAGCCACGACTGCGCCGTATCGTGGGCATAGACCGCTCGCTTCAGGCTCTGCAAGCGGCGAGAGAGCGCCTGACCCACGACGGCGGCTCGCTGGATGCGCGACTGGCGCTCCGGCAGGGTAGCGTGACGGACGCCGACGCCGACCTCGTGGGCTTCGATGCCGCCGTGCTGGTCGAGACCATCGAGCACCTGGAGCCCACGCATCTCTCCCTTCTCGAACGCAGCATCCTCACCCGTCTCCGTCCGGCCCGGGTCGTGATCACCACGCCCAACCGCGAGTACAACGTGCTGTACGGGCTCGGCTCGGATGAATACCGCCACCCCCATCACCGCTTCGAATGGGACCGGGCGAAGTTTGAAGGTTGGGTCTCGGGAGCGAGTGGCCGGAACGGCTATCGCGCATCCTTCGAGGGCATCGGGCCCCGCGATCATCGATTCGGCAGTCCGACGCAGATGGCCATCCTCCGGCGGGACCCGGCTTGAGCCCGGACCGCAAGCGACTGGCGGTCCACCTGTACCCCGCCGCGGAGCGAGCCGTGAAGGGCGGCCATCCCTGGGTGTACGCCGAGGGGATCAAGCAGCAGCGCCATCCCGGGCGGCCGGGGGACCTGGCGGTGATCTTCGACCAAAAGGATCGCTTTCTCGCGATCGGCCTGTTCGATCCCGCCTCGCCCATCCGGATCCGGGTTCTCCACTGTGGCGAGCCTGAAACGATCGACCGGGACTGGTTCATCGGCCGTATTCGCGTGGCCTGTGAGTTGCGGCAGGCGCTGTCCGCATTCGATACCACGGGATTTCGGCTCGTGCATGGCGAGAACGACGGGCTCCCGGGCCTCGTGGTGGACCGGTACGGAGACAGTGTCGTTGTGAAAATCTACACCGTCGCATGGTTGCCCTATCTCGACGACGTGCTGGCCGGTCTTGGCGTCCTGGTGCGCCCCGACAGGGTCGTCCTCAGGCTCAGTCGGGCCGTGGGGCGTGCCGTCGAGGACGATCCCGGGCTCCAGGACGGTCAGATGCTCCTGGGCGAGGCCCCGTCGGAACCGGTCAAGTTCCAGGAGAACGGGCTCTGGTTCGAAGCCGACCTGCTACGTGGCCAGAAGACGGGATTCTTTCTCGACCAGAGGGACAACCGCGCACGGGTGGAAGAGCTTTCCGCGGGGAAGTCCGTGCTCAACGTCTTCGCCTATACGGGGGGCTTCTCGGTCTATGCGGCCCGCGGCGGCGCGCACTCGGTGATCAGCCTCGACGCGAGCGGACCGGCGCTGGCGGCGGCGGAGCGGAATTTTCAGCTCAATCGATCGAACGCCGGGGTCGCGGCCGCCCACCACACGATCGCGCACGGCGACGCGTTCGAGCTCATTCCGAAGATGCGGGATCGGGGCGAGCGGTTCGATGTCGTCGTGCTCGACCCTCCATCGTTCGCCAAGTCGCAGTCCGAAGTTCAGCGCGCGCTGAGCGGATACGCTCGTATCCTCCGCCTGGGCCTGGACGTGCTGTCCGATCCGGGGGTCCTGGTCGCGGCCTCCTGCTCGAGTCGGATCACCGCGGACCGGTTCCGCGCTCTGGTCGAGGATGCCGCCGCGAAGGCAGGGCGGACGCTTGACGTCCTGCAGCAGACGGGCCACCCGCTCGATCATCCCATCGGCTTTCCGGAGGGCGCGTACCTGAAGTGCGTCTTCGCAGACGTCGGCGGGTGATCGGGGCGGACCGCTCGCGTTGCCGAAACCCTTGGTATTGAAATATGTGAGCAGTTGTTCATATGCTAGGGGGTCAGCCCCTGAACTCCGAACCGGTGGTTTCGCCGTGACCCACACCCTGACCGAAGACGGGCTCTGCGAGGTGGATCTCGTAGACGAGGACGTCGTGCGCGACGCTATGTCCGGTCGCGCCGCCGACCAGGACGTCGACCGTCTCGCCGAGACCTTTCAGGTGCTCGCGAGCCCGACGCGGCTGCGGATCCTCGAAGCGCTTGCCGGCCGGGAGCTATGCGTGTGCGATCTGGCCGCGCTGGCGGGGGTGAGCCAGTCCGCGGTGAGCCACCATCTGCGCATGATGCGCGCGCTCCGCCTGGTGCGGTACCGGAAGGAGAGCCGGATGGCCTATTACCGGCTCGATGACGATCACATCGGAGTGCTGCTGGCCACGGGTCTGGAGCACGTCCGTGAGTGAGCTACGCACGCCCGTGGCACATCGGGCCGAGTCCGGCGACGACACGGAGCGGCTCCGGCTGAGCGTTCCTGGCATGGACTGCCCGGGCTGTCTCAGGACCATCAGCGACCGCCTGTGTCGGGTTGCCGGCGTCGTTTCGGTCGATGGCAGCCCGCTGCGGCGCGAGCTGGACATCTCGTTCGACGGCTCCGTGGCCGAGCCGGGCGCTCTGCGCCTCGAAGTCGAACGCCTCGGCTACACCGCGGAGCCTCGGTCCGGTGGCGAGTCGGGGCTGCCCCCCGTGACGGCCGCCGCTGGAACGGGACGTGCGACCTTTGGCGGTCGACAGGCCCGCATCGCGTACGCTTCGGCCGCGCTCTTCGCGCTGGCGGGCTTCCTCCACCTGGCGGGTGTCGCGCCCCGGGTGGTCGCCACCCCGTGGCGTGACCTGCTCCTGCCGGACCTGCTGTTCATCGCTTCGGCGCTGGTCGGCGGGTGGAATTTCTTCCCGAAGGGCGTGCGGGCCGCGCGGGCGCTCGCCCTCGACATGAACTTCCTGATGACCGTGGCCATCTTGGGGGCGGTCGGGATCGGAGAGTACGCGGAGGGGGCGGCGATCGCGTTCCTGTTCGCGGTGGCCGAGCTGCTCGAGCGGTACGCGGTCGACCGGGCGCGGGCGTCCGTGGAAGCTCTCATGCGCCTTGCTCCCGATGTCGCGCGGGTCCGCCGTGGAGACGAGGAGGTCGAGGTTCCGGTCGACGCGCTCGTGCCGGGTGACGTCGTGGTCGTCCGGCCGGGCGACCGGATCCCGGCGGACGGAACCGTGGCGGAGGGCGCTTCCGCGGTCGATCAGGCGCCGGTCACCGGTGAATCCATGCCCGTCGAGAAGACGTTGGGCTCGGTCGTCTACGCAGGCACCATCAACCGGGAGGGTTTTCTCGCGATCCTCGTGGAGAAGGCCGCCTCGGAGAGCACGCTGGCCCGGATCATCGAGTTGGTCGAGCAGGCCGAGGCGCGGAAGACGCGAACCGAACGCTTCGTGGAGCGCTTCGCCCGGGTCTATACCCCGGCCGTCACCGTGGGCGCCGTCCTGACGGTCGCCGTGCCGGTGCTGGTCATGGGCGCCGACTTCTCGGTCTGGTTCACACGCGGGCTCACGCTTCTGGTCATCGCATGCCCCTGCGCGCTCGTCATCTCCACGCCGGTCGCGGTGGTCAGCGGGATCACGGCGGCCGCGCGGCATGGCGTGCTCATCAAGGGCGGCACGTATCTGGAGGCGTTCGGACAGGTCCGAGCCATCGCCCTGGACAAGACCGGAACCCTCACCTTCGGCCGTCCGGTCGTGGTGGGGGTGCATGTCGAGGATGGATACGATCCGGACGTGTTGCTGGCGCGCGTCGCGGCGGTCGAAGCGCGTTCGGAGCACCCCGTCGCCCGCGCCATCGTCGAGTACGTGCGGGCGGGCGGTCTCACGGCTCGCTCGGCGGTCGACGGGTTCGGTGCCACGCCGGGACGTGGCGTGAGCGCACGGGTCGACGGCGTCGTGCTCGCGGTGGGGAAGCCGAACTTCGCCCTCCCTGGACGCAATCCCCCCGAGGAGCTGGCCGGAGAGACCGGCACCATCGTCGCGGTGGCTGTCGATGGCCACCCCGCGGCGTGGATTCGTGTCTCCGACCGGACGCGTGGTGCGGCGGCGCAAGCCCTGGCGGGGCTCCGGGCCGGTGGCATCGAGCACCTGGTGATGCTCACGGGGGATACCGCCGAGACGGCGAGCGCCGTGGGCCGGGAGCTCGGCGTCGACGAGGTGCGATCCGAACTCCTCCCCGAGGACAAGGTCGAGGCTGTGCACGAGCTCACCCGGAGGCACGGTCCCATCGCGATGGTCGGCGACGGGATCAACGACGCACCGGCCCTGGCGACCGCCGGCGTCGGCATCGTCATGGGCGCCGCGGGCTCCGATGCCGCGCTCGAGACGGCCGACATCGCCCTCATGGGGGACGACCTGTCACGACTTCCCTACGTGTATGCGCTGTCGCGCGAGGCGGTCCGAGTCATTCGGACGAACATCGGGCTGGCCCTCGCCGTGAAGGCCGTGCTCGCAATCGGGGTGCCGCTGGGGGCGGTATCGCTCATCACGGCGGTGCTGGTCGGTGACATGGGCGTGTCGCTCGCCGTGACCGTGAATGCGCTCAGGTTGGCGCGGGTCGAGTAGGCGTCAGGCGGAGGGCCTGAAGATCGAGGTCGCGGCGGCCGCGCCTGCGACGACCGCCAGGAGCCCGAGCGCCACCGAGCCGAGCGAGTAGAGGCCGGCCCGAAGCCAGAGCCCCTCCTGGAGCATCTCCACCGTTTCCAGGCTGAAGGTGCTGAAGGTGGTGAACGATCCGAGGAAGCCCATCACCACGAAGTGCCGCAACTCGGTCGACGCGAGCGTGTGGTGCAGCCAGATCATCATGAACCCGAGCGCGAGGGAGCCGACCAGGTTGACGGTCCAGGTACCCCAGGGGAAGTCGCCCCCGGCGATCCCCTGCACCCAGCCTCCCGCGAGGTAACGGGACACGGCACCGAGTGCTCCACCGACGGCGATAGCGACGAGGGTCAAGACGGATCTCCCGAGCCTGGAATAAGAAAAGAGGGTCCGGCCAGCCTGGCCGGACCCTCCAATCTGTCGCGACGAGCGACCGAGTGCTACTCGGTGCCGCCCTGCTCGTCCGTCGCGGTCGCTGGCGGAGTGCCCTGGTGGTCGATCACGAGGACCACCCTGCGGTTCTGCCAGCCGTCCTGTCCAGGTCCGGTCTCACTCGGGGCCACGAGGCGTTCGGTGTCTTCGCCGTAGCTGACGGAGCGGACGCGCTCACCGTTCACCGAAGCATTCTCGACCAGATACGCACGGACCGAATCCGCGCGACGCTGTCCGAGCACCTCGTTGTACTCGGCTGGGCCGGAGGGATCGGTGAAGCCCTCGACGGTGATCAAGGCCTCCGGGTAGTACCGCTGGGCGACTGAGGCGAAGCGGTCCAGGATCGGACGTGCCTGAGCGGTCAGATCGGCCTCGTCGAACCCGAAATAGACGGGCACATCGAAGCGAAGCTCCTCTTCGAGGCGCTGGACGGTGACCTCGAACTCACGCTCCATCTCCTGGAGATCTGCTTCGAGGGCGGCCAGGCGCTGCTCGACGGAGTTGATCCGGCTTCCGAGCTCCTGCGAGACCTGCTCGTCCCCGGTCTGCATCTCCTCCATCATTTCGGCCCGGAGTGCGGCGAGGCCGGTGTCCATTTCGTCGGGGCTGACCGTGGAGCAGGCGCTCCCCGCTCCAACCACGCCGAGGCCGGCCACGAGGGCGAGGCCACGGGAGGTCAAACGCTTGGTGCTCATACCTTCCTTCCTTCTCTGAGATTTACAGGGTCCTGCGCGGCCGGGCGTTCGGACTCCCGACTCCTGCCCAATGATAGATGCAGGAAAGATGCCAAGCCATCGACGTCCGTGCTCGGAAGCCGTAATGCGGCGACTCACTCGGACTCGTCGAGCAGCACGATGATCTCGACTCTCCGGTTGGCGGCGCGGCCCTCCGCCGTTGCGTTGCCCTCGACCGGACGGTTCGAGCCGAACCCCACGGCCGAGACCCGCGATGAGGCCACTCCATGAGCGAGCAACGCCGCGCGTACCGCTTCAGCGCGGGCCCGTGACAGTCGCAGGTTCAGCTCGGCGCCGCCAGTCGAGTCCGTATGCCCTTCGACCGATACCGCCGTAGCGTCTCCGACCAGCAGGTCTGCGACGGTGGCGATTTCGGAGTGTGCCAATGGAGAGAGCTGGTCTTCACCGACGCCGAACGTGTCTCCTCCCCCCAGCACGATCGCGACGCCCCGGGCGACACGACGGACGCTCTGTACCGACTCGAGGCGCTCGAGGGTACGGAAGCGCTCGAGGAGCGTAGGTTCCGCGTCGGGTACGTCGGGCTCGGGGGTCACATGAACGACCGTGTCGGGGGTCGCCTCTTCCGCAGCGGTCAGGTCGTTCCTCAACGTCCGCATTTCCTCGCGGAGCTCCTCGAGGGTGCTTCGGAGCGCTTCACGCTCCTGCTCGGCCTCCGGATCAGGCGTCGCCTGCTGTGAGGGCTGCTCCGTGGGAGCGCCGGCAGGCGGTCCAGCCGCCGCGGTCGAGAGGTCAACATCGACGCTGGGCCGAGGGGGTTCGGGGCTCGGCAACAGCCTCACTCCGGCGACCAGACGGTGATCGTCGAAGAAATCCAGGGTCTTCAGGGTGAGGAAGCCTTGCAGTCGGTCGGTGAGTGCCCGAGTCAACCCTGCCGAGACATTGGGGATCATGACCCGCGTGATCCCGCCCTCACGGAAGATACCCGCCCCCGCCCCGACTTCAGGCCGCAAGCCCCAGATCTCGACCGGTGCAGGCCACATGAGGTGGGCGTCCACGCCCCAGGTGAAGCCGTTCGTGAGCCCGAGCGTGATGTCGGGCCGCAGGCGTATGTCACCACCGAACGCGGAACCGACGTCGAGCTCGATGCCGACGAGTGCCTGGTCGACCGGGTCGAGCCGTGCACCCGTGAAGGCTCCGAATCCGTCCAGCCCTGGCGCCTCGCCGTGCAGAACGCCCCGGGGTGCCTCTTCCGCGACGACACCGCCCGCGCCCGGAGTCCCGACCCCCGGGACGTTGATCTGGACGTCCAGGGGCTGCGAGGGTTGCTGCTGGGGCGGGCGTTCCAAGAGCTCCTCGAGCCTTCCTTCCAGCCTCCCGACGCTCTCGAGCAAGGCGTCGACTCTCGGGTCGCGCGGGGCTTCGCCGACCGACGCGGGTTGAGGCTGCGTGGGTGCGTCCATGGGCGCGGCGGTCGTGTCGCCCGCGCTCTCGGGACCGAAGCGGACGCGGATCTCTCCCTGCTCGAGCACCGGAACCTCGAAGGAGCGGGGTGCTGGCGGAGCCGGGCTGTCCCCGCGGTATTCGGCGAGGAGTCTCTCCGCTGCGGCGGGATCTCCCTCGTTCCGTAGGCGGTCGAGCGCTTGGCGCAGCCGTTCGACTTCCAGTTCCCGAATCAGGAGGTCGCGCTCGAGCTCCAGCGCGTCGAGGTCCTCCGAAGTCGGACGCGTCCGCTCGTCCTCATTGCTGGGCTCATCCTTCGCTCCGGTCGTGCCGGCCGGCCGCTGTCCGGTGCCGGCTGGCCGCTCGATGTCGCGATCCGCACGAGCGCCATCCTGCCGTGCTCCGCCGACCACGAAACGCACGCCGGCCGAGAAGAGCCAGTTCGATCGGAGCTGGTCGGGGCTGCTCACCTCCTGGGTCGCCCGTTGAGAAAGGACGAGATTGCGAGCCGAGACTTCGCCCCGGAAGCGGTCCGTGACCCGGAAGTCGACGCCGGCCCCGACCGTGGCGGTCCATTTCTTCCGCTCGTCGAGCTCCGCGGCGAGTCGGGCCTCTTCGGTGAAGTGCATGCGCCCGCCTCCCAGGAGTAGATGCGGGGTCGCGCCCGCGCCTCGCCGGACCAGATTGAAGGAGCCTTCGAGCCCATATCCGTAGAGCGCTTCCGGTGTCGTGAGCCCATCGCGGGCGCTCCCGAACGCATACAAGCTGGCGCCCACGAACGGACCGAAGTCCGCGCCCACAAGGGCGCCCATCACGGCGTGCGAGGTTAGCCCGAGCTCGTCCGAGAAGCCGAGCGACCCACCGAAGATGCGCACGGGCACGGTCAGCGCGCGAAGATTGCGGACCGCCTCGTCCGTTTCGGGGTCGTTCCAGCTCCCTCCGAGCGGGACCTGCACTCCGAGGCCCAAGGCGTAGGCGCTGATCTCCTGCCGTGGATCCTCCGAGCCATCGTCCGCGACCACGCCCGAGCCCGGACCGGCTCGGAACGACCGCCGGTGCACCGAAAGCTCGCCTCCGAGCCGCTCCCGAAGGTCGAACCGAACACCACCGCCCAGCGACGTCGCGAGGTGCCGACTCGGCGCGCCGTCTTCGACGTCGGGCCTGAACTCCACCACGCCGACACCCACGCGGATGAAGGGCGCCAACGGAGTGGGCGCCAGCACGAAACGGACGTCTCCACCCCATCGGCTCGCGATCATGTCGGTCGCGCTCTCCTCCACGTCGAGCGCACCCGAGCGGAAGTAATGGCCGTCGAGGGCTACGAACCTTCCGAAGTGGGCGGAGAGCAGCGCGCCGGGGAAGAGCGTGTGGGCGACGAGCAGGTCCTCGCCCCAGCGGAGCTCTTCCACGCTCGGCGTGAGGCTGAAGCCGATGCCCTGAGCGTCGGCGTGGAAGGGGGTCAGGGCACACGCAAAGGAGAGCGTTCCGCCGGCGATGAGCCTGCGCAGGACGGAGGCCATGCAGTCAGGCATGGGGGTGCCCTTGCATTGTGGCGCGGCGAATCGGTTCGTGGTCGCGGAGCCGAGCGAATGTCTGGTGGTTCGGGCGTTGCGCTAAACCGTGCTGAGCTTCCTCGACTCGAGCGGCTCGAACTGCTGCCCGGGCGTCCAGCCGGTCACGTACCCGACCACGGCGCTCGCCGCGACGGAATACGGAGACCCCAGATACAGCTGTCCGGGGCCAGACCGGCCGGGGAAATTCCGATTCTGCGAGGAGATCGAAATGTCGTCCGGCGAGCTTGTTACACCTGGACCAGCTGCAATACACGCGCCACACCCGGGCTCGATGAATTCCGCGCCCATCCGCTCGAATAGATCCATGTATCCCTTGGTCCTGCAATACTCTCGGACCTCAATGGACCCGCACTGGATGAAGAGCTTCACGTCCGGGTGGACCCTGAGCCCCTGGGCGTCCGCGTCCGCGAGCACGCGGGCGTACATGTCCATGTCGTCCTTCTTCCCGGCCGTGCAGGAACCCGCGTAAGCGATGTCGATGCGGATCCGCTCGGCCTCGAGCTCGTCGATGAAGACGCCATTGCCCGGGTCGTTCGGGAGCGCCGCCATGGGCCGGATCTCGGCCGCGTCGATCTCGATGACCTTCACGTATTCGGCGTCGGCGTCGCTCTGCATCCCCTGAATGAGCTTCTCGGCGCGAGCCCGGTCCATTCCACGTTCCTGAATCATGAAATGCACGGATTTCTCATCCGCGGCGATGATACCGGTGAATGCCCCGACTTCGGCGGCCATGTTCGTCATGGTGGCGCGCTCGTCGACGCTGAGCGCCTCGACCGCGGGGCCCGCGTACTCGATGATCTGTCCAATGGCATGGCCGTCCCGGATGTAGGGATGGCGCAGGATCTCGAGCATGTAGTCCTTGGCGGTCACATTTTCCGCAGGCGTACCGTTGACGACCACCTTGAACGACTTGGGCACTTGGACGCGCACGTCCTTGGTGATCCAGGAGTTGAAGATGGCCGTGGTACCGACGCCGAACGCCACCGCTCCGATCGCGCCCGCGTGCGGCGTATGGGAGTCGGTCCCGATGACGAGCATGCCGGGCTCGGCGTACTCCTCGAGGATCTTCGAGTGGCAGATGGCCTGTGAGCCGAGTTGGTGGCCCATCTGCTCGCCGTAGAGCTTGACACCCTGCTTCTCGGCGAACGTGCGCTGCTTGACCTCGAGCTCGTTGGCGACGTCGAGCAGCCCCTCCTCGATGCGCTCCTGGCTCATCACCTTCGACAGGAAGGTGAGGTGGTCACGGAAGAACAGGATGGAGTCCTTGTCGACGACCTTGGCGTCTTCGCCGACCTTCTCCTCGAAGAAGATCGACGCCATGGGCGTCACGTATTCGTGGCTGAAGCGGATGTCCGTGCGAAAGAAGCCGGCGTCGCCGGGCTCGACCCACGGCACACCCATCTCGCCCTTCGACGCGTCGGTCACCAAGTGCCTCGCGAAGATCTTCTCGGCCAACGTCATCGGGCGGCGCTCGGGGGCGCCCGGCTCGAGGGCGGTGGTCACCGGGAGCGTGGTCTTGCCTTGCAGACGCGCGACGTTGAACTCGAACAGACCGCCGTACTCGATGATCTGGCGGGTGATCTCGTCCTGCCCGGCTGTGAACTCCTCCAGCTGGATCTCCTCGCCTGCCTTGATGCGGTCGATGATGCCGAAGTCGTTCGTCGTCAGGACCCCGAGGTTCTGGCAGTTCTCGTTGTAGATCCGCTCGATGCTCTCGGCCACGACGACCTGGATGCCGGCGTGCAGCTCGGCGTACGGGCTGGCCTCGCGGCTGCTCCCCTTGCCGCGCCGCTTGCCGGCCACGGAGCATACGAAGCCGCCATCGCGCAC
The DNA here is from genome assembly GCA_040904885.1 of Gemmatimonadota bacterium. Lineage (GTDB taxonomy): Bacteria > Gemmatimonadota > Gemmatimonadetes > Longimicrobiales > Gaopeijiaceae > JAWLHJ01. Next base: position 48,654 of record JBBDSN010000016.1, on the reverse strand, counting down.
GGCGTTCCGCTTCACCGGATAGTCGGTCTCGCCCGTGGTCTGGTTGGTGGTGCGCAGGCCCAGATACGGGAAGTCGCCCAGCGTCTCGTCGTAGAAGAAGCAGATGTACGCGGGCGTGATCTCGTCGGTGGAGATCTGATCGCGGAGCCGCTCCTCGAGCTCGTCCGTGAGCTCGAGGTCCTTCCCCTCGTAGAGCTGAGCTTCGAGAAGCTCCGTGTCGTCGAGGAGGTAGAGGATACGGCCGTCGAAGCGTAGGGTGGTGGGTCGCTTCGCGATCGGTCTTTCGAGGAGATCCTTGATCATGTCGTCTCGCCGCTGACTGGGTTCCCGAGGACCCGTAATCTACACTCGAGCGGCGATTCCGTCGCCGGAATCAGGGATGCGCCTCCCGGGCGACCGTGGGCGTGGACTGGGAGGGAGGGTCGACCGGGGGCAGCTCGAGGTGCTCCCGAGCCCGGGCTAGAGCGGCGTCGATGTGGCCGAGGATGTTGTCTTCGCCGATCAGGTCAGCCAAGTAGGACTGCGCGAGGGCGAACATGGGTTGGGCGTGCACGTCAGACAAGATGAGAAGCGTCCGCTCGCGCTGGCAGGCCTGGACGACCTCGCCCAACGCGTGCATCCCGGTGGAGTCGATGGCTGGCACGTTCCGCATGCGCAGGATCAGCACCTTCGGTCGGCCGAGGACCGCCTCCACGTGCTCCTTGAACTTGCGTGCCGCGCCGAAGAAGAACGGACCGTTGATCTCGAACACCTCCACGTCCGCCGGAACGTCTCTGGTGCGAACGGCGTTCGGATCCGTCGCGTAGGCGTCGCCGTTGTCGCGCAGCTCGCTGGTCACGGCCTGCACGTTGGTGACCTCCGCCATCCGCTTCATGAACAGCAGCGCGGCGAGTACCAGACCCACCTGGATGGCGAGTGTCAGTCCCACAGTGACCGTGAGCGTGAACGTGGTCAGCATGACGAGTACGTCGCTCTTCGGAGCGGTGAACTCTGCCTTGAACGCCCGCCACTCGCTCATGTGATACGAGACGACGAGGAGAATGGCCGCGAGCGCGGCGAACGGGATGTACGAGACCCACTTCCCGAAGAACAGCGTGATGAGGAGCAGCGTGAGCGCGTGGACCACCCCGGCAACCGGCGTGCGCCCCCCGTTCCGGACGTTCGTCGCGGTGCGCGCGATGGCGCCGGTGGCCGGAATGCCGCCGAAGAGCGGAGTCACGATGTTGGCGATGCCTTGTCCGACCAGCTCCATGTTCGAACGGTGCCGCCCCCCGATCATTCCGTCGGCGACCACCGCGGAAAGGAGGGACTCGATGCCCCCCAGCATCGCGATCGTGAAGGCCGGACCGATGAGGGCGGTGACGGTGGCCAGGTCCACGGTCGGCAGCGACGGTGCCGGAATCGAGGCGGAGATCTCGCCGAAGCGGGTCCCGAGCGTCTCCACGTCCAGATCGAGAGAGCGCGCGAGCACGGATACCAGGATGAGCGCCACCAAAGGGCCGGGCACACGGCGGCTCACCCTCGGCCACAGGAGGATCGTCGCGAGGGCGACACCCGAGAGCGCGATGGTCGCCGGGTCGAACGTGGACAGGTGCTCGGCGTAAGCGCGCCATTGGTCCAGGAACTCCGCGGGGACCGGACCCATGCGGAGCCCGAGGAGGTCCTTGATCTGACTCGAGAAGATGATCAGCGCGATCCCGCTCGTGAAGCCGGTCACCACCGGATGCGGGATGAACTTGATCGCGCTGCCGAGTCGCCCCACGCCTAGGCCCAGCAGGATGATTCCGGCCATGATGGTCGCCACGATGAGCCCGTCGATGCCGTGCTCCTGGACGATCCCGTACACGATAACGACGAACGCCCCCGTGGGTCCCCCGATCTGCACGCGTGAGCCCCCGAGCACACTGATCAGGAAGCCCGCGATGATGGCGGTGTAGAGCCCCCGGTCCGGAGACACGCCGCTCGCGATGGCGAATGCGATCGCGAGGGGGAGTGCCACGATGCCGACGATGACACCGGCTTTGACGTCCGAGGACAGCTGGCGACGATCGTAGGAGCGGAGCGTGGTGAAGAGCTTCGGAGTGAGCATCGCTCGCGGGGTGCGACGACCCCGGGGATCGGTGTTGACCAATGAATCAATGCGTGATTACAATGCCAGATGTTGAACACGCGGTCAATGGAGGGGCGGTGCCCGGATCGAAAGCGGGAGAGCTGGAGCGTAAGGAGCAGATCCTGTCCGCCGCGTTCACGGTGGCGACCCGTGAAGGGCTGGAGGGGCTCACCATACGACGCGTGGCTACCGAGGCGGGCCTGAGCCACGGGCTCGTCCCCTTCCACTTCGAATCCAAGGACCGGCTCCTGGCGGCACTGTTGGACCGGCTTTTCGCGAGCACCGGCGCCTTCGAGGTGGGTCCGGAGATCCTCCGGTTGGAGTCGCCACTCGAACGTCTTCTTGCGTTGCTACGGCAGGAGATGGCGCGCCTGACGAGTGACCGCGCGGGCATTCAGCTCTTCTTCGACTTCTGGCACATGGGAACCCGTCACCCCAGGATCCGGGCGAAGATGCGAGCCGAGCTCAAGCGATATCGGGAGGCCTTCAGCCCCATGGTCGAGCAGGTGCTCCAGGCGGATCCGCGCCGGTTCGCGGACGTCTCGCCGGACGGTCTGGCAGCCGTCGTGGTCTCGTTCATAAAGGGGTCCGCCGTACAGTCCGTGATCGATCCCGAGGGCTTCGACGTGGCTCAGTTCACGGTGGCGGCGAACGCCCTGCTGTCGGAGCTGGGTGAGTCGAGCGCGTGATCCGTCCGAAAATTGCCGCCCGGCCGCCGTCGCGCCGGTCCGGGCGGCCCCGGATCAGCTGAAGTCGACCGAGAAGAACGCCACGGCGATGATGATGGCGGCCACGGCGGCCGGCGCGATGAAACGGATGAAGAAGCGCCACGCGCCGTAGTGGAACCAGCCGGGTTCGGTTCCATCCTCCAACTCGGCCCGTGTGTCTTCCCGGGTCATGAACCAGCCGGCTGCGACCGCGATGGCAAAGCCGCCCGTCGGCAGCATCCAGTTCGAGACGAAGTGGTCGGCGGTCGAGAACCAACCCGGCTTACCCTCGAAGATCTCGAACGTGGACAGGCCGGTCGCCGCGCCGAACGAGAGCGCGGACAGGATGGTGAAGAGGAACACGACGGAGCCGCAGGCGAGTGTCGCCTTGTGGCGGCCCACCCCGTGCTCGTCGATGACGTAGCTGGCCACCACCTCGAGCAGCGAGATTGTCGACGTGAGCGCAGCGAGCGCCACGAGCACGTAGAAGAGCGGGCCGAGCAGAGTACCGAACGGCACCACCGTGTAGAAGAGCTGTGGAAGGGAGATGAACAGCATGCCGACCGTCGACCCGCTGACCTGTTCGGTCATGCCAGCCACGGTGAAGATCACGGAAAACATGATGATCGAGGCGACGAGCGCGATAACCGTGTCCAGCGTCACGATGACGGCCGAGGCCTTCACGACCGACTGATGCCGGTCGAGATACGATCCGTACGTGATCATGGCGCCCATGCCGAGGGAGAGCGTGAAGAACGAATGTCCCACCGCTTCCAGGACGCCCGCCGGCTCGAGCGCCGTGAAATCGGGCACGAAGAGGAAGGCCAACGCCTCGCTCGACCCCTCCATGCCCAGCGCGCTGACGAGGAGCAGGAGCAGGATGCCGAAGAGGATGGGCAGGAAAATCCGCGCGATCCGCTCGATGCCACGCTGCACGCCGAAGTACACGATCGAGACCGTGGCGATCATGAACAGAGCCGAGAGGGTGAGCTGGAGCACGCCGTTCGAGACCTGCGCGTCGAACAGCTCTCCCATGGGGAGCTCTGTCGGGAAACCCGCGATGGTCCACCCGAGCGACTGGGTGAAGTAGTAGATGGACCAGCCGGCGATCACGGAGTAATAGCTCAGCAGGATGAATCCACAGAGCACGCCCCAGCCTCCGACGACGCCCCACAGGGGACCGGCCGCGGCCTTCAAGGCGCCGACGGGACTCTTTTGCGTGCTCCGGCCGATGAGCAGCTCGGCCATCATGATGGGGAGCCCCACCGCCGCGATGCATAGAAGGTAGACGATGACAAAGGCGCCGCCGTCGTTCTCCCACGTGATGAAGGGGAACTTCCAGAGGTTTCCCAACCCGATGGCGCTGCCCGTGGCGGCGAGGACGAAGCCGACACTCGAGCTCCAGTGACCGCGCTGATCTTCTCGTTGATCTTCCATTGATTCCACGGCTCCCGATCGGTTCCGAGTTTCGGCGCGCCAACATAGGGATCGCCTTGGACTCCCAACAGTGACCGGCTTAGACTAAGCACCGTCCCTTCCGACCGCTGGGTGCCCCGTATGCGTAGAATGCTCGTCCTCTTGATCATGTTGCTCGGCGCGCTCGGATGCGCGTCCTCCGAAGGGGAGGGCGGCGGCGTAGAGGACACGTTCCGCGTGGCCCTGCTCACGTCCGGACCGGTGAGTGACGCGGGCTGGTACGCGGGTGGGTACGAGGGGCTGCTCCTTCTGCGAGACTCGCTCGGAGCCTCCGTCAGCCATCAGCAGACACGCACCCCCGCCGAGTTCGACGAGGCCTTCCTGTCCTACGCCACGGCCGGATACGATCTGATTTTCGCGCACGGCTTCGAGTACCAGGACGCCGCGATGCGCGCGGGCGCCTTGTTCCCGAACACGACCATCGTGGTCTCGGGCGGCGGGCAGATCGCGAGCAACGTGGTGCCCCTGATCTTTCGGCTCGAGGAGGCGAGCTACCTCGCTGGGATGGTGGCCGCGGGGATGAGCCAGACCGGAATCCTGGGAATGGTGGGCGGCGTCGAGATCCCGCCGGCCCAGCGGACGTTCCGAGCGTTCGAGGCAGGCGCTCGCGCGGTCGACCCGGACGTGCGCGTGCTCGAGAGCTTCATCGGGAACTGGGACGACGTGGCCGCGGCCAAGGAGGCTGCCGTGGCGCAGCTGGGTCGCGGCGCGGATGTGCTCATCCATAATGTCGACGCGGCTTCCTTCGGCGTGTTCCAGGCCGTTCGGGAAGCTGTTGCCGAAGGACGCACCGCCTGGGCACTCGGCATGAACCGCGACCAGAACCACATCGCGCCGGAGGTGACGCTCGGGAGCGCCGTGATCCGCATCGCGGACGCGTTCCTGGAAACGGCGCGCCGCTGGCAAGCCGGTGAGGTTGGGGGCGCCGCCATCTACACGGGCACGGAGGAGGCGGTGGTCGACTTCGTTCTGAATCCCGTCGTCGAGGACCGGGTGCCGGCGGAGCTGAAGCACGCGGTCGACGACGCGCGCGAGAGCATCCGAGCGGGCGAGCTCGACGTGCCCCGCGGCCCGTCCGCCGAGGGGGAGCCGGACGTGCGGTGACCGTCCCTCGCGTTCGGATGGCCGGCATCGTCCGGCGCTTCGGCTCCGTGACCGCGCTCGACGGTGCCGAGCTCGAGCTCCGGGCCGGTGAGGTCCACGGTGTGCTCGGAGAGAACGGTGCGGGGAAGACCACCCTCCTGAATGTCCTCGGAGGCATGCTCGCGCCGGACGAGGGGCGGGTGGAGATCGAGGGTGTACCGGTCGTGCTGCGGACTCCCAGGGACGCTTGGCGGCACGGGATCGGGATGGTGCACCAGCACTTCAAGCTCGTGTCGGCGTTGACGGTGCTCGAGAACCTGTCGCTCGGGATACGGTCGGCGGGGCGGGGCTTCGGCTTGCCCTACCGGGTGGTGCGTGAACGGGTGGCCGAGCTCGCCGAGCGGACCGGACTCCATGTCGACCTCGACCGACCCGTCGGGGAGCTCAGCGTCGGCGGGCGCCAGCGGGTCGAGATCCTCAAGGCGCTTCTACGCGACCCGACCGTCCTGGTGCTCGACGAGCCCACGGCGGTGCTTACGCCGGACGAGACGGAGGCGCTCTTCGGGCTCCTGCGCTCGCTCGCCGCGGACGGCTGCGCGGTCGTGCTGGTCGCGCACAAGCTCGATGAGGTGATGGGCGTATCGGATCGGTTCACGGTGCTGCGCGCGGGACGCACCGTGTGTTCCGGCCTCCGCTCTGAGCTGGACGCCGAGGTTCTGGTGCGGGCGATGGTCGGCGACGAGGCTTCTGTGGGCGACGAGGCTTCTGAGGGTGGGCGCGGCGATCGGGTCGAGCGAGCCGTACGAGCCGGAGCGGTGGGCGGGGGTGTGGGCGAGGCGGCGGACCGACGCCGCCGGGGGGATGGAGCCGCGCGTCCGTCCGCTGTCGTCGCGAGGCTCGAAGGCGCGGATGTTCGGACCGGGGACGGCGATAGCTGGGCCGTGCGGGACGCTTCGCTCGAGGTGCGGCGGGGCGAGGTCGTCGGGATCGCGGGCGTGGAGGGCAACGGCCAACGGGAGCTCGCCCTGCTACTGGCGGGCAGGGTCCGGCCGGACGTGGGTCGGGTGCATCTTCCCGCCGGTGTGGGCTTCGTGCCGCAGGACCGCACGACCGAAGGGCTCATCGGTGAGTTCGACCTGGTCGAGAACGTCGCGCTAGCCCTCCACGACCGGATCGGCGCCGGGCGCGTGCTCATGCCCTGGGCCGAGGCGCGCCGCCGGGCGGAGGACGTACGGACCCGCTATGGCGTTCGGGCTCCGAACGTGCGGGTGCGGGCGTCGGCGCTATCCGGCGGCAACCAGCAGCGCTTGGTGGTCGGCCGCGAGCTGGCCATGGCCACGGACCTGCTGGTGGCGGAGAACCCGACGCGAGGACTCGACATCGCGGCCACCGCGTTCGTGCGCGCCGAGCTTCGGCGGCTCGTCGGCGAGGGAGCGGAGGCTCCCGGGGTCGTGCTCATCTCCAGCGACCTGGACGAGGTGCTCGCGCTGGCGGACCGCGTGTTCGTCATGATCAGGGGCCGGCTCGTGGCGGTCCCCGGGGCTCGTCTCTCCCGTGAGGGGATCGGCGCCATGATGTTGGGTGCGAGCGCGTGAGTCCTCTCAGCGGGATGGCTCGGGTGCCTCACCGCTTCCGAGGGCCCCTGGTGATCGGCGTGCTCTCGGTGCTCACGACCGTCGTGCTCGCCGGAGTCGTGTTGGTGCTGGGTGGGTACGATCCGGTGCAGGCTGCGGGGGCGATGATCGTGGGGGCGTTCGGGAGCCCGTCCGCGATCTTTTCGGTCACGCTGGTCCGGGCGGTTCCGCTGATCCTGACCGGACTCGCCGTGGCCGTGGCGTTCCGGTCGGGCATCTGGAACATCGGTGCCGAAGGGCAGCTGTATGCGGGTGCGATCGCGGGGGTCTGGGTGGGCTTGCACGCGGCGGGATGGCCCGCCTTCGTGGCGGTGCCCGCGGTGTTGGGGGCTTCGGCGGCGGGCGGGGCGCTGTGGGCGCTCGTGCCCGCGCTCATGCGCATCCGCCTCGGGGTGGGCGAGGTCATCACGACCATCCTCATGAACTTCGTGGGGCTCCACCTGGCGTCGTACGTGGTGCGGGGCCCGCTGCAGGAGGCCCGCGGCGTCTTCCCCCAGACCGATGCCATCGTCGAGACGGCGCGGCTCGGGGTGGTGGTCCCGGGGACGCGCCTTCACTGGGGGTTCGTGCTCGCGATCCTTCTCGCGGTGGGCGCCGCGTTCGTGCTGCGCCGGACCCGGGCGGGCTTCCGGCTGCGTGCGGTCGGTGCGTCGCCGGGTGCGGCGCGGGTGGCTGGGCGCATCGACACCGATCGGGTGTGGACCGGAGCCTTCCTGACGTCGGGTGCGATCGCGGGCGTGGCCGGTGGGGTGGAGGTCGCCGGCGTAACTTTCGCGCTCTACGAGGGGCTGTCGCCGGGATGGGGGTATACGGCGATCGCGGTGGCCCTGTTGGCGGGGCTGAGCCCGCTGGGGGTGCTCGCCACTGGCGTTCTCTTCGGTGCCCTCGAGGGGGGCGCGAGTGCGATGCAGCGCGAGGCTGGCGTGCCGTTCGCATGGGTGGGCGTGGTGCAGGCGCTCGTGATCCTCTCGGTCATCGCCCTCGACCAGCTTCGGCGTCGGGGTGCGGGGTCGCTGATTTCGGGAGGGAGTGCGGCCGGGGGTGGAGGTCCTGCGATCGCCGGGGATCCATCGGAGTCGGAGGCGGCCGGTGGGTAGCGGCGAGCTCGTGCTCTTTCTCGAGGCCGCGGTTCGTCTGGGGATCCCTCTGGCGCTCGCCGCCATGGGAGAGGCGATCGCCGAGCGGAGCGGAGTGATCAACATCGGCGTCGAAGGCTCGATCATCGCGGGTGCGCTCGGCGGCGCGCTCGGCGGTATATGGTTCGGGACCGCCGGCCCGGGAGTGCTCGTCGGCGCGGCGGCGGGGGCTTCGGTGGCGTTCGTGTTCGCGGCCTTCGCGATCGGGCTCGGGACGGACCAGATCATCACCGGGACCGCGATCACCCTGGGTGGACTGGGCTTGACGTCGGCGATCTACCAGGCCCGCTTCGGCGCCACGGGGACGGCGCTTACGCTGCCGACGTTGGCATCGAGTCCCGTGCCGGGACTTTCCGGGATTCCGTGGGTGGGGTCCGCGTTGTTCGCCCAGGCGCCGACAGCCTACCTGGCGTACGGACTGGCTCCGGTGCTCTGGTATTTCCTGTTCCGTACGGAGTGGGGTCTCGAGCTTCGCGCGGTCGGTGAGGATCCGGACGCGGCCGCGGCCGCAGGAGTCCGGGTGCGTTGGGTCCGCTTCTGGGCGACCGTATTCGGAGGGGCTTTGGCGGGTGTGGCGGGTGCACACCTGGCGCTCGCTCATGCGGGCACGTTCGCCGAGAACATGAGCGCGGGGCGGGGCTTCATCGCCATCGCCGTGGTCGTGTTGGGACGTTGGAATCCGGTGCTGGTGCTTCTGGCGGCGCTGCTCTTCGGCGGAGCCTCGGCGCTCCAGTTCCTGCTGCAGGCGCTCGGATGGGACCTGCCTTACCAGCTCTTCCTGGCGTTGCCGTATCTGCTGACGCTCGCCGCGCTGGCCGGTTGGGTCGGCCGCGCGCGTGCCCCGGCGTCCCTGGCGCTGCCGTGGCCGAGGGACGAGTCTCGAAGTTGATGAAAGAACGTCGACCGATGGGAGACATGCTTTGATTCGCACTGCCGTGATTCGGAGGAAGAGGCGCCGCATTGCCTTGGTTGGCGGCGTAGTGGCGCGCGCCGGCTTGTTGCTCGCGCTCCTGCTCCCGTGCCCGGCAACGCTCCAGGCGCAGTCCTCCGAAGAAGCCGGCACGGTCGCCGCGGGGCTTCTGCTCCGGCAGATGGACGGGGTGAAGCGGGTCCTCATGATCGCGGCCCACCCGGACGACGAGGACACCGGCTTCTTGACCGCGCTCGCCCGTGGGATGGGCGCAGAGACGGCCTACCTTTCGCTTACCCGCGGCGACGGTGGGCAGAACCTGATCGGGCCGGAGCTTTTCGAGGGGCTCGGCGTCATCCGCACGGGGGAGCTCGAGGCCGCGCGCGAGCTGGATGGCGGCCTCCAACGGTTCACGCGCGCCTTCGACTTCGGCTTCTCGAAGAGCGCGGAGGAATCGCTCACCCTCTGGCCACACGAGGAACTGCTCGCGGATGTCGTATGGGCGATCCGCTCCTTCCGGCCGCACGTGGTCGTATCTGTTTTCAGCGGCACGCCCAGCGACGGGCATGGCCAGCACCAGGCCGCGGGTATCGTGGCGCGGGAGGCGTTCGCGCTCGCGGGTGACCCGGCCCGCTTCCCCGAACAGCTCGCCGAGGGTGTCGAGCCCTGGGCCCCGGTAAAGCTCCTCCAGACGTCCCGACGTCGGTTCGCGCCCGACGCCCCGGCGGTCGAGGGTGAGATCGTCGTGCCCATCGGGCGGTTCGATCCGCTCCTGGGCCGGTCGAGCTTCCAGGTGGCCATGGAGAGCCGCAGCCAACACCGCTCGCAGGACATGGGAGCCGGCCAGACGCCCGGTCCCCGGAACAGCGGCGTGATCCTCGTCGACGCCCGTGTGCCCGACGCCGGAGGGGGCTTGTTCTCGGGCATCGATACGACGCTGGTGGGGCTGACCCGGGGATTGCCGACCGATGTCGCCCGGGCCACGTCCGGACACCTCGCTTCGTATCGCTCCGCCGTGGACCGGGCGAGGGCCGCGTTCGGACTCGATCCCGCCCCGGCGGTGGACGGTCTCGTCGAGGCCGTGGCCGCGCTCGACCGAGCGGCGGAGGCCGTAGACGGGCACGGACAGACGGAGCTGTGGCGGGTCCTCGCCCGGAAGCGCTCGCTCGCTGTGCAGGCCCTCATGGCTACCGCGGGGATCGTCTTCGACGTCCGTGCGCAGGACGACATCGTGGTCCCGGGTCAGACCGTGGAGGTCGAGGCTCTGCTTTGGAACGGAGGCGACCGGACGGTCGTCTCGCCCGACGTGGCGCTCCGGCCGCTAGACGGGTGGCCGGTACGGGTGCTGGACACGAGCGGTCTGACGCCCGACGGGCGCGTCGCTCCTGGCTCGCTGGCCACCTGGCGCTTCGCGGTCGACGTACCTGTCGACGCGAATGTGTCTCGGCTCTACTACCTGCGGGAGGGGCGCGACGGCGCGATGTACCGGTGGCCGGAGGCGTCCGGGCTATGGGGGCTGCCCAGGGATCCGGCCGACGTCGTCGGTGAGGTCTCTTTTGCGATAGGGGACGCCGGCCGGTCGACCGCGCGGGCGGATGCCGTCGGCGCGACGGAACCCGCCGACGGGAGCGGTTCGGTGTCCGTGCGGCACGGCGCACCGTGGCGATATGTCGGTGTCGATCAGGCGCTGGGGGAGTTCGTGGAGCCGGTCCTCGTGCTCCCGCGGGTGTCGGTGTCGACGTCCCCGAGCGGGACGGTATGGCCCGAGGGCGTCGGCGCAAGTCGAACGGTGACCGTCGTCGTCCACACCGAGGTGGACGGAGGCGCGCGGGGGACGTTGCGCCTCCAACCCCCACAGGGGTGGCGTGTCGAGCCGGAATCCCGGGCGTTCGAGCTTCCCTCTGCCGGCGCGCAGCGTTCGGTCTCCTTCGCCGTGACCCCGAGCGGAGGGATGACGCCCGGGTCGTATGTGTTCAGGGCCGTGGCGACGACGGAGGACGGTGCTTCCTACGCCGAGGGCTACTCGCTGATCGATTACGACCATATCGACCGTGCGGCGCTCTTCGCTCCCGCCGAGACCGAGGTCGCGGTTGTCCCGGTTCGCGTTCGTGAGGGACTACGTGTCGGATACATCATGGGGACCGGCGACGACGGTCACGAAGCGATCCGTCAGATGGGCGCGCAGGTCGATCTCCTCGACGAGGACCGGGTTCGAGACGGTGACTTCAGCGATCTCGACGTCCTGGTTCTGGGCGTGCGAGCGTACGAAGCACGAGCGGACGTCCGCTCGGTCAACGAGCAGATTCTGGATTTCGCCCGGGCCGGTGGCGTGGTGGTGAACCAGTACAATCAGTACCAATTCTCGGAAGGCGCATACGCTCCGCACGGCCTCGTCATCGGCCGGCCCGCGCCCCGGGTGTCGGTGGAAACCCAGCCAGTCCGTATCCTCGAGCCGGACGCGCCCGTCTTCACGTCACCGAACCGGATCGCCGAACGGGATTTCGCGGGGTGGGTGCAGGAACGGGGACTCTATTTCGCGAGTGAGTGGGACGATGCGTACGTCCCGATGCTCGAGATGAACGACCCCGGCGAGCCTGCGCGCCGGGGCTCACTCCTGGTGGCGTCGGTCGGGGAGGGGGTCTATGTCTACGCCGCCCTCTCCTTCTTCCGTCAGTGGTCTCAGCGGGTGCCGGGCGCGTATCGACTCTTCGCGAACCTCATTTCCCTTCAGCCCTCGGAGTGGCGGGCTTTTCTGGAGCGTTGACGATCCGGTAGCGCGCCTCGAGGCTCGCCGCGAGCCCCGCCACGGCGAGCACGAGGCCGAACGCCATCGGGAGCCACCCGACCGCTCGGCCGGAGATGCGCAGCAGCTCCCGGCGCATGATCAGGCCGTCGAGCGCCCACTGGTCGCCGATGCCCGTGAAGCCGAGCAGGAGCGCGCCGACCCAGAGTGCCACCACCGTGGCGAAGAGCCCCCGGCTGAGCGGGATCTGCTCGATGGCCCGGCGCCGAAGCCATGTCCAACTGGCGAGCGAGCCGAGCGCCGCGGGGACCGACCAGACCGCGAACGCCGTCCCGGCGCCCAGGAACGGGCTCCGGATCCACAGCGCGGCGAGGACGACGAGGAGAAGAGCCCACAGCATGGCGAACCCGGCGGCGACGCCCGCGGGACCGGTGCGGCGTACCATCATGGCGTGCTGCCCCTTCGGCCCCGTGCGGCCTCGGCTGACTCCCCCGGTGCGACCTCGACCTGGGGCGGGCCCGCCAGATCGGCCTCCGATCCGTCGCCGGTCGTGAGCCATACCGCGACTGGAACATCAGAGGATACGCGCAGCCAAACGCGCCCTCTTGGCGCCTCCGGGGCACGGAACCGGAATCCGGCCGGTGTAATGCCCGCACAACCCTGGAACACAGCGCTCGTGGTCAGCGCCATGGACGCCGCGGCGGCGGTCGGGGGCGTGCCGGGTCCGAAGGTGACGGCTCCGCGGTCGCTGAGCGGGTCCACCCGTACCAGCAGCCGGGGAGGGCGCTGACCCGAGGGGGCGTCGATATGCACATGGAGGTCGAGCGTGTCCCCGTCCAGGGAGCCGTCACTCTGGGTCACGACGCACTCGACGGGTACGAGCTCCCGATTCGGTCCACAGCCGAACAACGTGGCGGCAAACAACGTCAACGCCGTCGTGCGCGCTGCGCCGCGGCGGCGGCGGGTCAAGCCGCCTCCCGCTCCTCCGGTGCGCCTCCCCGGTCGGTCGCGCTCAGCACCAGCCCGACGACGACCACCGCGACAGCTCCGATCACGTTGTGCCAAAGGAACGCCACCTCCGGCATCCTGAAGTTGACGAAGCCGACGAGCGACATACCCGCGATCAGCCCGAAAAACGAGCCCCGTCCCGTCGTACGCGGAATCATCGCGAGAATGAAGACGCCGAGAATCGATCCGTAGAAGAACGATCCGAACCGGTTCACCACTTCGATGAGCGATCCCAGAGTGGCGGCAAACGTCGCCACCACACATGCGAACACTCCCCAGAAAGCGGTCGCTCCTTTCGAGACGAGCAGATAATGCGCATCCGTCGCCTCGGGCTTCACCCAGCGTCGATAGAAGTCGATGATGCTCGTGGTCGCCAGGGAGTTCAACTCCGAGGAGATGCTGGACATCGCCGCCGCCAGCACCCCCGCGATGAAGAGGCCGGCCAGCCCGATGGGAAGCTCGGACAGGGCGAAGCGTGGGACGATGTAGTTCACGTCGCGGGACGATTCTCCGGTCACTTCTTCCGCCATGGCGAGCGCCTCGCCGCGTATCCCCTGGATCTCCGCCTCGCGCTCGAGGAAAACTTCCATCGCCACCGAGCCGATCGCCTCGTCGGCCGCATCGGCCACGGCCAAAGCCGCGTCCGAACGAAGGGTGAAGACGTCCTCGTACCGCTGCTGCAACGACGCGTAGGCGTCGCCTCGCGTGTCGACCACGGCGGACTCGTGCGCGGGATTGTAGAGCAGCGGCGGCCGCACGAACTGGTAGTAGACGAAGATGCCCACGCCGACCAGGAGCACCAGAAGCTGGAGCGGGATCTTCCAGTAGGCGCTCATCAGAAGAGAGCTACGGGCGTCGTCGACCGATCGGGCGGTCAGGTAGCGCTGCACCTGGCTCTGATCCGTGCCGAAGTACGAGAGCATGAGGAACGTTCCTCCGATGATCCCGCCCCAGAACGTGTACGTCTCGTTCAGGTCGAACGAGAAGTCGAACGCCTGCAGCCGTCCCGTCGCGCCCGCGATTCTCAGCGCGTCGTCCGGACTCACGGGCATCTGGAGGACCAGCACCACGACGATGGCGAGGAGTGCGAAGACGATGAGGAACATCTGCTTGACGTCCGCCCACGCCACCGCCTGCACACCGCCGATCATCGTGTAGAGCACGGTCGGAACGCCGATGAGCGCCACGGCCCACACCAGCGGGATTCCGAAGATCGCGCTCAGCACGACTCCGGGCGCCGCGATGATCGTTCCGGCCGACATCCCCCGGGAGAGGAGGAAGAGGAAAGCCGTCAACGAGCGGGTCCTCGCGTCGAATCGGCGCTCGAGGAACTCGTACGCGGTATAAACGCCGGAGCCGTGAAGGAACGGTACCAGCGTTACACCCAGGATGACCATCGCGATCGGGAGGCCGAAGTAGAACTGGATGAAGCGAATGCCGTCCGTGGCGCCCTGTCCGGGCGTGCCGATCATCGTGATCGCGGAGAGCTGCGTCGCCATCACCGAGAGCCCCACCACCCACCACGACAGGCTCTTGTTCGCGACGAAGAAGCCCGCCAAAGAGTCCGTGTCCTTCGATCTGCGTATGCCGTCCACCACGACGTACAGGATATAGACGGCGACGATCGTCCAGTTGATCCAATGCATCAGAGCCCATACCGGAGCTGGAGGGCGGCGAGCGCCGCGATCGCGACGAGTTGGACGAGAAGCACCTGAATGAGGGTGCGCCGGAACCTGGCACGCGCCTCCGCTCTCGTCGGCGTGGATTTCTGTGACATCGTCCCTCTCGGCGGGGAGGAGTGAGCGCGCTAGCTTCGGAAGGATCGTCGAGAGGCGCAAGTCGATGCGGAGAGGACACCATGAAGGACATCTTCGATCCCGCGGTGACCCGGGAGCTCATCGGTCGCATCAGGGCCCTCGGGCCGGAGTCCCAGCTCGAGTGGGGCAAGATGAGCGTGGCGCAGATGTTGGGCCAGGGCCTCAGTCGCCGAGGCAGACCCCCATGGACCGGGCGGTCGCGACGATGTCACCGTTCAACGGGACGAATTTCGTCTGGGCGATGGCGTCCGCGAGCGGTACCGCGAGGATCTCCGGCGGGTCGAGGGCGACCATGCAACCGAAGCAGCGGTCCGCCACGAGCTTGACGGCCGCCGCGCCGAAGCGAAGCGCCAGTAGCCGGTCGTAGGCGATCGGGCTTCCACCGCGCTGCAGATGCCCGAGCACCAAATCGCGCGTCTCGCGCCCGGTCCGCTCCGCGATCTCCGTCGCGACCTTGTGCGCCAGTCCGCCGAGCCGCTTCTCGCCGCTCCCGGCGGCCTTGAACAACGGCTCGCCTCCGATCGGGAACGCTCCCTCGGCCACGACCACGATCGCGAAGTTGCGCCCCTCCGCGTAGCGCGCCTCGATCTTCTCGCACACGAGATCCAGATCATAGGGGATCTCCGGGATGAGGATGACATCGGCGGTGCCCGCCAGACCGGCGAACAGCGCGATCCATCCGGAGTGGCGCCCCATCAGCTCGACGACCATGACGCGCTCGTGCGACTCCGCTGTCGAGTGCAGCTTGTCCAGCGCGTCGGTCGCGGTCTCGACCGCGGTGAGGAACCCGAACGTGAACTGGGTCGCGGCGAGGTCGTTGTCGATGGTCTTCGGCACGCCGACGACGTTCAACCCCTTCTCATGCAGGGTGTTGGCGATCTCGAGGGAGCCGTCGCCTCCCACGGCGATGAGCGCATCGATGCCGCGCTCGTCCAGCCTGTCGATCACCTCCTGCGACCGGTCCTCGTAGCGGACCGTCCCATCCTCGCCGGTGACCGGATACTGCAGCGGATTCCCCCGATTCGTCGTGCCGAGAATGGTGCCACCCCGGTGCGTGATGCCTCGGACCGCCTCCCGGTCGAGCCGCACGACCCCGTTCTCCTGGAACAACCCGTCGTACGCGTCGAGGATGCCGTACACTTCCCAGCCCATGCGCTCGCTGGAGCACACGACCGCGCGGATGACGGCGTTGAGGCCCGGCGCGTCGCCGCCCCCGGTGTTGATGGCGATTCTTCTGATGTCGGAGCTCATGGCGTCATGGTGACCAGCGTAAGGTGCCCCTCAGCTCCATGCCGAGAACGCCCGTGGACTCACCCGCCTGGTTCCGGATCGAGCCGACGAGCACCCGCGCTTTGGGAAAGAACTCCGAGCGCCCGAAGACGCGGACCGGAACGTCGCCCCCGGCGGCGAGCATCCATCCGGATCCGGCGTCGGAGCCGGACGGCTCGGATCTCGCCTGGAGCTTGAAGTCCACGTGGGGTCGAAATACGAACCCGGAGCCTAAGTCGATGGCCCCCACGAATCCAGTCACGAGAAGGTTCTGTTTCGCGGTGGTGACGGTCGTGTCGCCGAGTTGGCTGCCGAAGTCGTCGACGATCTGGAGGGTGAGGTCGCCGTTCGAGCGCACCACGTCCGCGGCGTAGAGCGTCCATACGCCGGCACCCGCGCGGAACGCGTAGCTGGCGTCGAGGCGAAACCGATTTCCCGACCGGAACAGGTTGCGCCCGTCGGACTGATCCTCGGCGTAGGTAATGAACGACCCGCCGAGGGTGAGTGTGTGCGTCCCGATGTTCCGGTCGAAGCCGATGCGGATCCGGGTTTCGTCGCCCGGCTCGTACCGGATGGACTCGGCGTTCGCGTCGGGGCTGAACGATCCGCGCAGAGCATAGGCCGCCGCGAGGCCGACGCCCCAATCACCCGCCCGCGTGGCCGTCGCGACGGACGTCGTAAGCCCAGCACCCGAGCCCCAGTTGCTCTCCCGGAATCCGAGCAGGTCCGTCGACAGGACCGACGCGACCACCGCCTCCTCGGGCGTATGCGCGGCGTCGCCCGTCGGGAGTTGCGCGCCGACCGTGACGAGCGCCCAGGGTGTCGCCTGGAAGCTCATGCGGATCTGGGTGTCGGTGGGCCCGGAAAGCTCGAGGCTCGTGTTCTCCCGCTCGACCCGCCCCCGCGCCCAAGCGCCGAAGACGTCGAAGGTGACGGAGCCGCTGGCCGGGAACCGCACGGCGACAGGGATCATCAAGAGCTCCGCAGCGTCCGCCCCGAGTCCGGCGTCGAAGCCGTACCCGACGAACTCGGCCCCCAAGCCGACGGAGGTCTGATTCGGAAGCTGGGCCGAGGCATGGAGAGGGAGCCCGAGGCCGAGCAGGGCGAGACCGAGAGCGGCGGTGAGGGAGCGCCGCGCAGGGACGACGCCGGGGGCTGTGGTGACCGAGCCTCCACCACCGGTGAGGAGCGTGCGCCCCGTGCGGAACCCCATCGCTGCCCGGCGGCCGGGCTCGGACGGTCGACTCACCGCTCTCCTCCGGGCCGTGGGATCACGAGCCGGATCGTGCTGGTGGATCCCGTCAAGCCCGTATCTCCGGTGGCCTCCGCGATGGGCTGGCGCTCGGTATCGCCGGTCTGCTTCGGCTGCTCGAGCGACTGGTCGGTGGAGCCCAGATCCAGGAGGCCGGACGTGGGCGAGGGCGCTACGCCCTCGGTCAGGTTGGCGAGGGTGCCGCGCGCCACGGAGCCCCCTGCTCCAGCCGAGCCGGTGGTGGCGTCCGGGGGAGGGCCCATCAAGCCCCCACCCACGGCGCCGGGCATCGCCGCGAGGGCAGCGACGGTTTCCGTGTCGGTGCTCTCGGCTGCCGCCAGGCCCGTGCTGCTCTCCAGGGCCGACTCGATCATGGCGTTGTCCCCCTCGAGCGCCAGAGCAGCCCCGAAGCGCTCGCTGGCGGCCGCGTAATCTCCTCGATCGAGCTCGCGTAGTCCTTCACCGTATGCGACGAACGCGAGCACGTTGTCCATGCGGTTGTCGAGGATCCGCTGCTCTTCGGCAGGCGTGAGCTCGACGCTGAGTACTTCCCGGATCGTGCGGATGACGAGGGCCTTCTCCATGTCGAAGAGGCGCTCCAATGCGGCGCTCTCGTTCAGCTCTCCGACCGCGGAAGCGCCCGGCACGTTCAACACGTTCGCGTCCGTGCGGAGCTGATCGGAGCCGAGTGTCGTCAGCACGCCCTGGACCACGTGCTCGGCCCGCAGGAGGCGACCCGCGCGAGCGCCCGTCGCAGCTTCGGCGTACCCGGCCTCGCTCAGGGCCATCTCGTCGAGGAGCGTCTGGACCTGGGTTCGCTCGAGCACCACGAGCGCGTTCGAGACGGCGAAGTCCGTGCTCATCATGTCGGCGAGGGCGTACACGAGAGGTTGGAGCTCCTCCCGCTCCGAGTTGAAGCCGAAGGGAAGGATCGCGACCGAGCGAGGGGTCGGCGTGGCCGCGTCCGCGACCTGCGCTTCGAGCGCGAGCGCCGCGCGGGCTTCCTCGCGCAACAGGTTGCGGCCCATCAGGCGGAGTCTGTCTTCGATCTCACCGCGGATCGATCCGCCCGCGTCGAGGTCGAGGTAGCGGTCGTACGATTTCCTTGCCTCCGCCCACGCGCCGCGGGTTTCGTGGACCAGGCCGAGGTGGAGCAGCCCGGGCCCGGTGACGTGCCCTTCCTCGACGGCCGAGCTCAGGCTGGCGTGCGCCGCGTCCAGATCGCCGGCGCGGTACTGCGCGATGCCGAGCTCCGTGCGGAGCCGCAGGTCGTCCGGGCTAGCAGCCGCGTCGGCGCTGAGCCGGGGGATGTCTTCCGGACCCACGTCGGGCACTCCCCCCGTGGCGCACCCGGTCGCGAGAGCGCCCGTCAACCCGAGTGCCAACACGCGGGCACGGCGGGCCAACGAGGGGTTGGGTGCGTCGCGTGGTCGCCTGGGGCCCTGATCGTGGCGCATGGGACGAATCCTCTGGAGCGAAGCGGGTCTTGCGGCGACGGGGTTCGGGCGGGGCCCGGCAGGGCGCTTGAAAATAGCTCGCTTCCCCTCACGGGCATCGGTAAATTATAGGTTCCTGCCTCGAGAGCGGCAAAGAAAGCGCACTGTGGAGAATTCATGTCCGCATCCCCGATGACCCGTGCCCTCACGGCGACCGCGCGTATGCTCACGCTACCCGTCCTCGTGTTCGCGTGGTGTGCACCGCATACGCCGGCAGCGGCGCAGCAGGACCTCCCGACCGTCGCGGTCATGGACTTCACGGGCTTCATGATGGGCGGTGGCACGGACGCCCAGATCAGTCTCGGGAAGGCCGTCACGGCCATGCTCGTCACGGAGTTCAGCGGCCGCGCCGGTATCCAGGTGGTCGAGCGGGCCGAGATCCAGGATATGCTGCGTGAACAGGATCTCGCTCTTTCCGGGCGGCTCGACGAGTCGAGCGCGATCCAGGTCGGGAAGCTCCTGGGGGCTCAATACGTCTTGCATGGACAGGTCACGAGCATTCTGGAAGACATGCGCATGGACATTCGAGCCATCGACGTCGAGACGTCGGAGATCATCGCGGTGATGAAGAAGAACGACCGGACGAGCGCGTTGCTCGGGGTCGTCGTCGCGCTCGCGGACGAGTTCGGGTCGGAGCTCGACCTCGTGCCGCCTTCGAACAGGCCGAACATCGAGCCGATTCCGGTCGCGGCCACCATCGAGTTCAGCAGGGCGGTCGATTTCGAGGACCGCGGTGACGTGGAGCGCGCCATCGAGCACTACGAAGCGGCGCTCGAGATCCACCCCGACCACCGCGACGCGCAGAGGGCGCTCGAGCGGCTTCGCGAGGGCACTCGATGAAGATGCTCGGGAAGGTTCTGTGCGTCGGGAAGGTTCTGTGCGCGGTCGGCGTGAGTGGCGTCTTGGCGCTGTCCGGCTCGTCGACTGCGTTGCACGCTCAGGAGATCACGTTCGAAGGCGATCTCCCCCGTAC
>JBBDSN010000016.1:14738-28940 GCA_040904885.1 Gemmatimonadota bacterium | reverse complement strand
CGTCGACTGCGTTGCACGCTCAGGAGATCACGTTCGAAGGCGATCTCCCCCGTACGCTCGTGTTCATCCAGGAGGAAGGACGGGGCAAGGTCGCCTCCCGCGAGATGACGTCGTTCCTGCGCGAGGCCGGATTCCCGGTCATCGATCCTGCTCTCGCCATCGACGAGGCATCACAGACGCTCGTGGCCGCGGCGACGGCCGGAAACGACGGCGCCGCGACGCAGCTCGGGAGGGACTGGGGCGCACAGCTCCTGATCCTGGGCGTGGCCGACTACGCGACCAGGGCCGACCCCGTGAGCGGCACGCTGGTGACTGCGACGACCGAGGTCTCGGTGCGGGCCCTCCGCCTCGACCTCGGGGAAGTGGTGGCCGACGCCGTCGCCGATGCTCGCGCTTTGGAAGCCACGGACCAGGCGGCCCGCGCACTCGCCGTGCGCGAGGCGACCCAGGAGGTGATCACCCGCTTCATCGGGCCCATCGTGAACGACTGGGAAGCGCGGGGCTGGGAGGAAGAGGCCTACTGGGCGCCGGATCCGGGCTCCGTGGAATCGGGTGTCCGGACCGGGGTTGACTCGGGAGCGGCGGGCCTCGCGGTCATCCGGGCGGACGTGATGCCCGCCGACGGCGCGGCCACCCGTGGACTCGGCGTCGTGAAGCGGGGTGACCGAAGTCGGTCGGACGTACGCAACACGGTGCGCCTCGAAGGCGTCGTCGTGGGCGACGCGACCACCGTCGAGGTCGATGGTCAGCCGGCGCTTCTGGAGACCCTGGCCCCGGCCGACGCACTGCGCCTCGGTCTCGACGGCACGGACGCCCGCCG
The DNA here is from genome assembly GCA_040904885.1 of Gemmatimonadota bacterium. Classification (GTDB taxonomy): domain Bacteria; phylum Gemmatimonadota; class Gemmatimonadetes; order Longimicrobiales; family Gaopeijiaceae; genus JAWLHJ01. The sequence goes on along the minus strand of JBBDSN010000016.1, from coordinate 28,120 downwards.
GTTCACGCGGGAGTTCTCCTTCCCCGTGAGTCGGGACACGGTGTCCATCGTCGCGCGGGGCGCACGTGGCCAGACCGCCTCGACGTTCGCCGCGCCGCGCATCGATAAGCGCTGGGCGGTCGTCATCGGGGTGGGCGACTACGGCTCCACGGAGATTCCCGACCTGGCGTACGCGCCGTCGGACGCGCGGGCCGTACGGGACTTTCTCGAGAGCGACGCGGCCGGTCCGTTCGACGACGTCCTTTATCTCGAGAACGAGCAGGCGACCGGAGCCGCCATGCGGGAGGCGCTCTTCGTCTTTCTGCAGCAGGCCGACTTCGACGACCTCGTCGTGATCTACTTCGCGGGACATGGCGCGCCCGATCCCGGACGCCCGGACAACCTCTATCTGCTTCCGAGCGACGCGGACCTCGATGCGCTCGCGGTGACCGGCTTTCCCATGTGGGACGTCAAGACGGCGCTGCGCCGGCACATCGCGGCCGAGCGCGTGATCGTGATCGCCGACGCCTGCCACTCCGCAGGCACGTCCGATGGGGAAACCGTCGGTGGCCCGGCCGGCAACGCCATCGCGGGGAGCTTCCAGGGGCTGTTCACCCCTTCGCGTCGGCTGATGATGACCGCCGCCGACACGAATGAGCTCAGCCTCGAGGATGCGCGGTGGGGCGGACACGGCGTGTTCACCCACTTCCTGCTCGACGGCCTCCGCGGCGCGGGTGATCTCGACGGCGACGGCATCGTGACCTTCACGGAGCTGTTCGAGCACGTGGGCGACAACGTGCGCTCCGAGACGCGCGGCCGGCAGAACCCCCAGCGCAGCGGGCTCGGCGACATCCCGTTGGCGGTGGTCGAAGGCGCGGGTCGCTGAGGGCTGCGGGTCGCTGAGGCGCGGGTATCCTTCCGGCTCAGAAGATCAGCGTATGCGTGTACTTGACGGTGAGCGTCCGGGCGTCCTCGAATGGCAACCGGGGCATACCCGCCCTGTCCCGCTCCACGTTGAGTCCCTCGTTCCAGACGAGCCACAGGTCCTGACCCTCGCGGAAGTTGTACCGGAAGCGCGTGTTCGTCGTGATCTGGTCGGTGACGGAGTTGTACTGCGCGAAGGTGTCGAGTGACATCCGGATGTCGATGGCGCCCCTCAGCGTGAGCCGGACCAGGTTGGCGTCGAAGCCCTGGTCCCGCGCGTCGAAGCGGATCCGGTTCCACTCCCAACCGCCCACGACTTCCAGGTGGCGGCTCGCCGGCCACGTCACGTCGGTCCGGAATCCGACGCGTGTGCCGTCGAAGAATTCCCCGCCCGTCAACGTCACATTCGGTCGGATGGGCCACGCCCGTACCGCCCGCATCTCGACTGCACCCTCGGTGGCCCAGTACCGTCCTCGGGGGACGAGCACGTCGTTCGCGAGCGCGAACGCGCCTGGGACGTCTTCGTAGCGGGTGTTCACGGACGTCTTGAGCACGAGGCCCGACCTGCCTTCGAGCTGGAGAAAGGGCTGCATGCGACCCGAGTCGACCCGATCGTCCGCGTTGCGAACCCAGACGCTGTTCTCGGAGCCGAGCCAGATCCTGCGTAGCGGCGAACCCGACTCCGGGAACCACGAGTAGTTGAGGTCGGCCTGCCCGCGCGCGAAGTCGCTGCGGGGCTCGAAGCCGACGCCGGGGTCGTAGCCGGGTCCGGACCAGGTCCCCGCGATCTGGTAGCTCAGGCCGCTCAACCTGCGTCGCGTCCAGTCGAACACCAGACGGCCGGCTTCGAGTCCACCCGGCGCAGCGTCCCGGACCGAGTCACCGCCCTGGACCGTCTGGAGCCACTTCACCGTCAGATACTCGTCGCCGACCACGCGAAAGGAGCCGTCGATGCCGTATGAGACGTTGTAGCGCCCTTCCGCGTCGACGCGGCTCGTCCCCATCGCCCCGAGAAACGAGTTCGGGTTGAACAGCTGACGCCTCACCCTGAGGACGCCGAAGTTCTCCCCTGGACGGTCGCTCGACGCGGCAGTCTGCATCTCGATGAGCCCGAGGTCCCAGCTCCCCAGCCGTCCGACGAGGCGACCGCCGCCCAGGATACGGGCGGGCCTGCCCTCGACGAGCCCGATCCGGCGGGAGTAGAACAACGTGCCCCGTTCCGCTCCGGTATCGAAGCCGAAGATGCCGGCGCGCTCCTGGAAGAAGGGGCGCTTTTCGTCGAAGAAGAGCGAGAAGCGTGTCAGGTTCACCTGCTGCTCATCCGCCTCGACCGCCGCGAAGTCGGTGTTGGCCGTGAGGTCGAGCGTGAGGTTCGGAGTCGGGCTGAACTTCAGGTCGCCCCCGATCTCGAGACTCGTGTCGTCCGTGCGCACGAACCGGTCGCCTTCGACGGCGAGCTCGTGGGTTCGCGTCGTTCCGGTGAGCGCGTACGGACTCAGGTAGACCGGATTGCGGGGCACGACGTCCCTCAGCCTGACATCCTGGAACGCGGAGACCCGCGAGTAGGGGCCGCTCGAAGGCATTGCGGGATAGGTCCAGCGTCGGTCGCCTCGACTCTCGTAGATGAAGCCGAGAAGCCCCATCACCACCGATCCGTCCGGCTCGGTCCGGAAGCGCAGGCTCGAGAAGGGGATCCGCATCTCGCCGAACCATCCTTCGTCCGTGATGCGGGTCTCGAAGTCCCAGAACGTATTCCACGAGACGTTGCCGGGTCCCGGGGCCTGGCCGTCGTCCTCGACGGCGTGGTCCATGCGGGCGCCCAACGGCAGACCCGTGAAGCGCAAAGCGTTCTCGTTGTCGTTGAACGTGTCGAGCGCGACGGCGATACCGTCGTCTCCGCCGTACCGGTCACGCGTGAAGGAGAACGCTCCGATGTCGTCGGGGTCGTCGTGGTGCAAGCGGGCCGCGACGTAGATCGCGTCGTCGTCGTAAGCCACCATCAGCTCGATGCCGCGGTCGCTCGCGCCCCGGAACGTCGGTTGGTACATGGTCAGCGGAAGTGGCTCGATGCCCGTCCAAGCGGGTTCGTTCGGCACTCCGTCGAGCGTGACCGGGCCGCGGAGTCGCGGGAGGTCGACGACGCCCCGCGCTTCGGGTGCGTCGAGGCCGCGCTGCAAGGCGTCGCTTCGGCCCTCCACGTTCTCCTGGGCTCCGACGGCCTGGCTGAGCAGAACGCCGGCGATCAGGGCCAGAGAGAGCGCCAGCATCGACCGGATCCCACCCGGCCACCTGGGGAGACCCCTCGGACGCTGGGGGTTCGGACGCGGTGCCGCGAGGAAGGGGAGGGGCACGTGCAGATTGACTCCAAGTCATAGAGGGACAAAAGCATCGATCCCAGAGTAGGCCGTGGGCGATGGCGCGCAAGGAGGTATCTTCACGAATACCCCTTCGGAGATGGAGTCATGGAGAACCTCGAGGTCGCGCTTGCCGGACTCGCCGTGGTGATGGCGGCGATGACGGTCCTGTGGCTACTCAGCCTGAAGCTCGCGGACGCGAGCATCGTCGACCCCTTCTGGGCACCTGGCTTCTTCCTGGTCACCGCGACCTACGTGGCGCTCGCTCCCGCCCCCGCCCCTCGCGCCTGGCTGGTCTTGGCGTTGATCGCGATCTGGGCCGTCCGGCTCGGCTCGCACCTTCTGCGTCGGAATCTCCGCTCCGGCGAGGACCCGCGGTACGCGGCCATGCGAGAGAAGGGCGGTGCCAGCTTCCCGTTCGTGAGCCTGTTCACCGTGTTCTGGCTCCAGGGCGTGCTCCTGTGGCTCATTTCGGCGCCCCTCTTCGCTGCTGTGACCGCTCCGGGCCCGCTGGGCCTTCTGGATCTCGCCGGGGGGGTGGTCGTGCTCACGGGGATCGTGCTGGAGGCCGTGGCCGACCGCCAGCTCGAGGCGTTCAAGGCCGATCCCTCGAACCGTGGCAAGGTCCTCGACCGGGGCCTCTGGCGCTATTCCCGCCACCCGAATTACTTCGGCAACGCCGTGCTCTGGTGGGGCGCGTACCTGATCGCCGTCGGCGCCGGAGGAGCTTGGACCGTGTTCGGACCCCTGTTGATGACGTATCTGCTGCTGAAGGTATCGGGCGTGACCCTGCTCGAGAAGGATATCGAGGAGCGTCGCCCGGCGTATGCGGACTACGTGCGCCGGACGTCTGCATTCGTGCCGCTTCCGCCCCGCTCCGCCGACCCGGAGGGACGGCGTCCCGGCGATGCCGAAACGTCAGGCCCAGAAACTGAAGCTGGGAGCTCTACGTGACCGAGTTCCTCCAGGACCCATGGGTCCGCCGCTCGATCTTCATCGTGGGCGGCGTGTTGCTGGGCCTGATGACCGAGGCCGTGGTCGTGCGGTGGGTCCGTAGGCTGATCGAGCGCACCCGCTACCAGTGGGACGACCTGCTCATCAAGTCGCTCCGGGGCCTGCCCACCGTCTGGTTGAGTGCCGGGGGCGTCTACCTGGCGCTCAACGTGGGAACCGTCGAGGCGTCCGTCGCCGGCCCGGTCCAGAACGGCCTGACGATCATCCTCATCGGATCGGTCGCCATCGCGGGTATGCGCGCGGTCGGTGATGGCGTCAAGATGATCTCGGCCGGCAGCCCCGACACGATCAAGTCCCCGACGTTGGTGGTGAACCTCGCCCGTATCGCGGTCCTGACGCTGGGGCTGTTCATCATCCTGCAGAACCTCGGTATCAACATCACGCCGCTGATCACCGCGTTGGGGATCGGTGGTCTGGCCGTGGCCCTCGCGTTGCAGGACACCCTCGGGAACCTGTTCGCCGGCGTGCAGATCATCCTCTCGCGCCAGGTTCGTCAGGGCGACTTCGTGGAGCTGTCGAGCGGTGAGGAGGGCTGGGTCACCGACGTGAAGGGACGCAACACGACCATCAACACGTTTCCCGACGGGAATCTCGTCGTGGTGCCGAACTCGGTGCTCGCGAACTCGATCGTCAAGAACTTCAGCTTTCCCGAGACCGCCCTCTGGATCAGCGTCATGGTCGGCGTCGCCTACGACAGCGACCTCGAACACGTCGAGCAGGTGACGAAGGAGGTCGCCAAGGAGGTCCTGGACCTCGTGGAGGGTGGCGTGAAGGGCGAGGATGCGAAGGTGCTGTTCCGGGAGTTCGGGGACTCGAGCATCAACTTCGAGGTCCGGCTTCTGGTGACCGAGCTGAACGCCAGGGGGCGTATCCGGAGCGAGTTCATCAAGCACCTGCACCGCCGCTACAACAAGGAAGGGATCGAGATTCCGTTCCCGATCCGCACGGTCGTCATGAAGGGAGGGAAGTCCGCGGAATGATCGTCGTCACGGGAGGAGCCGGCTTCATCGGGTCGAACCTCGTCGCCGCGCTGGAGGAGGCCGAGGCGGGCCCCGTCTCCGTCGTCGACCGGCTGGGTACGGGGGACAAGTGGAAGAACCTCCGGCGGCGCGGGCTCGACGAGCTGGTGGACCCGGACGGCTTCGACGACTTCCTGTCGCGACGCGGCGGGGATGTCCGGTACGTCGTGCACATGGGCGCCATATCCGCAACCACGGAAACCGACGCCGACCTCATCGCCGATACAAATTTTCGTCTGTCGCAGCGCGTATGGCGCTGGTGTGCCACCCGGGAGGTGCCGCTCATCTACGCGTCCTCGGCCGCCACGTACGGAGACGGCTCAGCCGGCTTCGACGACGACGGCCGGCCGGACGCGCTGGGCCGACTGGTTCCCCTGAACGCCTACGGATGGAGCAAGCACGTCTTCGACCGGTGGGTCGCCCGTCAGGTCGAGTCGGGAGGACCGTGTCCGCCCCAGTGGGTGGGACTCAAGTTCTTCAACGTCTATGGCCCCAACGAGTATCACAAAGGCAGCATGCGCAGCGTGGTCACGAAGGCGTATCCCGCGGCGGCGCGGGGCGAGGTAGCCACACTCTTCCGCTCACACCATCCCGACTATCCGGATGGCGGGCAGATGCGCGACTTCGTGTACGTCAAGGACTGCGTGGACGTCATGCTCTGGCTCATGGAGCATCGCGAGGTGTCCGGGCTGTTCAATCTCGGCACGGGCAAGGCGCAGACATGGCTGGAGCTGATGGACGCGCTCTACGATGCCGTGGGACGAGATCTCGAGATCGATTGGGTCGATACGCCCGAAGAGATCCGTGACCGCTACCAGTATTTCACCCAGGCCGAGATGGGGCGGCTGAGGGCGGCCGGGTACGATCGGCCGTTCCGGAGCGTGGAAGAAGGGGTGCGGGACTACGTCACGAGCCATCTCGCGACGGACGACGCCTACGTGTGAGGGCCGATGCCCATCTCGCGAACGTACCGGGCCGGGACGAAGATACAGGCCGGGACGAACGCACCCCCGACGCCGGAGAAGCTCCGACGCCGGGGGTGCGTTCAACCAGAAAGACGCGCTGCGTCGGCTACATGCCCGTCGTGACCGGGATCCGGATGCGCGTGTTCTCCCACTCCATCACGATCGCGCCGGTCGAGGAGAAGGAGTAGGTCAGGGTCTCCACCATATCGTCCGTCGCTTCGGGTGTGACGGTGAAGCTCCCGATCTCCGTGCCGCGGACCTCGTCCGAGATCGGGATGCCCCACCGCTCGACGTTCGTGTTCAGGAAGACCTCCCAGCTGTCCTCACCGGGAAGCGTGTACAGCGAGTAGCTGCCCGCTTCGAGCGGGATGCCGCCGATGGTGGCGGGCCCCTCGAGGTGGATGGCCGTCGCCTCGTTCGCTCCGGTCCGCCACAGCTCTCCATACGGGACCAACTCACCCATCACGACGCGATCCCGTGCGGAAGGCGCACCGTAGCAGAGCAGGCCCTCGGTGTCCCCCACCGAGAACTCGGTCATTTGCAGCGGGCTCGGCCGCTCCGCCGCCTCTTCGAGAGTGGCGCCTCTGAGGAAGCATCCGGAATCGGTGATCGTGGCCGGCGCCGCGGCCATCTCGGCCTCGTCCATCTGCGTGTGGTCGGCGGCCTCGTCTCCGCCGCCGCACGCGGCGAGTAGCGCGGTCGTGAAAAGCGTGGTGAATGTTCTCTGTCCTAGCATTCTGAAGCTCCTGTTTTCGAGCGGAAGGGTACTGTGGTCATGAATCTTGTCCGGGACGCATCACGGAAGGCAATGGCGCCTCCGGCGTCAATGCCGCCGCGCGCGGTCAGCCGGGACGTCTGTCCTGCGGCCAGGGGGCGCCCTGGTCCTCTGCGGGGATCGGGCCGATGCCCCGGTAGAGGAACTTCTGCACCCGCTTTCCTTCGTAGGTCTCCGTGGTGTAGATGTTGCCCTGCGAGTCGGTCGCGATGGAATGGACCGCGAAGAAGAGCCCCGGCTGCCGGCCCCCGTCGCCGAAGGTGGTGAGCACCTCGAGCGAGAGGCGGTCCATGACGTAGACCTTCATGTTCTTCCCGTCGGCGACGTACATGTAGGTCTGATCGGGATCCTTGGAGAAGGAGATGTCCCAGATGGACCCGTCGCCCAGGGTACGCGGCGCGAGCTGCACTTCATCCACGAAGGTCCCGTCCTTGCGGAAGACCTGGATTCGGTTGTTCGGCCGGTCGCACACGTACACGTGTCCGTCGGCCGTCGGCTCGGCGCAGTGCACCGGGGTGCGGAACTGGTCGATCAGCGGGGCGTCCGGGTTGTAGGGCCCGGGGTTTTCGTCGTTCGGCTCGTTGCCGTAGGCACCCCAGAATCGCTTCATCTCGCCGGTGTTCATGTCGATCACGGCGACGCGCCGGTTCCGGTATCCGTCGGCGATGTACGCTTCCTGCGCTTCGGCGTCGAACGAGATCTTCGCTGGGCGGCCGAAGTGCTCGGTGCTGGTCGAGCCCAATTCCTGCCCTGGAATCCCGTACTCCGCCAGGAAGGTCCCGTCCCTCGAGAACTTCAGCACGTGGCCATCGCCCGCGCCGTTCCCGCCGATCCAGACGTTGTCCATCGGGTCGATGGAGATGCCGTGGTTGGAAGCCGGCCAGGTGTATCCCTCACCTTCGCCGCCCCAGGAGTTCATCAGGTTGCCCTCCGGATCGAACTCGAGCACGTAGGGCGCCGGTAAGCAGCACTCTCCGCTCGGCGGATCCGTCGCGGCTCCGATCTCGGTACGCTCGTTCAGGGGCGCCTGCCGGTGGATGATGAACACGTGGTCGCGTGAGTCGACGCCGACACCGACGACCGAGCCGAGCACCCAATGGTCTGGGAGCGGCTGTGGCCAGAAGGGGTCGACCTCGAAGAGCGGCGCCATGCCCTCCTGCCCGACCGCGCCCGACGCCATTCCGTCGAGGGTCTCCGACGCGCAGGCCAGAACGATCCCGCCGGCGACGAGTCCGATTCCCATCACAACGTTGCGCTTCCGCATCCGCCATCCTCTCCGTGTCTGACACGTGGATCGGTGGGGGCCCGAGCACGGATCCCCCGACCGGTACATCGTTCGGACAGGCTACGCCCCCGGGCCCCGTTCGGCAATCGTGGCGAGGCCTATGCGCTTGTCGGTGGTGCGGCGGCGGAGGTACCTTCGCCGCCTCGAAACCCCGCAGGCCGGAGTGCTCCGATGTCCCGTAATGCCGTTCCCGTGCGCCGCACGGCCGCGCTCGTCGTGGCGCTCGTGCTTCTCCTGCCTTCGTGGCCGGAGGCGCACGAGATTCCGGCGGACGTCACCATCCAGGCGTTCGTGAAGCCGGATGGCGATCGCCTGAGGCTGCTTCTGCGGGTGCCCCTGCAATCGATGCGCGACTACGATTTTCCGCTGCGCGGACCCGGATACCTGGAGCTCACCGCCGCCGGGGCGCTCGCCCGGGACGCGGCGCGCCAGTGGATCGGGGACTACGTCGAGTTTCGCGAGAACGGGGTTCCACTCGAGGGTCTGGAGTTGGAGGCGTTGCGGATCTCGGCACCCGGCGACCGGGCGTTCGGCGACTACGAGACCGCGCTCGAGCACGTGCGCTCGGCTCCCCTTCCCGCCGGCACGGAGCTCTACTGGCAGCAGGCCGCGCTGGATGTCCTCTTCGAGGTGCCGATCGCGTCGGACCGGTCGGAGTTCGATATCGATCCCCGCTTCGCGCATCTCGGCCTCCGCACGGTGACCGTTCTGCGGTTTCTGCCGGATGCCGAGACCGAGCGCGTCTTCCAGTACACGGGCAATCCCGGTCTCGTGAGGCTCGACCCCCGCTGGCATCAGGCCGCGCTCCGGTTCGTCGTGCTCGGCTTCGAGCACATCCTCGACGGGATCGACCACCTGCTCTTCCTGCTGTGCCTGGTCATTCCCTTCCGCAGCGTCCGTGCCCTCGTGCCGGTCGTGACCGCCTTCACGGTGGCGCACTCCATCACGCTCATCGCCTCGGCGCTGGGCCTGGCGCCCGACGGGCTGTGGTTCCCGCCCCTCATCGAGACGCTCATCGCCGCGTCGATCGTCTTCATGGCATTCGAGAACATCCTGGGCGCGAAGCTGCATCGACGGTGGATGATCGCGTTCGGGTTCGGGCTCGTGCACGGCTTCGGCTTCTCGTTCGTGCTCTCCGAGTCGCTCCAGTTCGCCGGCGGGCATCTCATCACCTCGCTGCTCTCGTTCAACGTGGGCGTCGAGCTCGGCCAGATTCTCGTGCTGCTGATCGCGGCGCCGCTGCTCGAGCTCGCGTTCCGGAAGGGGATTCCCGAGACGGCCGGTGTCATCGTCCTGTCGGCGGTGCTCGCCCATACCGGATGGCACTGGATGACGGAGCGAGGGGCAGATTTCCTGCAGTACGAGATCACCGCACCCGCGCTCGATCTCGGCTTCGCGGCTACACTGCTGCGCTGGCTGGCGTTGGCGTTGGTCGTAGCCGGGGCCGCCTGGATGTTACGCGGCGCGTTCGCCTGGCTGTCGACGCGCTTTCCCGGCGCTACAGCTCCCGCCAGTCCTTCTCCAGCACCCTCCGGTACACCCCACTCTCGATGAACAGCTCGACGATGTCGGGGTCGAGCGCGCCCGCGGCCGCTTCTTCCCGCAGGATGTGGAGCGCCCGCTCGACCGGGACCGCCTTCTTGTAGGGACGGTCGGACGCCGTGAGCGCGTCGAAGATGTCGCACACGGTCATGATGCGCGTTTCCAGCGAGAGTCGCTCACCGGTGACGCCGTCCGGATACCCGGTACCGTCGAGCTTCTCGTGGTGACCCCGCACGATCTCGGCGATGCGGGAGAGCTCGTCCGTCCACGGGATGTCCACAAGGAAGTCGTAGGAGTGGACGACGTGCGACTCGATCTGCGCACGCTCGTCGTCGTCCAGATTTCCCCGGGTGATGGAGAGGTAGTGGAGCTCGTGCGTGGTGAGATACGGATGGTGTGCGCCGTCCACGTCCTCGAAGGTGCGGTCCGCGATCTCCCGCAGGATCGCCGCGGCGTCCTCGTCCAGCACGTGCGGGACGTTGGCCTCTCGCACGGCAACCAGGTAACGGTCGAGCTCCTCGATGTCCTGGCGGAGTGCTTCCGCGATCGTTTCCAGCTCGGTCGCACCGCCCTCCCGACCCGATTGCTGGAGCACCTCCGCCCGACGTTCCGCCGCCGTGCGCTCCAGGGTCCTGCGAATGAGCTTGAAGCGCGCTTCGACGGCGGCTTCCATGACGGGAGGCAGCTTGTTCCGCTTCACGAGGGTTTCCTCGCGCACGCCGACCTTGCCGAAGTCGTGCAGAAGACCGGCGTACCGCAGCTGTTTCATGTCCTTCTGGTCGAACGACACACCCTCGAACACTCCTGCCGAGAGCCCGCTCATGTGCTCGGCCAGGGCGCACGTGAGCGCGGTGACCCGAACCGAGTGGCCCGCGGTCGTCGGATCGCGCTGGTCGATGGCGGTGACGGCCGCCTTGATGAAGCCCGCGAAGAGGTTTTCGATGTCCCGGTACAGCCGACCGTTCTCGATGGACACCGCCGCCTGTCCCGCGAGCGACGACACCAGGGTGACTTCACGCTCCGTGTAGGGGAGCACCCAGCGTTCCGCGTCGTCTTCGGTGCGGATCGACGCGGCAGGGTCGCGCTTCCTGTTGATGAGTTGGAGCACGCCGACCACCCGGTCGCGGTGATCGAGCATGGGCACGACCAACATCGACTTGGCGCGATACCCGTACTTGTCGTCGTAGACTGCCTTGTTGAACGAGAGAGGCAGGTCTTCGGGGAGGTCGTAGACGTCGTCCAGGACGAGCGGTCGTCCCGAGGTCGCCGCGTACCCCGCGATGGAGTGTTCGTCGAGCGGAAGCTTGAAGTCGACCGGAGGCAAATCCGGGAGTGTGTCGTTCTGGGATCCCAGGAAGTGCAGGAACTCGGTACCGTCCTCCCCGCGCTCGACGAGGTAGAGGCTGCCGGCGTCCGATGTGGTGAGCGCCCGGGCCTGTGTGAGAATCGAGTCCATGAGGCGGGTCGGGTCGCGCTCGCTCATCAGCGCCACGCCGATCCGGTTCAGCTCCCGGAGCTCGGCGCGGGCATGGACGAGCTCCTCACGGGCGCGCTCCAACTCAGTACGGAGATCCTCGGGCTCGTCGCCTCGGGCCGTCATCGGGCCGCTCCCGCCGCGCGATCGAACGCCGCACGAGCCGCGTCCTCGTCGCCGAGTGCCGCCCATACCTCACCCTCGAGGCGATGGAGGTCCGGGCCCAACGGCACTCCGGAGCTCCTCAGGCGGCTCAAGGCGTCGCTCGCCTCGTAGTAGAGCTCGAGCTGGCGGTAGGTGAGCGCGGCCAGGGTGAGGCCGTCGTCCGACGGATCGAGGCCCATCGAGCGGATGGCGCCCAGCCGCGCCTCCACCGCGGCGCGCTCCGTGTCGTCGATGACCCGGAACTCCTGCTGCGAAAGCGGGCGGCCCCCCTCCCGGCCGCCGACGAACACGGTCCATGCGTACGTGGCGCCCGGCTCGAGGCCGGTCACGTCGTCCGGGAGTGTCCAAACGGTGTCGGTGCCCGCGTGAAAGATCACCGGCCGGCCTCCCTCGATCCGCCGAATCATGAGCTCGTAGCGTTCGCCGGGTGTGGCGGTCCAGCGGAACGTGGGTCTCGCGGACGAGACCCCGAGCCCGTTCCTGGGTGCGACGAGGGAGCTCCTCCCGGGAATCGGGCGGATCATGCCCTGCCGGCCACCGAGCGTGGCGTCCAGCGTCGCGGCCTGCGCGAGCGTGCTCACCGCACGGGCGAACATGTTCGTCGGCGCTCCGGCTTCGGGAGCCGACAGGGTGACCGGCTCGGAGACCACCTGCTGCGCTCCGGAGCGGGTGACGAGGATGGCGCGTCCGCCGCCGGTCGGGACCACCCGATCTCCGGCGAGCAGGCGGAGTCCAGCCGCCGCGGGAGCCGAGGCGGCTCCTCGCTCGACCTGGACGACGCCCTGGACCCGCACCACGAGCGCGGCCGGGTCCTGCGTCTGGCCGGCCCCGTCCCGCCCCTGGCTGGTGGCGTCCGCGGTCGTGCCCAGCGACGACGCCAGCATCGCCAGCACGGCGACGGTGAGCGGCGGTCTCCTCATGGTGAGCATCTTCCTATCCTCGTGCAGCGGGTCTCCTCCAATCTTCTACTTCGACGTCCGTCGCACCACGAAATCCCAATCGGCGCCGGGAGGGTCGGCGAGGTGTTCGTCGCAACGCGCGACGTAGACCCGGCTGGGACCGTCGTCCGGCCACGCCTCCAACGCCGACAGGAAAAGCGCTTTGGCCTTGGCCCAGCTCCGCTCCCGATACGCGACCAGTCCGTTGCGGTACCTCTCCAGCGCCTCCTCCAAACCGGCCGGGAGCGTAGCGTCGGCGAGCTCGACCACCTCGTACACCGCGACCGGGGTGTCCTTGCCCTTCACCGTGACGAGGTCCAGCTCCCTGCTCCGGAACGCTTCGGGCCCCGCCGCGTCGAGGGTCTCCCTGGACGTCATGATGCGGGTCCCGTAGGTGTCGTTGGCGGGCTCGATACGGGCGGCGAGGTTCACCGCGTCGCCGATGGCGGAGTAGTCGAAGCGGTCACGCCCGCCGACGTTGCCGACCACCGCCTCGCCCGTGTGCACTCCGATGCGGGCCCGGAGCTCCGGGCGCTCCCCGCCGGAGGCACCCCAACGCGTGTTCAGATCGTCGAGCGCGCGCTGCATCAGCACCGCGGAGCGCAGCGCCCGCGCCGCGTGGTCCGGGACGTCGCGCGGCGCGTTCCAGAACGCCATGATCGCGTCGCCGATGTACTTGTCCAGATATCCCCGCTCTTCGAGGACGACGCGCGTCATGTCGTCCAGATATTCGTTCAGCAGGGCGACCAGCGCCTCTGGGTCGAGCCGCTCCGACAGCGACGTGAAGCCCGACAGGTCGGAAAAGAGGAGCGTCAGGGGCCGGCTCTGCCCGCCCAGCGCCAACGAGTCGGGGTCGTTTGCGATCTCCGCCACGACGTCCGGCGAGAGATACTTCCCGAAGGCCCCCTTGATGAACCGCTTCTCCCGGCCCTCCACGATGGAGACGTA
>JBBDSN010000016.1:0-14638 GCA_040904885.1 Gemmatimonadota bacterium | reverse complement strand
TCCCGAAGGCCCCCTTGATGAACCGCTTCTCCCGGCCCTCCACGATGGAGACGTATCCGACCGCGCCGACGTACGAGAAGAGGGCGGACACGGTGGGCTTGGCGACGGGGATCCAGAGGAAGGCCGTTCCGAGGCGGGCGATGTCCGCGCCGGGCAGGTACACCCCGCCGGCCCAGGCCCACCAGGCGCCGGCGAAGATCCCTCCGATCACGATCCCCGTGGCGAGCGCGCCCCAACCCGCTCCGAACCGGAAGGTGACGGCCCCGGCCAGGAGCGCGGAGAGGAAGAGCAGAAGGGCGGTGCCACCGGGCCCGAGCGGGGTCACGTAGCGTCCGTCCAGCATGTTCTGCAGGGCGTTGGCGTGGAGCTCCACGCCGAACATCCAGGTGTACGGCTCGCTCGACGCCCCCCCGGCGGGCGCGACCGTCGGTAGCGCGCCGTAGAACGGCGTTCTGAACTTGTCCTCGTCGTGGAAGCCCGTACCGACCAAGACGATCTTGTCCTCGAAGAGCTCGGGTGCGAACGAGGTCGTGAGCGGGAGGGTGCCGGATGCGTACGCCGGGAAGGTGCCGGGCGGGTCGGCCGCGTCGGCGCTCGAGGGAGGCCCGATGTAGCGGACCCGGAACGGCACGATGGCTCCTGGCGCGTCGTCCGGCACCTCACCGACGCCGTCCGGCAGACCTGGAAGGTCGAGCCGGCCGGCGCGCCGGCCCTCGGCGAGCAGCGAGTCGACGTCGAGCGACCTGGCGTGTGCGTAGAGCGCGAGAGCGAAGGATGGCTCGAGCGTGTCTCCCGACCGGACCGCCAGCGCCCCGTCGCGGAAGGTCTCGAAGGCGGCCGGCAGCTCCGCGGCGCCCACGTCCGCGGCGACCTCCGCGAAAAACGGATGCGGGGGCAGGAGCGTCGAGCCGGAATCCGTCGCCTGGACGGGCGCGACGAGCACGACGTTGCCGGCGTGCTCCATCGCCTCCCGCAGCAGGCCGTTGCCGCCGTCGATGGCGTCGAGTCCCGGGAAGAGCCGGTCGAGGTAGACGTCCAGCCCGATGGTTCGCGCTCCGGCTTCCGCCAACGCGTCGATCAACTCCGCGAGCACTGCCCTGGGGAACGGCGAGATCCAGGGCCAGCCGAAGTCCGGATCGAGCACCGAGTATTCGTCGAACAACACGAGGACCACTTCGCTCGCGCGATCGCTCCCGCCCGAGACGAACGATTCGGCGGTCGTCTGCTGGCGAAGATCGAGCGTGAAGTCCTCGAACGCACGAAGTCCCGACAGATTGCCGAGTGCGCCGAGCGCCGATGCCGCGAGCGTGGCACCGAGCACGACCACCGACAGCGCGATCGCTCTCCTGATCCCTTTCAACAGCCGCATCGCGTCACGGCGCTCCGACGGGCGCCTGCGCGTCCGTCAATTCCGGATCTGGTACACGAGCGAGGCCGTGCCCCAGGAATCGAGGTGGACGCCGCCTCCGGTCGAACCGACGGCGGCTCGGAGGGCATCCACGACCGACGAAGCGAACGCCTCGTCTCCGTAGGCGTAGGTCTGGCCCTCGGGGACCCCGATGTCGAGCGGTGCGTCCGTGACGAACGCCCGGACCAACCCGCCGCCAGCCGGTGGGAGCGCTTCGAAGTAGACCCCCTCGCCGGAAGGGTACGTGAGCGCGCGTCCACCCATCACCCGGAGGGACGGGGTCTCGGCGTTGGGGATGAGGACTGCGACCGTGCCGTCGGTTCCGAGGTCGACCAGCGTCAGGTAGCCGTCACGCTCCGAGTGGACGCGAAAACGGATCTCCTCGCCGAGTCCGAAGGACGACCGTCCGTCCGACATATCCAGTCGGACGTCGAAGTCCTGGCCGGGGTTCTCCATGTCCCCGAGGCGCTTCGATGCGGCTTCCCGCCGTAGCGCCGCGACCACGGGCTCGATGTCGCCCGGGACCGCCGGCAGGTCCTCGTGGCGCACGAACCCGTCCGATCCCACGACCCGCAGGCCCGCTTCCGCCTGGCGAATCAAGAGGTGGCTGAACGCGTCGCCGTCGTCGACCACTTCGATGCCTTCCTCGCCCGAGAGCGCCGCTGTGATCGCTCTGGCGAGCTCGGTGCCGATCGCGGCCACGTTCACGAGCAGCGGACTTTCCGGGTATCGGAACGTGACCAGACGCGCGGTGTCGCCGACCCGCACGGCTCCGCCGCTCGCCCGCGCCACCAGGGTTCGCGCGCCGCTTCCTTCCACGGTCAGGGCTACGCCGCTCTCGGTTTCCAGCACGGATCCGGTCGTGATCCCGAGCGCCGCGCCGCCCGCCAGCTCGACCCGGGTGCCGTCGATCCGCAGCACCGGGAGTCCCGCGGTCCCGACCCCGGTGTCGTTCCCCTCGACGTGGAACAACGGAGCGCTCCGCAGCTCGATCTCTTCCGTGAGCATCGGATCCTGCTGGAAGCGGTTCCGCTTCATCGCCGCGGCGGTTCGTCGGAACACGTCCTCGTAGGTGGTGCTGGCCGGAGCACGCCACAACTCGCGCACCAAGTGCGTGGTGAACGCTCCTCCCTGGAACGGCTCGGCGCCGGTCTCGCCCGGGAAGAGGACTTCCACGGCCGCCTGATCCGGCTGGGCCGCCGCGATCTCGAGGACAGCGCGCTCGCCGACGTCGAATCCCGAGGCGTCCGTCGCGAGGTCCCCCACGGCGCGCGTCCGGGCCCCCGGTGGCCGGGGGATCTGGTCGAGGTCCCTCCCGAGCTGCCGGGCTCGGCTGAACGGGGTCACGGCCCGCGTGGCCGTACCCGAGTGACAGCTGTCCAGGATGACGACCACGTTGTCCGTCGGAAGCAGGTCCAGCCACCGGCCGAACTCGTCGTCCGAGATGTCGAAGTCGGTCCGGTCGGGGAGCACGTCGGCCGGAGCGAGCGTCTCGTCGAGCCCGTCGTCCTCGTCGCCGTCCTCGTCCCACATCTGCGAGCCGTGACCGGCGAAGAACACGGTCACGTGGTCGCCGGGCGCCGCCCGCTCGACGAGCCAACCGGTGATCGACTCCTCGATGGCAGCCCGCGTGGCATCTTGATCGAGGAGCATGCGGATGTTCGCGTCCGGCACGTATCCGCGAGTCACCAGCACGTCGCGCATGCGCCTGGCGTCCTCCGCGGCACCGGGCAGGTCGCCGCCTTCCACGTCTTCGAAGTGGATGTAGTCGCCGACGCCGATCAGCAACGCCCAGTGCGTCGGTTGCACGTGCGTCGGAGGCGTGAGCGCGAGGAGCGCGCACAGGACCACGAGGAGGGTGGGGAAGCGGGATCTCATGCGGGCGTCTCCATCCGGATGACCGTGCTTTCGGCCGCGGCTTCGAGGTCCACTGGACAGCCCCGGGCCGCGGCGCGCTCGCGCAACGAGCCCACGAGCGCGTCGAGCTGATCGTCCGTGCGTGCGGGATCGTGGTGGAAGAAGAGCAGCCGGGCCACGCCCGCCGCTTCGGCGAGCTCCAGCGCCTGCTCGAACGTCGAGTGTCCCCATCCGCGACGGCCCTCATACTCCCCTTCGGTGTACATGGCGTCGTGGATCAACAGGTCGGCGTCGCCCACGAACCGGGTCATCCGGTCTTTCCACCCGGCATCGACGCCGTAGCCCTCACCGTCCAGCTCGTTGTCCGGCACGTAGCACACCACGGTACCCGACACCTCGATACGGTACCCGAGAACATAAGACGGGTGCTTGACCCTCAGGGTGCGTACGACCGCGTCCCGGATCTCGATCGGGTGATCGGTCACGGTCTCGAATCGAAGCTCTGCCGCCGCCGAAGCGAGCGGCACTGGAAAGAAGATCGGGTCCATCTGGCGCTCGAAGAGCCTCTTCAGATCCGTGCCGTTCTGGTCCGGCCCGAAGATACGAAGCGTGCTGTCGGAGTCGTGGAGCGGCTCGAAGAAGGGGAACCCCTGAATGTGATCCCAGTGGAAATGCGTGAGGAGGAGGACATGGTCCTTCACGCCGTCCGCCACCAACTCGTGTCCCAGGGAGCGAATGCCGGATCCAGCGTCGAGGACGAGCCGTGTGTCGCCGTGGCACAGTTGCACGCAACTGGTGTTCCCGCCGTAACGAACCGTGTGGGGCCCGGGGCTCGGAATGGAGCCGCGCACACCGCCGCAACGTACCGTCACCGCGGCATCGGGCCCGGTCATGGCCGACGTCGGCCGTGCCGCGGACGAGACTTGTTCCACCTTCTCGCTCCCGGGTTCATGTGGCAGCCGAACGGGGCTGGGCGTATCCTTGTCAATGTACACGCGGAGTCGGTCGCTTCGCGAGAATCACACCGAACGCCACCTACCCCATCGGGTCGGTGGCCCGACGTCATCAGAACGAACCCGGGAGTATCGGGACATGAATCCAGATCCGAATATCGAAGTCCCCTCCGACGTGCTCGCCTCGCTGCGGGCGAATCCGATGTTGGCGACCGTCTCCGAGGAGGCGCTCCAGCAGATCGCCGAGTTGGTGGTGAAGGAGACACGCATCAAGGTCGGCGCCGCGCTCAAGGAGGTCGAGCTGTTCGACGGCCTGTCGGACGAGGATTTCGAGCGTATCCAGCGGATCGCAGAGCCAGTCCTTCTCGAGGCGGATACCGTGCTCTTCGAGGAAGGCGACTCGGGCGACTGCTTCTACGTGATCGTCCGGGGCGCCGTCGAGCTCACGAAGGACGGGGTGTCGGATGCCGGTGAGCGGCTCGCCGTGCTCCGGGCCGGTCAGGCGTTCGGTGAGATGGCCCTGCTCAACGACGTGCCCCGCTCGGCGTCTGCGCGGGTGACCGAGCAGAGCTACCTCATCGGGATCGCTCGGGAAGCCTTCCTCCGGGTGCTCGACGCGGACTCCCTCGCCGCACGCCTCCTGCGCAACCTCTCGAAGGCGCTCTGGGCGACGTCCGTCCGGCTGACCCACAAGGACATACGGCAGGGGGACACCCCCCGGGAAGCGCTCACCGAGTACAACCGCATGGTCCGGGGCAGGTTGCTCCCCCGCGGGACGCCGAACCTGGCGGGCTACGACCTGGCCGGAAACACGGACGTGCACGACGAAGGTGAGGGCGCGGCCGCGTGGGACTGGTTCCTGCTGTCGGACGGGAGGCTCGCGCTGGCGGTGCTCAAAGCCGACCAGGCGAGTCTTTCGTCCGGGCACCGGCTACTTTCCGTGCGGGGGCTCCTACGCGACTTCGCCCAGGAGCCGCTTCCCGGGCTCGGGGCGTTGCTGACCCGCGTGAACCGCGGCTTGCGGGCGGGATGGGTCGACGGGATCTCGGGCGCGGTGAGCTGCGGCCTCCTGGCGCTGTCCGCGGACTCCCTGGAGTGGGCATGCGCGGGGAGCGCCGCGGCGACGGTGGTTCGTGCGGACGGATCCCACGAGGACCTCGTCCCCGACGAGCCCGCGCTGGGCGCCGACGACGACCTCGAGTACCGGTCGGTGCAGCTCCGGCTGTACCCGGGAGACCATCTGCTCGCGTTTTCCGAAGGGCCGAGCGACTCGGTCATCGTGGGCCGGAAATTCCTGGCCGCCAAAGGGAAATTCAAGAGCGCGAAGGATCGGCTGGACGGGCTCGTCGAGCGGCTCCGGGAGTCGGACGGAGACGCGGGCGCGCCGCTCGATGTGACCGCGGCGCTGGTGTCGCGTGTAGAAACAGAAGAGGACGAAGGTCGCACGGGGTCCGACGCGATCGCGCGAGCCACCGCGGCCTTCGACGCAACCATAGAAGAGGAGAAGTGAGGATGGCAGTCACGGAGAAGGATATCCAGAAGGCCTTGAAGGGCGTCAAGGATCCGGAGTTGGGGATCGATCTCGTCTCTCTCGGCCTCATCTACGACATCGAGGTCGAGGGGGGCGACGTGAAGACGATCATGTCCCTCACGTCTCCGATGTGCCCGGTCGCGGGCGAGATCGTCGAACAGGCCGAGAAGGCGATCCTGGGCGTGGAAGGGGTCGAGACCGCCGACGTGCAGCTGACCTTCGATCCCCCGTGGACGCCGGAGCGGATTCCGCCGCTCATCCGTTCGTCGCTGGGCCTCTGAGGCATTGCCCGGACGTCACGACCCGATAAGTTTATATTACACTCTTTCGTCTGTCGGGGCGAAAGTGTCATACCAGAGAGGGCGGACATGACAGCGTTCACGGATGACGAGCTGAAGCGGAAGGTCCAGGACGGGTACATCGTCGAGAGTGTCGAAGAGATGACCGAGGGCTACAAGAAGGCGCTCACGGTCCAGCTCACGGTGCAGGCCGATACCGAGCTCATGAGCGCTCCGGCGTACTGGATGGCCGCGCGGTACGCGCCCTCCAACAACACGCAGGTCGCCGCGCATGCCATCATCCAGGACGAGCTCGCCCACGCGAACATCGCGTACCGGCTTCTCGAGGATCTCGGCGAGTCGAAGGAGCACCTCGTCTACGGTCGTCAGCCGCACGAGTTCAAGCATCCCTACGGCTTCGACCAGCCGCTCGACAACTGGGCCGAGCTCGTGGTCGCCACGGGTTTCTTCGACCGCGCCGGCATCACGCTGCTCACGGACGTGCACGAGAACACCTCCTACGGCCCGCTCAAGCGCGCCTTGGTGAAGATCAGCATGGAGGAGACGTTCCACCTCCGGCACGGCGAGGTGTGGATGCGACGCCTGTCCAAGGCCGGCGGCGAGGCGCGCGAGCTCGTCCAGCGCGCCGTGGACTGGATGTTCCCGATGACCATCGAGTGGTTCGGCCTCCCCGACGAGATGAAGCGCCATTCGGGCCAGCTCGACTACAAGCTCAAGGGGCTCACCAACGACCAGCTCCGTCAGGTGTGGATGGCATCGACCGTCCCGTTGTGTGAAGAACTCGGCCTCGACGCGCCGGCGCATTGGGACGAGGAGAAAGGCCAGTACGTGCTCGACTACCCCTTCCCGTGCCAGTACAGCGAGGAAGAGAAGCGCTGGCTGTTCGACGAGGGAGAGATCTCCTGGGACACGGTGTTCGAGCGTTGGAAGGGCCGCGGGCCGATGAACGAGGCGTATGTCGAATCGATCCAGCGTTCGCGGCGTGACGTGACCCGTTGGCTCGATGGGCGGGCGGCTTAGCGCGTGTCGACCGTACTCCCGATCGCCCGGGGTCGTGACGCCGGGCTCCCGATCTCGGTCTCGTCCCACAAGAGTGGGGGGCGCGACGTCTGGACCGGCCCCTTGCCCGAGATTCCCGACGACCCGCTCCAGGCGACGTGGGACGCGCTCGGCGAAGTGCTCGACCCCGAGATGCCGATCAGCCTCGTGGAGCTCGGATTGATCTACGGGCTCGAGCTCGAGGACGGAGTCGCGCGCGTCGAGTTGACGTTCACCGCGACGGCGTGCCCTTGCATGGACTTCATCCGTGAAGACATCCGAGACCGCCTGGAAGTGGAGCCCTGGATCGAGCGGGTCGAGATCGAAGAGGTGTGGAGTCCTCCGTGGACCACGGCGATGATTACCCCCGAAGGGCGCGCGAAGCTGAAGAAATACGGAGTCACGGCCTGAAACGAGTGGCTTTCCAGCGGCATCGCACCGATGCGAGCCGCCGAGCCGCCGAACCAGAAGACGAACGAGCGATGCTGGAGATCACCTACGACGTGTTCGCCCGGAAGAACAGGGGCGACATGCTTTCCCACATCGGATACGTCGACGCTCTCGACGACGAGACCGCCAAGATCTACGCGTGGACCACGTACTCCGAAGAGAACTGGTTCGAGATGTGTGTCGTGCCGCGCTCCGAGATCATTCCCGTCAACCTGACCGAGGGTCCGTTCGTGCGGGCCAGGGGAGCCACGTCGTGAGCGATCTTCTCAACATCGGCGATCTGGACGCTCCGATGCGCTCGGCCCTCGAGCGTTACATTCTGAGATTGGCCGACAGCAAGCGCCTCATGGGGATCCGCTACTCGGATTGGAACCTGGGCGCTCCCACCCTCGAGACGGGCATCGCCATGTCGTCCATGACGCAGGACGAGTGGGGCCATGCGCGACTTCTCTATGCCATGCTCAAG
Organism: Gemmatimonadota bacterium; assembly: GCA_040904885.1. GTDB lineage: Bacteria > Gemmatimonadota > Gemmatimonadetes > Longimicrobiales > Gaopeijiaceae > JAWLHJ01. The sequence goes on along the minus strand of JBBDSN010000016.1, from coordinate 6,636 downwards.
GAGCTCGATATCGATCCCGTCGAGATCGAGCACGAGCGCCCGGCCGAGCGCTACGCCAACATCGGTTCGGTCGACGAAGCGTTCCCGGACTGGGCGGCGACGGTCGCCGGAATCGTCATCGTGGACGGGGGGCTGTCCACCGCCATCGGGACGTTTGCCCGCGGCACCTTCGAGCCGGCGCGGAGCCGGTGCGCGAAGATGATCTCCGAAGAGGAGTTCCATGCCAGCATGGGCGCGGCGTGGTACCGCCGTCTGGCGGCTTCTTCCGACGAGGCCAGAGCCCTGCTGCGGAAGGCGACGGACCGTTTCCTTCCGGATGTGCTGACGTGGTTGGGCACCGAGGGCAAGGCGTCGGGCCTGCTCGTGGACGCGGGGGTCACGGAGCCTGGTGCCGTTCAGGTCGCCGCGTTCAAAGATGCCGTGCGGGACGTGCTCGCGGCCGGCGGGGTCGATGTAGATTCGGTCGAGCCCGCGGCGGGCTGGGACCCGGAGCGGGGGCGCGGCCCCGGACATCCCGACCAGGACACCGTGGAGCGCGCGCGCGGCGACCAGAACCGGGCGCTGCTCGTCGAATGAAGCCGAAGCCGCCGTTTCGTGAGTCGGGCCTTCCGGAGACCGCCCGTGAGCGCTCCGCGAACGCGGCGGAGCGCTTGGAGGAGTCACCGGACTCGCTCCCCGCCTCCCCTCCATGTCCGTTCTGCGATGGCACGGAGACCGAGATCATGAACGCGTTCGGGTCGCACGCCTCGGTAAGCGCCTACTGGTGTCGGTCGTGCCGGAGTCCCTTCGAGATCATGCGCTGGCGGCGCTGAGAAGACCCCTCACGCCATCGGCGGCTCAGCGCTCTCCCCGACCAACTCCACGTCCTCCAAGAAGTCCCGGAGCGGATTGGCCACCGCCACCGCCCGTTCCCGGATCGCCTCGGAGAGGGCATCCTTCGTCCCCTTTCCAGCGAGATGCCGGGAGACCGCCTGCCCGAGTCGGACGTCGGACTCTGCCGCCGCCTGGTGGTATTCGGCGTAGCGCGCGCTCACCCGCTGCTCGAAGAGCGGAATTTGCGCCTCGGGCGTCCCGTGCGCGACCATGTCCTCGAACACCGCGCGGTGCATCGCGTCGAGGCCGTCCCGGATCAGAGCGTCGGGCGAGCGCCCCAGAAACGCGAGCTGTGCGCCCCGCGTATGGGCCCACATGAAGAAGATGAGCGCTTCCTCGGTTGTGCGATGCGCGCTACCATCGTCGTCATACAGGGTGTCGATATCCGGGAGAGGCGTCTCGACGTCTTCCTGGGAGACGAAGTCGGAAAAACTCTCCCAGACCAGTCGGGCGAGATTGTCTCCGAGCTCGCTCGGGGTCATCGTCTGAGGGGCGCGAAACTCGCGCGTGTCGTCGGTCAGCGTGCTCTGCACGTCCAGATATCCATGGGTTGCAGGGTTCAAGTTACTCCCAATTCCGGACCAAGGACCTCAAAGTGTCAAGGTTATCGATCGGACGGGCCAAAGGAATCCTAACCATTCGAGGAGTGACGAGCATGCTTCCCACCGCCCGCACATTGCTCTTCGGGGCTCTCTCGCTCACGCTCGGGACCGCCGGATGCGGCGTCGCGACGCCGAGCATTCCGGCGCCCAGGCCCATCGTCATCCATTCCGGTGTGCGCATCAACGCCGATCACGAGCGGATGAAAGAGGTCAACGAGTGGGTGACCCGGGAACAGCAGAACATCGTCGAAGACCCGGGTTTCTGGGTCATCGGACAGCCCGTGACCGAGGAAGTCTACCTCTGGGAAGGGATGCGGATTTCGAACGATTCGGTATGGGTTCAGGTCGACCTGCGCGCCCCCGATACCCGGCTCGTCCACGAGATCTACGGGCACCAGCATCTGATGAGCACCCTTGGCAGGCAGGAGGAATGGCTCCCCGAGGCGCCCGACGCGGTAGGATACGATCTCGAGCGCGCGATTCTGAAGCGGTGTGCGGATGCCTGGATCCTGGGCCGCACGGTCTTCGACACGGCGCCCTACGGGCCGCTCGACGAGCTCGCCTATGCTTCGGACGCGGGCTTCCTGGATGCGTTCCTCTTCACGGCCAGACCCGACGAGTTCGCGTCTTCGCGGACGGAGTGGGCGAGAGCCAACCCTGGCCGTGCCGACGAATATCGCGAGTGGTTCCTGGACACGTTCAGTCGGGAGCCTCCGGGTCTTCGGTCGGATTGACGGCGGGTCGCCCTCAGGCGGGGCGGAGCTCCCACTGCAGGCCCACCGGTCCGTTGTCGTCCAGCTCCTCGACGTGCACGTCGATCCTGCCGGTACGGGCCAGGCGGTCGTCGCTCGGCTTGCCGCCGAACAAGGCGAAGCCGATCACCCGCACGCGGCAGCGACGATCATCGGGTGACACGGCGAGCATCTCCCGGCCTTTGAGGGATTTCACGGACGGAGGGTCACCGGACTCGAGCCGGAGTCGAAGAATGCGACCGGAGTGGGGCGCGTTCATCGCGTCGAGCACGCGAAAGGCGACACCCTTACCGGTAGTAGCTATGGCAGACATGACGGGAAGATTACCCCTATGACGCCTTCCAGGGAAGACATGGCGACCTCGGAGCTCAGCCTAGATCCCGAGCGCATGCTCGAGCTCGCGTCTCGTGTGACGAGGCTCACGGTGGACCGGATCCACAGGCTGCCCGACGAGGCCGCCTGGAAGGGCGCCACCCGCCGGGAGCTCGACCCGTCGTTGGCCGGTCCGGCACCGGAGCACGGTCGCTCGCCCGAGGAAGTCGTGGAGCACGTCGCCCGCGACGTGCTCCCGTTCGCCGCCCGGGTCGACCATCCACGCTTCTTCGCGTTCGTGCCGTCGTCGGCCACCTGGCCTGGCGTGCTCGCCGACTTCATGAGCGCCGGCCACAACATTTTCCAGGGCACGTGGCTGGGGTCGAGCGGTCCGAGCGCGCTCGAGCTCGTGGTCATCGATTGGTTCCGGGAGTGGATCGGGTATCCGGCCGGTGCCGGAGGGCTATTCACGAGCGGTGGCTCGGCCGCGAGCCTCGATGCTTTCGTAGCGGCGCGTGAGGCCGCCGGGGCGCCGGAACGGGCCACGGTCTACATGAGCGATCAGAGCCACACCGCCCTGATTCGCGCTGCGCGGATCGTGGGCGTGCGGGCCGAGCACATCCGCATGATCCCGTCCGACGCGCGGTTCCGCATCGACATCGAGGCGCTCCGCCGTGCCGTCGCGGACGATCGTGCCGCTGGGCGGAACCCCATCGCGATATGCGCCAACGCTGGCACGACCAACACGGGCGCGGTCGACCCTCTCGACGAGCTCGCCGACCTCTGTGAGGAGCTCGGAGTCTGGCTCCACGTGGACGGCGCGTACGGTGCGTTCGCGGTCCTCACCGAGCGGGGCAAGACGCTCTTCCAGGGCCTCGAGCGGGCCGACTCCATCGCTATGGACGCCCACAAATGGCTTTACCAGCCGTTCGAGGCCGGGTGTCTGATGGTGCGGGACGTGACGACGTTGGACCGGGCCTTTTCCGTGCGTCCCGAGTATCTGCAGGATGCCGACTGGGGGGCGGAGCACCCGAACTTCGGAGACCGCGGGCTGCAGCTCACCCGCTCGTTTCGGGCGTTGAAGGTGTGGATGTCGGTGCAGACGTTCGGGCTGGGTGCCTTCCGCCGGGCCATCGACCGCACGCTCGACCTGGCCGAACAGGCGGACCGCTTCATCCGGAATTCTGACGTGCTGGAGCTCCTGAACCCCGCGTCGCTCGGCATCGTGTGCTTCCGGGTGCGTGCGCGCGGCCCCGCGGCGGGCGGCGCGGAGCGGGAGGTCGGCAGGGAAGCGGACCTGGAGGCCGAGCCGGACGCCGCCCTGGAGCGTCTGAACGAGAGGGTCCAGGCCGAGGTCGTGGCGTCGGGGTTCGCCATGATGTCGTCGACCCGGCTCCGGGGGGTGTATGCTTTGCGGTTCTGCATCCTGAACCACACGACCACCTGGGACGACGTGAGACGCACGCTCGAAATGATCGAGACGCTTGGACGCGACGCCGTGGCGGCCGACTGATGCCGACCCCCTCGGTGGACCTGATCGACGGCATTCTGCTCGTACTCCTGCTCGTGCTGATGCCCGCCTTCGCCCTCGCCCAGGCCTCGGTCCTCGACCGCGTGCCGTTCGACCGGCTGCAGGCCTACTGGAGCTCGATGGCGGCGCTCTGGGTGCTCGGAGCCACCTCCTGGCTGGTCGGGACCCGGGAGGGGGGCCTCCGGGCGATCGGGCTCGTTCCGCTGCCGATGCTGGAGCTCGTGGCGTGGAGCCTCGGCCTCGCCGCCGCGGGGGTGGCGTTGATGCTCGTCTTCAAGGTCATCGGAAGCTGGGCGAACGTGCCGGAGACGCCTGTGCTCGCCCAACTCCTGCCGCGCACGGAGCGGGAACGACGCGTGTTCGGCCTTCTCTCCGTGGCGGCGGGGGTCGGCGAGGAAGTGGCGTATCGCGGGTACGCGATCCCCACCCTGGCAGTGTCGGTGGGCGTCCCCTGGAGCGTGGCGATCACGTCGACGCTGTTCGGGGTGCTCCACGCATATCAGGGCGTGCTCGGCATGATCCGGACCGCCCTCATGGGCGCGGTGCTGGCCGGGGGATTCATCGCTTCGGGCAGCCTGCTGCCCGTGATCATCGGCCACACCCTGGTCGATCTGCTCGCGGGCCTGGTGATCGCGGACTGGTTCATCGAAGACCTTGCCGAAACAACGAATCAAGGCAATGGGTAGTACAGAGGAGATGACCAAGCACCGGGAGTCACCGTGATCCTCCAGTTCAACTACGAAGAGCTGATCGCCCTGAGGTCGGGGGCAACAGGCTTGCTCAGCGAGAGCGAGCTGGGCGGCGCTCCTGTGCTCGCACCTCCCGAAGGCAGGGCACGGGTGGAGGCGCTCGTGGATCATCTCGATGGGGACATGTCGCTCGAGTCGCTTCACGCGGTCCGCGAAGTTCAGGTGGCCGTGGAGTCGATCGTCTCATGGCTCCGGCACGAGATGGAGTCCGCCATCATCACCACCCACGCCGGGGACGAATCCTCGGTCGTGGCGTATTTCGAGTTCGCGCACGCCTTCACCGTGTCGCACCGGATCACGGAGATGGCCACGGAGATGGCGGCGCTGATCGAGTTGATGACCGGAGAGCCACCGACCGCCGACTCGTCCCGAAACATTCGCTTCCCCGACTGAGAGTCTCCATGACATCGCCGGCAGGACGAGCGGGCTCCCTCGAGCGCATGCTCGAGAAACGTCCGGACGACGCTCGCATCCGCTTTGCGCTGGCCGTCGAGTACCTGAACGAGGGCCGCACCGAGGACGGTATCCGGGAACTCAGGGCGTACCTCGCGTCTTCCGAAGACGAAGGTAATGCGTGGGGTCGGCTGGCCTCGGCGCTCATCGATGTCGGACGGACGGACGAAGCCAGGGATGCGTATCGGGAGGGCATCGCGGCCGCGGAGCGCTACGGCCACCCGACCATGGCGGAGGAATTCTCCGCGGAGCTCGACGGACTCGGCGCGTGAGTGACAGCTCGGGTGCGATGGACACCAAGGACGGCTTCCAGGAAGAGGCGCTCCCGCATCTGGACGCCGTATACCGGTTCGCGCTGCGGCTTTCCGGGTCACCCGACCAAGCCGCGGATCTGGTGCAGGACACCTTCCTGAGGGCGTACCGTGCGTGGGACCAGTACACTCGCGGCACCCGCGCCAAGAGTTGGCTCTTCACCATCTGCCGGAACGTCTTTCTGCGCGGCCGCGAGCGGGCGCAGAGGCACGACGAGCTGGTCGAGAAGAACGTCGACCGTGACGATGCGCTCCCCGATCCGGTCAACCCTCTCTGGTCCACGATCGAGTCCGCGGATCCGGAGGGCGAGTTCTTCGAATCCCTCGTCGACGAAGAGATCCTCCGGGCCGTGGACGCCCTCCCCGAGGAGTACCGCGCCGTGGTCCTGCTCTCGGATCTGGAGGGTCTCGCCTATCAGGAGGTCGCCGACGTTCTGGACGTGCCCGTCGGCACCGTGAAGAGTCGGCTGTTCAGGGGTCGGCGTCGGCTACAGCAGGCTTTGTACGCATACGCCGTGGAGGTGGGGCATATCCCCGCTGGAGCCGTGTCCCGTGACGGAGGCTGAGACGATGTCGTGTGGAGATGGAATTTCGTGCCGAGAGGCCGTGACCGTGGTGCAGGAGTTTCTCGACGGGGAGCTCGAAGGCGTTTCCGCCGAGAAGGTCCGGGCACACTTCGAGGTCTGCTCGCGGTGCTACCCGCACCTCCGGTTCGAGCGTTCCTTCAGGGAAGCGCTCGCGCGAGCCTCCCGCGGCGAAGGTGCGCCGCCGGACCTCAAGAGCCGGGTCGTCGCGCTGTTGGCGGGCGTCGCCGGCGACGGTCCGGCCGGCTCGACGGGCGGCAGCGACTGAATATCCGTTAGCGCCATTCGGGTCGTCCGTCATCGGGTTGCGGCCCTTCTCCCAAGGTGAGAAGCTTCGGGCCGCGGCGCGGCCCCCGCCCATTCCGGGCCCCTTTCCAGGCCGCGCGCAGCTGCTGTCATCCGCGATCCACCGACCGGAGTTTCCATGGCCACGGCCTCGAAGCGGGAGCGTATCATCCCGCGCCTCATC
>JBBDSN010000015.1:0-12860 GCA_040904885.1 Gemmatimonadota bacterium | reverse complement strand
GGCGATCTCGAGACCGATCGCTCCGGTGGGGCCGAGCTTCCAGAGCGAGGCGTGACGTTCGGTGACCTCGTGCGCGAACGCACCGGCGGATCCGGCCCGCTCGATCGCTCCGGCCGCGTCGGCGAGGCGCCGCTCGGACGCGCCGGCGATGTTCTGGTACGCGAGCAGCCGGCGCAGCACGTTCTCCGCGACGTCGCCATGCAGCTCGTACACCTTCTCGGGAGTCCACGTGACGGCCACGGCGAAGGTGCCCCAGCCGGTCGTTCTTAGGCAGATGCGCCCGGCAGAAGATGCACCGTGTGAGACCGCCCAGCCCGGCCTGCGTCCCCTCGCCCGCCTCCGTCCTCATCCCGTCCTCCCGCGGCCATGCCTCCCGGTCGGCGCCCTCCGCGCCGCCCACCCGACCCCTTCCCACCCTACCCGTCGCGCCGAGGCGCGATCCACCCGGACCTTCCTACCGGGCGGCGGCCATGCACTCGATCTCGACCCGCGCGTCGAACGGCAGACCTCCGGTCGCAAATGCCGAACGGGCGGGCGGACCCGACGGGAAGAAGGCCACGTAGACTTCGTTCATCGCCGCGTAGTCCTCGATGTCGGCGAGGAAGACCGTGCACTTCACCATGTCGTCCATCGTGCCGCCCGCGGCCTCGATCACGTGCCGGAGGTTCTCGAGCACCTGCCGGGTCTCGGGTCCCACGCCGCCCTCGGCGAGACGGAACTCGCCGCCCGGCACCGACCCGACAGCGCCGGCCAGGAAGATGAAGTCGCCGCTCCGGATCGCCGGGGAGTAGACCGGGCTGGGAGCCACACCCGGCACCTCGACGACTTCCTTGTGCGGCGCCTCGGTCCCCGTCCCCGTCCCCGTGGCCGGCCGGTCCGTCCTGGGCTCGATGGTACACCCCGCGGCCAGGATCGCCGCCGTCAGGATCAGGGGCCGGATCGGGCCGATGCCATGTCTGCGGGCCATGCTCTTTGCTCCTCGTTCGTCACTCACGACTCGGCGGGCTTCGCGCCGGAAGTGGGGGAAGGTCGGGCAGTCGCGCCCGCGGCGCCATCCCGGCCCGGCTCACACGCGGGTCGACCGCAAACGCTCCAGGCCCCGTTGCTCCTGCACCGGGTCCCGCACCCGTTGGAGCAGCACGAACCCGATCACGAAGAACCCGGTCAGTACCAGGAACCCCGGACGTTGATTGCCCCCGGCCAGAAGCGTGACGTACCCGAAGAGCATCGGCCCCATGATGGACGATGTCTTCCCGCACAGGGCATAGAACCCGAACATCTCCGCCTCGCGACCGTCCGGCACCAGCGACGCCATCAGCGCCCGGCTCGCGGACTGGATCGACCCGAGTCCCAGCCCGGCCACGACGGCCATCGCATAGAACAGCCTGGGGTCGCGAATGAAGTAGGCGCTGATCCCCGTCGCGATCCACATCACGATCACCCCGCTCAACACGGGTTTGGGCCCGAACCGATCGGTCGGACCGGCGAACGCGAACGCGCCCGAAAGCGCAGAGAACTGGACGATGAGGAACAGGACGATGGTGCCCTGCTGGTCGAATCCGAACGTCTCCGTGGCGACGACGCCGGCCATGACGATGATGGTGAGCACGCCGTCGATGTAGAAGAAGAACGCCAGCAAGAACTTGAGGAGCTCGCGGTCGGCCCACACCTCCTTCAGGATCACCCGGAGGTTGCCGAGCCCCCACCGCGCGGCCTCGGGCACGCTCACCCCGGTCGGCTCGTCCGGGGGCAGGAAGAACAGGGCCGGAAGCGAGAAGAGCAGGAAGTGACCGGCGACCATGAGCCAGACGATCTCGATGCGGTCCACGAACGGGATGGCCATGATGAGGCCGACGGCGGAGCCCAGATAACCGACCCCGAACCCGAGCCCCGACACGAAGCCGCGGCGGTCCCGGGGCGCGATGTCCGGCAGGTACGCGTTGTAGAACACGTTCGCCCCCTCGAACCCCACGTTCGCGACGACGAACAGCACGAACCCGCGCAGTACCATGCCGGCCTCGAGCGTCGCCATCATCGCGACCGCGCCCACACAGACCGCCACATAGGCGAACATGAAGCGCTTCCTCGCGCCACCCCGGTCCGCGATGGCGCCGAGCAACGGCGACGTGACGGCCACGATGAGCGCGGATACCGCCACCGCCCGCCCCCACCACCACTCGCCCGTGCCGCCGTCGCCGGCGACGACGACACCGATGTAGTACACGGGAAAGACGGCGGTCGTCATGACCGCGGGGAACACCGAGTTGGCAAAGTCGTAGAGCGCCCAGGCGCCGACCTGCTTCTTGTCCATCCCTGCCCTCCGAATCGGTCACGCGACGGCGAGAGGGTAGCCGCTCGGCGGCGCCCCGGCTACGCCTTCCCCGGTCGCGGTTGCGTCACGGGGGGACCGGGGCCAATCTGACCGCCCTTCCTCTCCCTTCGACCCACCGACACGATGATCAACCGACTGATCGGAAAACGCGTCCTGATCACCGGCTCCAGCGCGGGCATCGGTGAAGCGTGCGCCAGGCGCTTCGCCGAGCAGGGCGCGCACGTGCTCCTCTCGGCCCGCCGGCTCGAGCGCGTGGAAGCGCTCGCCGAGGAGCTGCGCGACGCGCACGGCATCGAGGCCCACGGGCACGGCGTCGACGTCGCGAGCCGCGAAGACGTCGCCCGCTACGCCGAGACCCTCGAACGCCTCGACCTCCTGCCCGACATCCTCGTGAACAACGCGGGGAAGGCGCGCGGCCTCGACAAGCTGCACGAGGGCTCGATCGACGATTGGGAGGACATGATCGACACGAACCTCAAGGGCGTCCTCTACATGTCACGCGCGTTCGTACCGCACATGGTCGCTCGGAACTCCGGGCACGTCATCCACATCGGGAGCATCGCGGGGCGCTGGGTCTACCCGAAGGGCGCGGTCTACAACGCCACCAAGTTCGGGCTCCGCGCCATCGCCGAAGGCATGAACATGGACCTCCTCGGCACCAAAGTCCGGGTTTCGAGCGTCGATCCGGGGCTGACCGAGACCGAGTTCAGCGAGGTCCGCTTCGACGGCGACGAGGAGCGCGCGAAGAAGGTCTACGCCGACACCCGGCCGCTCACGGGTGAGGACGTGGCCGACGCGGTGCTGTACGTGGCCAACACGCCCGAGCACGTCGACGTGTTCCAGCTCGTGCTCATGCCCACGGCCCAGCGCGCCGCCGGCATGGTGCACCGGGACGACGCTTGAGCCGAGCCGGGACGGCCTCTCCCCTCCTCATCGTCTTCACGCTCTGGCTGCTGGTCTTCTCTTCGGCGAGCCAGATCATGATCATCTCGCCGATCCTTCCCATGATCGGCGACGAGCTGGGCATCGGGGACGCGGCGCTCGGCACCCTGGTGTCGGCCTACTCGATCATGGTCGGCGTCTTCGCCATCATCTCGGGTCCGATCTCGGACAAGTTCGGGCGCCGCCGCATCTTGATGATGGGCGCGGGCACGATGACGATCGCGCTGTCGTTGCACGGCTTCGTCGTGGGATACATCTCGTTTCTCGCGGTGCGCGTGTTCGCCGGGATGGCCGGCGGCATGCTGAGCGGGGCGGCCGTCTCGTACATCGGGGACTACTTCCCGTACAATCGGCGGGGTTGGGCCACCGGGTGGGTGATGAGCGGGGCGGCGTTCGGCCAGATCATCGGCATCCCGCTGGGCATCGTCATGGCCGAGCGGTGGGGCTTTCGCTCGCCGTTCTACATGTTCGCCGTGACCATGGTCATGACGTTGCTCCTCCTGTTCCTGCGCGTACCCCAACCGGACGTGCAACTGAGCCGGCACCGACTCTCCATCGGCAAAGCGATCGAGGATTACGTCGCGATGCTGCGCCGGCCCGACATCGCGTGGGCGGCGACGGCGTTCTTCATGATGTTCCTGGGCGTCTCGGTGTTCGTCGTCTACCTCCCGACGTGGCTCGAGCGCGACCTCGGTGCGACCGGCAACCAGATTGCTCTCATGTTCCTCATCGGGGGCATCGCGAACGTCCTCACCGGACCGCAGGCGGGGAAGCTCTCGGACCGGATCGGCCGCAAGCGCATCGTCCTGCTCTCGTGCATCGGGCTCTCCATCGTCATGCTCCTCACCGTTCCGCTCGTGACGAACCTCGGCATGGCCTACGTCTTCTTCTTCCTGACGATGGTGCTGGTCGCAATGCGGATCAGCCCCTTTTCCGCGCTCCTCACGGCCCTGGTCAAGGACGAGCGCCGCGGCTCGCTCATGAGCCTGACCGTCGCCCTCGGACAGGTGGGATTCGCCCTCGGGGGCGCGGTCGCGGGTCCGCTTTTCGCGGGAATCGGATACCAGTCCAACACGATCCTCGGCGCGGCCTTCGTCCTCGGCATGGGCCTGATCGTGTGGTTCTTGATTCCGGAGCCGGCAGCCGAAGAGACGGTGCTACGGTGACGGCAGCCGCACTGAAGCCCTATATATTGCCTGAGGCACATCGTGTGCGCGCGCCTGGATTCCCTCTTCCCGCAGAGGACCGTTGACGCTCAGCCCATCCGAGAAGATCCGCGTCCTCTTCGTCGAAGACGAGATGGACCACGCTCTGTTGGTGCAGACGTTCTTCGCCAGGGCGCCGGAGTTCGCGGTCACGCACGTCCAGGACGGCGACCAGGCGCTCCGTATGCTCGCCGACCGGGACTGGGACCTCCTCGTGACGGACCTGAATCTTCCCGGAGCGGACGGCTTCGAAGTCATGCGCGCGGCGAAGCGAAAGAGCCGTCACATGCCGCTACTGGTCGTCACCAGCTACACGCAGGAGCACTACTGGGACCAAGCGTTCCGTGCCGGGGCGGACCAGGTGCTGGTCAAGCCGCTCGACCGGGACGTGTTCCTCACCCGGGTCCGCTCCATGGTCGGCACCCGCGCGGACGCCCCGGATCCCGCGAAGAAAGCCCGCAACACGGTGCTGGTGGTCGAGGGGCTCATGGGCGACGGTATCATGGGCTGCGGCGGAGCGTGCGCCGCCGCGGTCGAGGGGGGCGCCCAGGTTGTGATTCTTCCCATCCCGGTCGACCCCCCCCGCGTCGATCCAGGGGAGTTCGCCGCAGGAAAGGCGGCCGCCCGGACCCTCGGGCTGACGCTCCGGCTCGCGGAGTCGCTGGTCGGAGACCCGGACGCCATGGCGATGATGCTGCGCCGGGCGGTCGAAGAGTTGAAGCCGTCGGCCGTGTACGCGCCGGCTCGCGGCGACCGTCACCCGTCCCGGTCGGCGGCCTCCCGCATGGCGGCCCAGGCTTCGGACGGGCGCGTCCTGGTCTACGGATACCAGACCGCGTCGTCTCCGTCGACGTTCTCGCCGCAGCGCATTCTCGACATCGCCAGCCACCTGCCGCTGAAGGCCGAGGCGCTCGACCACTTCGCGGACTCGGGCACGACCCGCAAGGACCTCGACCCCGAGCTGGCCCACGCCTACGCACGCTATTGGGGTCGTCTGCAGGACTTCGGTGCAGTGGAAGTCTTCGAGATCATTCAGGAGAAGGATTCATGACAGGGACACGCTTCCTGGCGGTGCTTTTCGTCGGACTCACGCTATCGACCACGACCGCGCCGCTCACGGCACAGGAGCCCGAGCCGATCCCGGCGGGCGTCGCCCCCGCTCCGGGCCCCTACGCCCCCGGGGTGGACGTCGTCCACTACGAAGTGGAGATCGGGCTCGAGTCCGGCTCCGACCGTATCGAGGCCGCCGTCGAGATCACCGTCGCGATCGACGCCCATCAGGCCGTCCTGCCTCTGGACTTCACCGGACTCGAGATCACGGGGCTCACCGTCGACGGCCGCTCGGTGCCCTACCTCCATGAAGCCGGCGTCGTGCGGGTGCCCCTTGGTGGGAGCCCGCCGGGGGACACGGTCCGTGTCGCACTCACGTACCGGGGCACGCCCGACGACGGGCTGATCTTGCGCGACAACGTGCACGGCGCGCCCGCCGCGTTCGTCGACAATTGGCCGAACCGCACCCGCTTCTGGCTCCCGTCGGTCGATCACCCGGCCGACAAAGCGACCGTGCGCTACACCGTCCACGCGCCCGCGGCCTGGAAGGTCGTCGCGAACGGACATCTCGTGACCGAAGCCGCTCCGACCCCCGCCGGCGCCCCGGGTGGGGGGGCCGACCGGCGGACCTGGGTGTGGGAGGTCGGCGTGCCGATCTCGTCCTACAACATGGTCATCGGGGCCGCGGACCTGGAGGTCCGGACCGTCGGGCTCGCGGCGTGCGGCCGCGCGCCGGCCAGCCGCCGGGACGATGGATGCGTCGAAGTCACGTACTGGGTCTTCCCCGAGGACGTCGCCAACGCCGAGCCGTCCTTCCGGCGCGCCGCGCAGATGGTCGACTACTTCACCGAGCTCGTCGGCGACTACCCGTTCGAGAAGCTCGCGAACGTGCAGTCGGCGACCCGGTTCGGCGGCATGGAGAACGCATCGGCCATCTTCTACTCGGAGCAGGCGATCGCCGGCGGGCGCAACATCGAGGGCACCGTATCCCACGAGATCGCGCACCAGTGGTTCGGCGACGCGGTGACGGAAGCGAGCTGGCACCATCTCTGGCTCTCGGAGGGCTTCGCCACGTATTTCGGCGCTGTTTTCTTCGAGGCCGCGGACGGCGCGGACGCCTTCCGGGAACGCATGGAGGGCAGCCGCATGCGCATCGTCGGCTCGCCCGACATGGAACGCCCCGTGATCGACCCGGAAGAGACGGACCTCTTCGCGCTCCTGAACGACAACAACTACCCCAAAGGCGGCTGGGTCCTGCACATGCTGCGAGGGCTGCTCGGGGACGAGGTCTTCTTCGAGGGCATCCGGACCTACTACCAGCGCTACCTGCACCAGGCCGTCCTGACGGAAGACTTCCAGGCCGTCATGGAGGAGGTGTCGCGCCGGGAGCTGGACTGGTTCTTCACGCAGTGGCTCTACCGCCCGGGCTACCCGGTCTTCGAGTTCGAAGAGCGCTGGGTGCCGGCCGAAGGCGGCGCCGGCACCGTCGAGGTCGTCGTCCGTCAGGTCCAGGACGAAGCATGGCCGCGCTTCCGCGTGCCGCTCGAGCTGTGCTGGGGCGTCGCGTCCGAGCGAACGTGCAGGCCCGCCGTCGCCGGCTCGGCGGAAGACACGTTCCGCTTCTCGTTCGAAGCCCGGCCCGTAGGTGCGGTCGCGCTCGACCCGGACGGCTGGGTGCTCAAGGACGTGCGTCCTTGAGCCGGCGCGACGAGGGCGGTGCGAGCGACCGGAAGACCCACCGGCCCCGCGGCGGGGGCACGCCCGGCATCCCGGTCGCCTCCGCCTCGGCCGGTTGCGCCCGGGGTCCGGCTCCGGCGAGCTTGAGGGTCCCACATCATCCTCCGACCCCACTCTGAACGTGCATCTAGAGTTCGAGCGCGACATCGTCGAGATCCAGACGCAGATCGACAAGCTGCTCGATCTCGCGGACCGGAAGGGTATCGACGTGACCGACGAGGTCGGCGTCCTGCGTGAAAAGCTCGGCAAGCTCAAGCGCGAGACGTACGACACCTTGAAGCCGATCGAGCAGGTTCAGGTCGCGCGCCATCCCCAGCGCCCGTTCACCCTCGACTACGTGGAACGCGTCTTCGCGGACTGGGTGGAGCTGCACGGCGACCGGAACTTCCGGGACGACGAAGCGATCGTGGGCGGCTGGGCGCGCCTGAACGGGCGCTCGGTCATGATCGTGGGCCAGCAGAAGGGCCGGGACATGAAGGAAAACCTGCGGCGCAACTTCGGGATGCCCCATCCCGAAGGCTACCGGAAGGCGCTGCGGCTCATGAGACAAGCGGAGAAGTTCGGCCGGCCCGTCATCACCTTCATCGACACCCCCGGCGCCTACCCGGGCATCGGCTCCGAAGAGCGGGGGATCGGCCAAGCCATCGCCCTCAACCTCAGGGAGATGGCCAGGCTGCGCGTCCCGATCGTGTCCGCGGTCATCGGCGAAGGCATGTCGGGCGGAGCCCTCGGCATCGGCGTGACGGACCGCATCCTCATGCTCGAGCATTCCATCTACTCCGTCATTTCGCCGGAAGGGTGCGCCGCGATCCTGTGGCGCTCCGCCGAGCACAAGGAGAAAGCGGCGACGGCGCTCAAGCTCACGGCCAAGGACCTGCTCGAACTCGGCGTGTGCGACGAGATCGTGCCGGAGCCGGAAGGCGGCGCGCATACAGACTGGGACGGGACCGCCGACCGCCTCGGCGCGGCCCTGGACCGCACCGTCGCCGAGCTGGAACGGCTCCCCGTGGACGAGCTCCGTGAGGGCCGGTGGAAGAAGTACGAAGCCATCGGCGCCTGGCGGGAGGCGTAGGACGACCCGACCATGGCCGGTTTCGCCGAAGTTCGTTTCAAGGGCTCCCGCAAGAGCTATTTCTCCTACGGAGGGATGGACCTCCACGCGGGCATGCACGTCGTGGTCGAAGCGGACCGGGGCGAGGATCTCGGGCAGGTCTCGGCCATCGGCGTGGTCGCCGAGCGGAAGTGCTCCTCTTCGGGGGGCTGCTCGACCCCGACGCCCGAGAACCGGATCCTGCGGTTGGCGACGCCCGAGGAGGTCGAGCGTCTCGAGCCTTTGCGCTCGGACGAGCAGCGGGTGCGGACCGAGACGCGCACGCTGGTGGCCAAGCACGACCTGCGCATGAAGGTGACCGAGGCCGAGTGGCAGTTCGACCGCAACAAGCTGATCATCTACTTCACCGCCGAGAAGCGGGTCGACTTCCGCCAGCTCGTGCGCGACCTGGCGAGGACGTTCCGGACCCGCATCGAGTTGAAGCAGATCGGCGTGCGGGACGAAGCCGCCCTGCTCGGGGGCGTCGGCCGCTGCGGTCGTGAGCTCTGCTGCTCCACCTGGCTTCCCGAGCTCAAGCCGGTCTCCCTGCAGCTCGCGAAGGACCAACGCCTGTCCTTGAACCCGGCACAGATCAGCGGGTGCTGCGGACGGCTCATGTGCTGCCTCATGTACGAGCACAAGACGTACGTCGAAGCCCGGCGGCGCTTCCCCCGTGAAGGCCGCACGATCCGCACGTCCCTCGGGGACGAGAAGGTCGTCTCGGTGGACATCTGGGCCGACACCGTCAATCTGCGCGGACCCGAGGGAGACCGGCGGGTCGTGCCGTTGGCCGACCTGAAGCAGGAAGTGAGCTCGTCACCCGAACAACCCCCACAGAACGAACCACGGACCACCGACTCTTGACCGCGCCCCGACGCCGTTATCTGACGACGCCGATCTACTACGCCTCCGGCGAGCCTCATCTGGGTCACGCCTACACCACGATCCTGGCCGACGTGCTCGCCCGATTCGACCGCCAGGACGGCGTGGACGTCTTCTTCCTGACCGGAACGGACGAGCACGGCCAGAAGATCGAGGCGGAAGCGGACAAGCGCGGCATGGCCCCGATCGAGCTCTGCGACCTGATGGCCGAGCGCTTCCGGGCCGCGTGGGAGACGCTCGGCATCTCGCACGACCGCTTCATCCGGACCACCGAGCCCGAGCACATCGCCGTCGTCCAGGCTTTCCTGCAGCGCCTGTGGGACCGTGGCGAGATCTACGAAGGGTCCTACTCCGGCTGGTACTGCATCCACGAGGAGCGCTACTGGACGAGCAAGGACCTCGGCCCCGACGAGACGTGCCCCGATTGCGGCCGGCCCGTCACGCACGTGGAAGAGAAGAATTACTTCTTCCGCATGAGCGCGTACCAGGAAGACCTGGTCCGGCACATCGAGGAAAACCCGGACTGGATCGTGCCGGAGATGCGCCGCAACGAGGTGCTCGGCTTCCTCAAGAAGCCGCTCGGCGATCTCTCCATCTCACGTCCCAGGAGCCGGCTGAAGTGGGGGATTCCGCTTCCGTTCGACGGGGAGCACGTGGCCTACGTCTGGGTGGACGCGCTCATCAACTATCTGACGGCCTCGGGCGCCATCCAGCCGGATGCGCCAGCCGACGCTCAGGGCTTCGAAGACGTCTCCGCGTCCTGGTGGCCGGCCGACCTGCACATCGTGGGCAAGGACATCCTCACGACGCACGCCGTCTACTGGCCCACGCTGCTCATGGGCGTCGGCCTGCCTGTGCCCCGCCGCATCCTGGCGCACGGGTGGTGGGTCGTGGGCGACACGAAGATGTCCAAATCGCTCGGCAACGTCGTGGACCCGCTCGCACTCAGGGACGAGTTCGGAACCGACGCGGTCCGCTGGTACCTCCTTCGGGAGATGCCCACCGGCGGAGACGCGTCCTACACCCCGGAACGATTTCTCACGCGATACGACGAGCTGGCGAACGTGCTCGGCAACCTCGCGAGCCGCGCGCTGTCGATGGTCTCGAAGTACCGGGACGGCGTCGTGCCCGAGGGACCGGACACGGGATTGTCGGAGCAGATCGAGCGCGCGCTCGACGACGCTCGCGTGGCCATGGGCGAGTACCGGGTGCACGACGCGCTCGCGGCGGCCATGGATCTGGCGCGCGAGGCGAACGGGTACGTCGAAGAGCGTCAGCCCTGGACCCAGGCCAGGAATCCGGAAGACGGGCCCGCCCTCGACGAGACGCTCGCGACCCTCGTCCGGGTCCTGACGGTCCTGTGCGCCTTGTTCGAGCCCGTGACCCCGGAACGCATGGCGGAACTCGCCGGACGGCTCGGGCTCGAAGCGGTTCCAACCTTGCAAAAAGCGAGATCCGTGGCACTCGCGGGCCGCACGGTACGGAAGGGAAACGCCCTGTTTCCGCGCATCGAGCCCTCCTGGGCCACCGGCACGGAACCTGCTTGACGTTGGTTGACACCCCGCTTCGTCACACCGTAGCTTCCCATGTTCACGAGGAAGGTCCAGGTTCCGGTTCCGCCCCCCACGGGCGTGGCATGCCGGGGTGTGGGGAAGGCGGGTTCATGAGCACCGAGGCTGACCAATGAAGCGAGACAGATGGACCTTTCTGGTTCTCCGGGGTCAAGACGGTCCGGTCCGCCAATACTCGGTTTCGTCGCGTGGCCTGCGCGTCGGCGCGTGGGTCGGCGGATTCCTGCTGCTCTCGATTCTGGCGTTCACGTTCGGGATCGGGCTGGATGGAACCGGCCGGATCCAGGCCGCGGTGCTGGAAGCCCGCAATCGCGCGCTCGAGACCGAGCTCGCCGAGTTCCAGAGACGCATCGTCACCATCGAGTCCGCGCTGGACCAGGTCGCCGCGAACGATGCCCACTTCCGCAGTGTCGCCGGGCTCGAGCTGATCGCGCCAGAGGTCCTGCAGGCGGGTGTCGGAGGCCCGGGGCTCGGCACGCCGGAATCGTCGACCTTGTGGCCGACCGATCCGGTGCTCGCACGGTCCCTCTTCGCCGTCTCCTACGACCTCAACGCGCTGGAGCGGCGGGCGCGGCTCCTTTCCGAGAGCCTCGAGACCGCGACCGACTCGGTCGTCGCCCACCGCGACCTGCTCGAGTCGACGCCCTCGATCCTGCCGACCTCGGGCTGGCTTTCGAGCAGCTACTCCAGGGCCCGGATGCACCCGATCCACAACCGCCCGATCCCGCATCCCGGGGTCGACATCGCCGCTCCGTCCGGAACGCCGATCTACGCCGCCGCGAAGGGGCGCGTGACCCGGGCCAGATGGGTCGCCGGGTACGGACTCACGGTCGAGATCGACCATGGATACGGCTACACGACACTCTACGGGCATTCCTCCAAGCTGATCGCGCAGGTCGGGCAGGAGGTGAAACGCGGAGAGCTGATCGCGCAGGTCGGGAGCACGGGCATCGCCACCGCCTCGCACCTGCACTACGAGGTGCGCGTCAACGGCACCGCGGAAGATCCGGCCCGCTACATCCTCCCGGCGACGCTTCGCTATTGAACGGGCGACCGACTGGGGTCGGCGTATCTTCGACACCCTGGCGCTCGCGCTTCAACCGCGTAGATTGCCCCGGCTGGAACTTGATGCGGGGCACACCCCGCACTAGGTTCGCTTTTCGTTCCCCCCAAGCAACCGACGGACGGAGCTCACCATGAGGCGTAGGATACTCCCGGCCGCCATGGGCCTCCTCCTTGCCACGGCCGCATGCGGCCCGGGCGAGGTGGTGGTGACGATGGAGATCGAGACCCCGGACCCCGAAGGCGAAGGCATGACCACACGTGCGCTTTCCGACATCGAGGTCCAACTACTTCCCTACGACCGTGACCAGGTCTTCGACTCGCTCACGGAAGCGTTTGGGACGCCGGAGCCGGAGATCCCCGCCGAGCTCCTCGAGGCGCGTGACGCAGTCCAGGAGGCCCAGCTGGAATGGGACGCGGCGCAGCGGCGTTGGAACACGCTGCGCGACACGCTGCAGACGCTGACCGCCGCGATGGAGCAGTTCTCCCGGGGGGAAGCCCGCTACGTGGCGCTCTTCCGCGAGTGGCAGGACTTCGACTCGGAGCTCGGGCGGGTCGAGGCGGAGATGAATGCCGCCTTCGACGAGTTCGACTCGCTCCAGCGGGGAACGATCAGGGCGTCCGACTCCATCCGCATCCTCCAGGACAACTGGGCGGACGAAGCGTTCCAGGGAGTCGGAGACATCTTCCTCGCCAAGCAGCGCGAGGCCGGACTCGACATTGCGGTGGACACGACCGACGCGAGCGGCGTGGCGCGCGGCAACCTTCGCGTGAAGCCCGGCCAGTACTGGGTCCACGCCCGCTACGACCTCCCGTACACGGAGCTCTACTGGAACGTCCCGGTCATGGTCGAACGCGGTGAGCCGGTCATCGTCGAGCTCAACCGTTCGAACGCCGAGGAGCGCCCGAAGCTCTGATCTCAACCTGCTCCAGAAGCACCGCCGCCCGGGCTCCCCTCCAAGGAAAGGGAATCCGGGCGGCTTTTTTTT
>JBBDSN010000014.1:0-13026 GCA_040904885.1 Gemmatimonadota bacterium | reverse complement strand
GGGGGTACCCGGGGAACGGCCACGGGATCCCGGACGGCACGTGCCGGAGTACCGGCGTGGACGACGGTCGACCGCGACGTTAATTTTTATGGCTGATATTCCAGCCGACCGAGGGAATGACATGGCCCTGAACAAGAAACAGTTGGCCCATATCGAGAAGCGGTTGCTCGACGAGCGCGCCCGTGCGCTGAAGGCGCTCGGCCTTTTCGACGAGATGGCCAAGGCCGATCGCGAGTCCGGCGATTCCGACTTGGCCGCATATACGGACCATATGGCAGACCAGGGCACGGAGGCGATGGAGCGCGAGAAGGCGGCCGCGTTCGCGACCAAAGAGGGGCGCTACCTCTATCGGCTCGAAGAAGCGCTGCGGCGGCTCTACAACGATCCGAAGAAGTTCGGGGCCTGTCACACGTGCGGGTCCGATATAGGCTTCGATCGCTTGGATGCCTTGCCGCATGCCCGGTACTGCATCGAATGCAAGCGCAAGGAAGAGGAGGCGGCCTGACGCCGTCAGCGGTTCCGGTCGATCACTTCGAGGAGCTCGCGCCCCAGTAGGGCGAGGCGCCACGGGCGCATTCCGTCGATCGATCCCAACTGCTCGAGGCTCTCGGGCGCCTCGGTCGCGATCGCGAGGAGCACCGCGTTCGAGAGGACCGTGCCACGGGGAAGGCCGATCTCACCGGCCTTCCGGTTCCGCACGTCCTTCAGGCGGTTGGCGAGCTCTTCCACTTCAGGCGGCGGACGCCCGGGACCACGCATCGCGGCGCGGGGATAGGGCTTCAACTCCTCTTCCGCGGCGCCCGTGACGGCCCGTAGCCGTTCGAGGAGCGTCTCACCGTCGGAACGGGCCAGGTTTCCGGGAAATCCCTTGACGTCCGCGAGGTCGTTCACGGTCCGCGGATGCTGGGCCACGGCGGCGAGCAGCGGCCCGTCTCCGACCACCCGGAAGGGGGCCCGGTCTTTGGCACGCGCGATTTCGTCGCGCCAGGTCAGGGCTTCTCGCAGGGCCGCGACCTGATGGATGGAGAGGTCGCGGGCGCCTTTGACGCGCACGACCGGATCCTCTGCCGGGTCGTCGGCGGCGTCGGCCTCGACGGCCACGCTTTCGAGGGCGCGACATTCCTGCTCGGCCCAGGAGGCACGCTCGGCGGCCTCGAGCTCCGCCGCGAGCTCGTCGGCGAGACGGAACAGGTGGCGCGTGTCGCTGGCCGCGTACTCCAGCATCTCGTTGCTGAGCGGGCGCTCGGCCCAATCGGCGCGCTGGTACTTCTTCGACAGCTTGACCCCGAAGCGGTCCTCCAGGAGCGCCGCGAGTCCCAGCCCATCCACGCCGAGCAGGGAGGCCGCGATCTGGGTGTCGAACAGTCCGTGTAGCCGAAGCCCGAACTGACCGCCGAGAAGTCTCAGGTCGAAGTCCGAGCCGTGCATCACCACGGGCACGTCTTCCCGCTCGAGCACGTTGGCGAACAGCGCCGCGATATCGATCGCCAATGGGTCCACGACATAGGTGTCTTCGCCGACCGTGACCTGGACTAGACAGAGTCGGTTGTCGTATCGATGGAACCCCGCGGCTTCACAGTCGAGAGCGATGCGGGAGGCGGAGGTCAGGACCTTCTTCAGGTCACCGGCGGCGCTGGGTGTGTCGACGTGGGTATACGTCATGGTCCAAAGGTCGAGTGGATCGTACCGGGGCCGGGAAAAGACTGCGATCGCGCGTTCGGCGCCACCCCCGGGGGGTGTTGCCCGCTCTCTGAGCCTCCACCACAATTCGACTTGGCAACGTCGCCGAACATCCCCTCCAAGGCGTGCATTTCATGCTCCGAACGAAGGTCGTCTGTACTCTGGGACCCTCAAGCTCCTCTCCGGAGATGATTCGCACGTTCGTGTCGGCCGGGATGGACCTCGCACGCATCAACATGTCGCACGGAGCGCGCGAAGATCACGCCCGGGCGATCGCCGAGGTCCGCAAGGCTTCTCGCGAAGCGAAGCGGCCGGTCGCCGTCCTCGTCGACCTCGCCGGGCCGAAGATCCGGGTCGGAGAACTGGGTGGCGACCGCAGGCTCACCGCCGGCGAGGAGGTCGTCATGGCTCCGGAGTCGGTCGCCGAGGCTGACGAGATCCCGACGACGTACGAGACGCTCGCCGAAGAGATCATGCCCGGGGCCCAGGTCCTGCTCGACGACGGTATGCTCGAGCTTCGCTGCGTGGCGTCCGCGGGACTCCGGACCCGGCTCGAGGTCGTCCGCGGGGGGCTCCTGAAGAGTCGGAAGGGGATCAATCTTCCGGATATCGCGCTCCAGACTCCTTCGCTCACTGAAAAAGATCTCGCGGACCTCGACTTCGCGCTCGAGACCGGGGTCGAGTACATCGGGCTGTCCTTCGTGCGGCAGCCCGAGGACGTGACCGACCTCAAGGAGCGTGTCGCCGGAAGGGCGCTGGTCGTCGCCAAAATCGAGAAGGTTCAGGCGGTGAGGGCGATCGAGGAGATCCTGGCGGAGACCGATGCGGTCATGGTCGCACGGGGGGACCTCGGCGTCGAGCTTCCGTTCGAGCGGGTGCCGCTGGCGCAGAAGCGCATCATCCAGCTGGCCAACTACTACGGCCGGCCGGTCATCACGGCCACGCAGATGCTCGAGTCGATGATCGATAACGCCCGCCCGACACGGGCGGAGGCTTCCGACGTGGCGAACGCGATCCTGGACGGGACGGACGCGGTCATGCTCTCGGGCGAAACCGCCGTCGGTCAGTATCCCGAAGAAGCGGTGCGCGCCATCGTGAGCATCGGCCGGGAGATCGAGCGCAGCGGCTTCCTCGAGCGGGGTCCACGCTATCTCACCAAGCAGGGTCTGATGTCGCGTGGGGGCGCTTCACCGCGAGAGCACGCGGTCGCCGCGGCCGCCATGGAATCGGTCCGGCAGGTCGGTGCTCCGGCCATCGTGGTCATCACCCGGTCGGGCTTTTCCGCCCGACTCATGACGTCCTACCGCCCCCCCGTGCCGGTCTTCGCGGTCACGACCGATCCCGCCACCTACTGCCAGCTCGCCGCGGTATGGGGGGTCTGTCCGGTGTTGGCCGACTCGGTCGAGTTGTCCTACACCGCGCTGGCCGAGTACGGGTGCGAGCAGGTGCGCCGGAGCGGCGTCGGTGACCCGGGCGCGACCGTGGTCATCACGGCCGGCTTCCCGTTCCACGAATCCGGGTCGACGAACACCATGCGTCTCGAGCGGCTCTAGCGGGGTGACGATGAAGCTGACGTTCCTCGGAACCGGCACGTCCTTCGGGGTGCCCGTCATCGGCTGCGACTGCGCGACGTGCACGTCGGACGATCCCCGTGACCAGCGCACGCGGCACGGCGCGCTACTCGAGCTGGAGGGAGGGCAGCGGCTTCTCGTGGATACGCCGCCCGAGCTCCGGCTTCAGCTCATCGCCGCCCGAGTGGACGCGATCGACGCGGTCTGGTTCACCCACGTCCATGCCGACCACGTCCACGGCATCGACGACGTGCGCATCTTCACGGTCCGCAAGGGCGACATGGACGCGTACGTCGCGTCCGAGTACCGGGAGACGATCGAGCGACACTTCCAATACATCTTCGACGATGCATTCCAGCCTCCCAAGGGGAGCTCCAAGCCCCGCATTCGGCTGCACGACTTCGATGTGGGGCGCGACGTGGAGTTGCTGGGAGAGACGTTCCGTCCGGTCCGGGTCCCGCACGGGGGCTGCCACACCTACGGGTTCAGGGTCGGGAATCTGGGGTACGTGACGGACGCGAAATTACTCCCCGACCAGGCCCGCGAGGTGCTCGAAGGCGTCGAGGTTCTGGTGCTGAACGCGCTCTGGTTCGGCAAGCCCCACGCGTCTCACTTCAACGTGGAGGAGGCCGTCGAGGCCGCCAGGTCGCTCGGCGCCCGGCGCACGTATCTCACTCATCTCACGCACAGGGTGCGCCAGGCCGAGCTCGACGCCCGGCTCCCGGACGGCGTCTTCGGTGCGTACGACGGACTCACGGTGGAGATCGGCTGATGGAAGGTGTGCGTTTCGACTATGGAAACCTGATGGCGCCGCGCGTGACGGGCGGCGTGGACCAGGAAACGCTCGCAGGACCCCTCGCGACCGCGTTCGAGACCGCGCACGAGCGGTTCGAGCGAAGGCGTGCCGAAGGCCAGCTCGGCTTTCTCGAGCTCCCCTACGCGTCGGAGACCGCGGCCCAGGTGCGGGAGCTCGCCGACGGCTTCGGCCAGTGGTTCGAGGATGTCGTCGTGCTCGGCATCGGCGGATCGGGTCTCGGCGCAATCGCCCTCCGCGACGCGCTGCTCGGCCCGTTCTGGAACCAGTTGAGTGACGAAGAGCGCGATCATTTCCCCCGATTGCACGTGGTGGACAACCCGGATCCGTTCACCTTTCGTGGGCTCCTCGAGCGGGTCGACCCCGCACGGACGCTTTTCAACGTCATCAGCAAGTCGGGCACGACCGCCGAAACCATGGCGCAATACCTCGTGGCGCGCGAGCGGGTCGAGACAGCGGTGGGCGCCGACAAGGCGCGTGGACACTTCCTGTTCACTACGGATCCCACAGGAGGCGTGCTGCGCCAGATCAGTGATGCGGAGGACATTCCCACGCTTCCCGTCCCCGAGAACGTGGGCGGCCGCTTCTCCGTGCTTTCGCCGGTCGGCCTGCTGCCCGCGGCGGTATGCGGTGTCGACCCGGGACGCCTGCTCGCCGGAGCAGCCCGGATGGAGGAGCGCTGCCGGACCCCCGATCTCGTGCGGAATCCGGCGGGACTCCTCGCCGCGCTCCTGCATCACGCCGATCGCTCTCAGGGCCGTCACATCCACGTGCTCATGCCCTACGCTGATCGTCTCCGGTCGCTGGCCGCATGGTTCCAGCAGCTCTGGGCCGAGAGCCTCGGCAAGGCCAAGGCGGAGGATGGCACGACTGGGCACACCGGCCCGACCCCCCTCGCGGCGCTGGGCGCCACGGATCAGCACTCGTTGCTCCAGCTGCTCATGGAGGGGCCGCACGACAAGGTCGTCCTGTTCGTCGATGTGCAGGACCCGGGCGAAGACGTGACGATCCCGGCCCGCCATCCCGAGATCGAGGCGCTCGCGTATCTCGGGGGGCACACCCTCGGAGGACTGCTCGCCACCGAGCGCAAGGCGACCGCTGAGGCCCTGCGCCGGGAGGGCCGCCCCAACGCGACCTTCTCCGTGGGGAGTATTACGCCGGAGATCCTCGGGGAGCTGCTCATGCTGTTTCAGATCGCGACCGTCTATGCCGGCGCGCTCTACGGCGTGGATCCGCTCGACCAGCCGGGTGTCGAGTTGTCCAAGCGGCTCACGTATGGCTTGATGGGCCGTGAAGGCGTGGAAGCGCCCGACATCGAACCCCAGGATCCACGTTGGGTGATATGACTTTTTCGGCGACCTGTTAGATTAGGGAGTACCGGTCGACCGAGCATATTCAGGCCATCCGGAGGTTGAACAATGCGGGATCAGAACGACGTGCCCTACATCGTCATCGAGCGCGAAGGAGGCGGCCAGGTCGGCTCCTTCGTAGTCGGTGCTCTCCTCGGTGCCGGATTGGCGCTGCTTTTCGCCCCGAAATCCGGCGAGGATACCCAGGCCGAGTTGCGGGAGCGCGCGCTCAAGCTTCGCGACGCCGCGGAAGACCGGATGAAGGAGGCCCAGCAGAATCTC
This sequence comes from Gemmatimonadota bacterium, assembly GCA_040904885.1. Classification (GTDB taxonomy): domain Bacteria; phylum Gemmatimonadota; class Gemmatimonadetes; order Longimicrobiales; family Gaopeijiaceae; genus JAWLHJ01. The sequence continues at coordinate 7,330 of JBBDSN010000014.1, read as the reverse complement.
GAAGGACGCTTCGATCAAGCTCGCGAAGGCGTGCAGACGAGGTTCGACGAGGTTCGTGAAGCGGTCGATGCCGGACGCAATGCGGCCCACGAGGCGCGCGAAGACCTCGAACACAAGCTCGATCGGTCCAAGGCGGCCTACCGGGCCGGAGTCCAGGCGGCGCGAGAAGCGGCCGGTGACGAGGCCGCGGACGAGGACGGAGCGAAGGACTGACCGATCGGGAAAGCCCCCGGCACCTTCGGCCAGGGTACCGGGCTCTCGAGTTCGCCCGCAGGCTGCGGGACAAGGCGGATGAAGACGATGTCTTCTTCATGGCCAGCGCGGTCGCGTTCAACGTGCTCATCGCGCTCTTCCCGCTTGTCATCCTGGGCGTGGGACTGACCGGCTTCGTCCTCAGCAGCCGCTTCGAGAATCCGACGGCGGCGGTCCTGTCGCTCCTCACCGAGGTCCTTCCCCAAGCCGGGGTCGATCTTTCGGGCGCCGTCCAGGCGCTCGTCGAAGGGCTCATCGAGCAGAGGACCGGCTTCACCTTGATCGGGTCCATCGTATTCGTCCTGCTCGCGACCCGGGTGGTCGGGACCGTGCGCATCGCGTTGCGGGAGATCTTCGACGTGGGAACTCGCCGGGGTATTCTCGAGGCGAAGGTCTTCGACGTGGTCGTGGTGTTGATCAGCCTCGTCCTGCTGACCCTCAACCTCGGGGTCACCGTGGCCTTGTCCGCGGTCATGAGCTATTCCGTCGGCGTCATCGGGCTCGAAGGTTGGACGCTGACGCTCGCGCAACGCGTGTTCGGCCTCACGGTCGCGTTCACGTCGGTCTGGGTCCTCTTCCTCGTCATCTATCGGTATCTCCCGGCCGGACGCATCCGGTGGAGGACGGCCGCCATCGCCGCGACGTTCACGGCCCTGGGCCACGAGGTCCTGAAGGCGGCGTTCTCGTGGTACGCGACGGAGGTCGCCGACTACGGGAGCGCGTTTGGAAATCTCGCGACCGCGGCGGTCCTCTTTTTCTGGATCTATTACGGGTCCCTAGTGTTTATCCTCGGGGGCGAATTCGCCCAGGTGTCCACCATGCGGAAGGCGAGTAGGGTCGGGGTCGTGAGCTTTCAGGAAAAGTCGTGAGCGAGAACGGTCGGAAGGTCGTAGCGCGCAACCGTAAGGCGCGTCACGAATACGAGATCCTGGAGACGGTGGAGGCGGGCATCGAGCTCCGTGGTCCGGAGGTGAAGTCGCTCCGAGCCGGACAGGTCTCCTTCCAGGATGCGTTCGCCCGTGTCGAGTCGGGCGAGGTGTTCCTCTACAGCCTGCACATCAATCCGTACGAACAGGCGAATCGGGCCAATGTCGATCCGACCCGCACGCGTCGGCTGCTGCTCAACAAGCAGGAGATCCGCAAGCTCGTCGGTCAGGTCGAAGAGAAGGGCAACACGCTCATCCCTCTCGATATCTACTTCGTTCGAGGCTACGCCAAGATCACGCTCGCGACGGCCCGAGGCCGCAAGCTTCACGACAAGAGAGAAGCATTGAAGCGTAAGCAGCAAGACCGGGAAGCCCAGCGCGCGATCGAGGCCCAGTGATGCGCCGCGCTCGCTTCAGCGCGGGGTTCGTGGCCCTCATGGCTGCGCTTACACTACCCCACGCCGGAGCCGCTCAGACGGCGGCGCCGGAGTTGCTCGTGGAGCGCGAGGACCGGTCCGTGGAACGTGTCCCGGTATCGATGGCCAGGGGTTACGCGGGCCTCTCCCTCGGGACGCTTCGAAGCCTCGGCTGGACGGCGCAGGAGTCGGACGACCGCGTCTCCCTCTCCGCCGGATCCCGGGCGGAGCTCACGTTCCAGCTGGGATCGCCGTTCTTCCGGTGGGGAGGCACGACGCTGCAGCTCGCGGATGCTCCCTTCCGCGAGGGCAACGAGGCGTACGTGCCGCTCCAGCTCGTCACCGATCTATTCCCGGAACGCCTGCCCGAGTTCTACGAGTACGATGCTGGAAGCTCTACGCTGCGGGCCGGCGATCCCGGTGCCACCGTGCCCAGGGCCGGTCCGGCGCCCGATCGAGCCACGCCAGCGCTCCCCGAGCCGACAGCGCCCGCTCTCGATGCTCCGTCATTCTACGACGGGGTGCGTGTGGTCTGGATCGACGCTGGCCACGGCGGGGCCGATCCCGGAGCCATCGGCCCTTCCGGCGTGCGGGAAAAGGACATCGCCCTCGGCATCGCCCGGAAGCTGGCGAGGATCCTCGGCGAGGAGCAGAAGATCGAGATCCGGATGACGCGCGACGACGACGGCTTCGTGGACCTCTGGGAGCGCGGGCTCCTGGCCACCGACGCCAAGGGCGAGCGCCCGGGCGTGTTCGTGTCCATCCACGCCAACTCGTATCCCGTCCGGCGCACCACCCGCGGCTTCGAAACGTACTTCCTCTCCGAAGCGCGCACCGAGGATGAGCGGCGGGTCTCGGCGAACGAGAACGCCCCGCTCACCATCCGCGGGCGGGGTGTCGACCCGGCGCGCCAGTCGGACCTCGACTTCATCCTGCGTGAGCTGCGCAACTTCGATCACCAGCACTGGTCGGCGTTGCTCGCCCAGATGGTCCAGGACGAGCTGGCGAAGTTCCACCCCGGGCCCAACCGCGGGGTGAAGCAGGGTCCCCTCGCCGTGCTCACGAACGCGATCATGCCCTCCGTGCTCGTCGAGGTCGGGTTCGTCACGAACCAGGAGGAGGCCAACCTCATGGTTCAGGACCATTTCCAGGAACGGGCGGCTTCCGGCATCGCCAATGCGGTACTCCGTTTTCTCGAACGGTATCCTCCGGGGAACGGGTTGGGAGGCTCGCGCTGATGCGAGCCCCTGTGAGAAGAGCCGGCGCGGCGCTCACGGGGATGCTCGTCTTCGGAACGGCCTGCACCTACTACAACGCGCTGTACAACGCCGAGCACTTGTTCGAGGACGCGGAGCGTCTCCGGCGCGAAGGGCGTGACTCCTTGGCCGCTCCGCTCTACGTCGACGCCATCCGCAAAGCCGCCAGCGGCTTCCGCAGCGATCCCGCGGGCGGATGGGCGTACGAGGCGGCGTTCCTGCTCGGACGCGCGCATCTCCGTACCGGTGATCTCTCGGCCGCCCGTGCCGCCCTCCTCCACAGCAGCCGACTCGCCGAGACCCCGGACGAGCGGCTCGCCGCGCAGGTGTATCTGGGCGTACTGGAAGCGTCGTCCGGCCATCGAGGCGCCGCGATCCCGCTCTTCAACGAGGCGCTCGCCGGGGCGACCACGCCGGCCGTCCGCGGCGAGGGGCACCTTCACCGTGGCCGGCTGCTCCTCGCGGCCGACAATCCGGACGCCGGGTGGTGGGACCTCGACCGGGCGAGCGACATCCACCCGCCGCTCCGGGTCGAGGCCACGCTCGAGCGGCTTCGTTGGGGGATCGAGTTGGATGATCGCCGGCGGACCCGAGAGTCGGTCGAACGGCTCCTGTCCTACCCGGAGGCCGCGGTGCGCGCCGATGCGGTGGTGTCGGGTCTGCACGCGGCCGAACGACGGTGGGGTGCCGGCTTCGCGGCCGAGCTACTCGAGTCGGTCGATGGGGCGGCCTGGGAGCGCGACGTACGTGACCGGATGGCGCTCGAGCAGGCCCGTCTTCTCCGTCGGGCCGGACGTGCCGCGGAGGCCGAGCGTCGGGCGCGCCGGGTGTCGGACGGGCGCGGACCCGCGGCAGCGGAAGCCCGGCTGACCCTGGCCGGTTGGCGGCTTTCCGAGGCGGATGACGTGGGGGACGCGTTCGCGTTGCGAGCGCTGTTGCTTCCCTCGCTCGACGACCCCGAGGTGGGCGAGTTGCTCGCGGCCATCGACGAACTCGAGACGTTGGCCTTCGGCGGGCTCGACGCGCCCCTCGCCTGGTTCATGGCCGGAGAGCTCGCTCGCGACCGCCTCGACGCCCCCCGGATCGCCAGGGGTTTCTTCCTCGCCTACGCCAACACCGCGTCGGAGGAGCCCTGGGCGCCCAAGGCGCTGCTCGCCGCTCTCCAGCTCACGGAGGACGAGCCCGATCGTGCCGACCTTCGCGCGCGTCTGGAGCGACACCCCCGAAGTCCTTACGTTCTGGCCGCGCGCGGCCGTCCGGCCGTGGGGTTCGAGGCGCTGGAGGAGGAGCTGTTGGCGAGACTGACCGAGATCCGACCGCGGTGAAGCTCGAGACTGATGTCTTCGGCGTAACTTTCCAGAACCCCGTGCTGCTCGCGGCGGGGACGTGCGGCTTCGGGTTGGAGCTGGTCGACGTCCTCGATCTCGAGGCCCTCGGGGGCTTCGTGACGAAGTCCGTGACGGTCGAGCCGCGTGCCGGCAACCCTTCGCCGCGCGTGGCCGAGTTCGACGGCGGCATGATCAACTCCGTGGGTCTCGCCAACCCGGGGCTGGCGGCGACGCGTCGCGACAAGCTTCCGTGGCTGGCCGCGAACGTTCGCCGGGCCCGCGTGTTCGTGAGCGTGGCCGGACACACCGTCGAGGAGTTCTTCGAGCTCGTCGAGGCGATGGACGCAGACGCCGGATTCCTGGGCTTCGAGCTCAACCTCTCATGCCCGAACGACCGGGACCGGGCCGGCGTCCCGTTCGCGCTCGATCCTGAACAAGTCGCTGAGATCGTCAGTGGGTGCCGGGCCAGGACCGACCGGCCATTGCTCGCGAAGCTCGCGCCGAACGACACTCGGCTGCCCGTGACCGTGCGCACCGCGACCGATGCCGGGGCGGACGGGCTCACGTTGGTGAACACGCTGCCCGGTCTCCTCCTGCACCCCGAAGACGGTACGCCGGTCATCGGGGCGGGGCAGGGTGGGGTGAGCGGTCCGGCGCTTCGGCCCGCGGGCATGCGGGCGGTGCGGGAAGCCCGCACCCATACCCGCCTGCCGCTCCTCGGCGTGGGCGGCGTGGCGTGCGCCGAAGATGCCGTGGCCTACGCGCGGGCCGGAGCGCAACTGGTGCAGATCGGGACCGCATCGTTCGCGCTGCCGAGCGCCGGACCCCGGATCGCTCGAGACCTCGAGCGTTGGGGCCAAAGGCGCGGGGTGGCGACCTGGGACGACCTTCAGCTCGTGGAGGCCTGAGCCGTGGCTGAAGTCATCGTGGCCCTCGACGTGCCTTCGGTCGACGAGGCGCGTGCGCTCGTCGAGCGCATCGGCGCGGCTGGCGACTTCTACAAGGTCGGGCTCGAGCTCTACACGCGGGCCGGTCCCTCCTTCGTGCGCGAGCTCACAGCCGCCGGAAAGCGCGTCTTTCTCGACCTGAAGCTCCACGACATTCCCAACACGGTGGCTTCGGCCGTGCGCGCGGCGACCGACCTGGATGTGGACCTGCTGACCCTTCACGCGGTCGGCGGGTGGGCCATGCTGGATGCCGCGGTGGACGCCGCGAGCGCAAGCTCGCCGCGTCTGCTCGCCGTCACGGTCCTGACGTCGCTCGACGCGGCGGCGCTCGGTCAAGTCTGGGGGCGGGACTTACCGGTCGTGTCCGACGAGGTCGCGCGCCTGACCGACCTCGCGGTCGCCGCGGGCGTGCACGGCGTCGTGTGCTCCGTGGCCGAAGCCGACCGGGTCCGGGTCCGCACGTCCGGAGGCTTCCTGATCGTGACCCCGGGCATCCGGCCCGCGGGGTCGGACGTGGGCGACCAGAAGCGTGTCGCCACGCCCGCGGACGCCGTGCTTGCCGGGGCGGACTATCTCGTGCTCGGACGGGCGGTCACCCGGGCCGCCGATCCCGCCGTAGCGCTCGCCGCTGTTCTCGATGAAGTGGACGCAGCCGGCGCGACATCCTCCTAGACCTCGTTCTGCTTCAGGACCCCTCATGCCGCTTACGCTCTACAACACTGCCGCCCGTGCGCTCCAGCCGTTCGAGCCGCTCGAACCGGGCTCCGTGCGCATCTATGCCTGCGGCCCGACCATCTACGACCACGCGCACATCGGCAACTTCCGCACCTTCCTCTTCTTCGATCTGGTGCACCGATACCTCGAGTGGTCCGGGTACGACGTGCGCTTCGTCATGAACCTCACGGACGTCGACGACAAGACCATTCGCGGCGCGCGGGAAGCCGGAGTGACCGTGCGGGCGTTCACGGAGCCCTACGGTGAGGCGGTGCTCCACGACGCCGGGGTGTTGGGCGTGCGGCCGGTCGATGCCTACCCGCGTGCGACCGAGTACGTCGAGCCCATGATCGCGTTCGTCGAGCGGCTCATCGAATCGGGCCACGCGTACCAGGCCGACGACGGGGCGGTCTATTTTTCGATCGCGAAGTTCCCCGAATACGGGAAGCTCAAGGGAATCGACCTATCGACGCTGAAGAGTGGCGCCCGCGTGGCCCAGGACGAATATGACAAGGACGACGCCCGCGACTTCGTCCTCTGGAAGGCCGCGACGTCGGACGACGAGGCCGCGGGCGCGGCGTGGGATTCTCCGTGGGGCCGGGGCCGCCCGGGATGGCACCTCGAGTGCTCGGTCATGAGCGTGACCGAACTCGGCGACACCCTCGACATCCACCTCGGGGGTGAGGACCTCGTCTTCCCTCACCATGAGAACGAGATCGCGCAGTCGGAGGCGGCTACCGGGAAGCCCTTCGTGCGCTACTGGCTGCACGTGAAGCACCTGTTCGTCGAGGGCCAGAAGATGTCCAAGTCGCTCGGCAACTTCATTACCGTGCGGGAGCTGCTCGACGAGGGGTACGACCCTGTCGCCATCCGGCACCTGCTCATCTCGTCGCACTACCGCGGGGACCTGAACTTCACGCGAGCGGGCCTTTCGTCGTCGCGGTCCGCCGTGCAGCGATTGCTCGACTTCGAGGCGAGGCTCGAGGAGATCGAGACGGACGACGGGGTGGAGGCGACCCGTCTACCGACGCTCGCGGAGGAGGCGCTCGCGCGCTTCCGGACCGCGATGGACTCCGATCTCAACACCGCCGATGCGCTGGCTGCCGTCTTCACGATGGTCAGCGGCGTCAATGGTGCGCTTCAGGGGCTCACTGCGGTGAAGCCCGGCGAGCGCGAAGCCGCGTTGCGCGCGCTCCGCTCCATGGATGAGGTGCTCGGGCTACTCGAGGTCGCGCATGCCACGCGCACGGTCGACGACGATCTGTCGATGTGGGTCGAAGAGCGCATCGAGGCCAGGGCGGCTGCCCGCGCGCGGAAGGACTTCGCCGAGGCGGACGCGATCCGCGACGAGATCACCGGCCGTGGAATCGTTCTCGAGGACGGAGCGGGCGGGACGCGCTGGAAGTTCGTGGGCTAGAAGGCTGTTGAAGAAGGCGGGCGGCCAGGACGACGGGGTCTTGCGCGTCCGAGAGTAGGCGGAGACCTGAACGC
>JBBDSN010000013.1:0-2131 GCA_040904885.1 Gemmatimonadota bacterium | reverse complement strand
ACCGGCGGCCGGTCGTCCCGTGTCTGTGGGCGGGAATACGCCACGGTTCCGTCCGCGGCGATGACGAAGTCCCCTCCGAGTTGGAGTGGGTCCGCCCCGCCGCCCCGTAGGCGCTGGCCCGACGCCAGAAGCTGTGCGTACGTCTTCCACACCTTGGGGTCGAGCCAGATCTTCCACCACGGAGCGCGCTGGAGCCCCCACCGTCGGTAGGACACCCGCTCCGGATCGAACCCGAGAGGGAACGCCAGATCGATGCCCTCGGTGAGCTTCGAGCGCAGCGCCTCCGGCTCGTCGAACGCGACGAACACCACGTCGGCTCCGAGCTCCTCGATGCGATCTTTTCTGTCGTGCATCTTCACGAGATGCGCACGGCAGATCAGTCAGCCGGCGTGTCTCAGGAACGACACGATGACTGGCCGGTCGAGGCGTTCGGGAAGGCGGGCACGACCTCCTCCGAGCGCCGGCAGGTCGAGTTCGGGCGCGACGTCTCCGACTGCGGGCGGTTGGTTCATGGATGCTCTCTCGAGACGTGCGTGGGCCAACGGACGGCGGGGTGCCTGTACTCAATCGACGAGCCCGGAAGATAGTGCCCCACCGTCCCGCCGCCGTCGGAGCCTGCGGGATGGTGTCGCCGCCGGCGCCCGGCCGGGCCATCAGCAGGAGCGACGGCGTAGCGGCGCGACCAGCGGAGCATACACTCCCGGCGGTCGCCCCGAGCGCTTCGCGGCGGTATTGTCGGAGCGAGGCCCTGTCCTGCCTCGCACGCCTGGACGCCTGCCCGGAGACATACGATGTCGTGGTTCCGCAGTTTCACCCTGGTCGCTCTCGCTTCCTCGGCTCTCACGCTGTCGGTGTCACCGCCGGTGTCGGCCCAGGAGACCCAGCGCTTCTCGACCGAGCTCGCGCTCGATGTCGGTTCACCCCAAGTGGCGGACGTGACGGAGGATGGCAGCCATGCGGTGGTCGTCGTGCGCACCCGACGCGGGCGGGTGGACGTGGATCACGAGCGTTACGGAGATCCGACCTACGTCGCACCCGCGCTCGTCACCGCGATGGTGGTGGACACCCGGTCAGGTGAGCGGATCTGGCTGCACGAGCAGCCGGCGCAAGTCAGCGACTTCACGTGGTCACCGGACGGGTCGCGGCTCGTCTACATCCACTACGAGGGGTCCCGCTTCGAGGTGCGCCTCTACGAGACCGGTGGCTCGGAGACCCGCCCGCTCACGTTGCGCACCGACAAGTCGGTCGCCTCGGCCACATCGTTGGTCTGGTCGCCCGACGGCGGCACACTGCTGCTCTCGCTCCGGCCTACCGGCTGGGCCGAGCGGGCACGCGAGGCGTTCCACGCGCTCACCGACGCAGCGGTCATCGTTCAGGACTCACGGAACGACTTCCTCGCTTGGGACCGGGTCCGCAACATCGCCGACGAACAGATCACGGCGCTGGTGTCCGTCGCGGACGGCTCCGTTCGTGAGATCCTCACCGATGTCGTGCCGCGCGACGTCGACTTCACTGCGGACGGCTCGAGCATCACGTACGCGACCGCGGTCAGGACGAAGACCTCCTACACCCGCGAGGACGGGACGGATTACGGGCTCCACGCGCTCAATCTGTCGTCCGGGGAAACCACCGAGCTCGTCGAGCCGTCCGAGGATCGCGTGCAGGTGATCTGGAACGACCGCCGGGACGCTTACGCGTACACCGAGGATGGGGCCGTCCTGGTCCGGCGGCTCGCTGACGACGAGCCGCGCGACGTCACGGACGGCCTCCGCACCCTCCCGGGCGACACCACGGAGATCGACTTTTCGGTCGATCGGTGGAGTCCGGACGGTGGGCGGCTTCTGGTCACGTCCTCGAAGGCCTGGCATCTGTTGGACGTGGCTGGGGGGTCATTGCGCACGCTGCTCGAGCTCGAAGAGGACGAGGAGTTACGCCCGCGGCGGAGCGTCGAGCGCTGGAGCGAGGACGGTCGCCACCTCTACTTCACCTACTCGGCCCGGGATCGCTGGGAGCGGGGGCTGAAGCGGCTCGAGGTGGAGGGTGGCGCCGTGTCGAACGTCATGATCGACACGGGCGTGTACGGACAGTGGAACGTATCCGCCGATGGGAGCACGGCCGTGCACACCTGGGG
>JBBDSN010000012.1:0-2138 GCA_040904885.1 Gemmatimonadota bacterium | reverse complement strand
AGCGTCTGCAGGTTCCGCTTCACGATCCAGTCCTGGATCGTGCGGAGCTCCTCCAGCGTGTACTGACCCGTCTCGTCGTCCAGATAGTAGAAGAGGATCTGGCCGAGGCCACTCGAGATGGGCCCCATCTGTGGCTCCCCGAGCCCTTCGGGGATCTGCTCTCGCGCTTCCTGCAGCCGCTCGTTCACGAGCTGGCGCGCGAAGTAGATGTCCGTGCCCTCCTCGAAATAGACGTTGACCACGGAGAGCCCGAAATTGGACACAGAGCGTACCCGCTCCAGCCCGGGGAGGCCGTTCATCGTGACCTCCACTGGATAGGTCACGAGCTGCTCCACCTCCTCGGGCGCGAGTCCTTCGGTCTCCGTGAATACCTGGACCAACGCCGGTGAGATATCCGGATAGGCGTCCACCGGCAGGCGCGTGTAGGCCCACCCCCCGGCCCCCAACACCACCAGGGCCGTGACGAGGACGAGGATCCGTTGCCGCAGTGCGAATTCGATCAGCTTGTCGATCATGGTCGTCCCCTCAGTGGCCGTGGCCGCCGAACTCGCCCTTGGCAAGCTCGGACTTCAGCGTAAACGCTCCCTCGACGACGACGGCGGCGCCGGGATCGAGACCCCGAACGATTTCCACGAGACCCCCCGGTAGCTCGCGCCCGACCTCGACGATGCGGGCCGTGAACTCCCCCGGCTCATCGGTGGGCACCCAGACGACGGTAGAGCCCTCGACCGTCTGCACCGCGTCGCGCGGAACAGCGAGTATTTCGGACCCCTCGACGTCACCGCCATCCATACGGATCCCCGCGGTGGCGAACATGCCCGGTTTGAGAGCCTCGTCACCATTCTCGATCTCGACGCGGGCCCGGACCGTCCGGCGCTCGGCGTCGAGGATGTCCCCGACGTAGACGATCTCGCCCGGGAAGATCCGCCCCGGCCACGCCGCCGTCGTCACCTCGACGGGCTGTCCCTCGCGGACCCGGGCGAGGTCGCGCTCGTAGATGTCGAGCTCGATCCAGAGCCTCGACAGATCCGCGACGGTAAAGAGCTGATCCTCCGGTCCCACCACCTCGCCACGGCCGGCGTGACGCGCGACCACGACTCCCTCGTACGGGGAGGTCACGTCGAAGTGGCCACCCTCTCCGTGGGTATCGGCGCCCAACACCCGGAGGCGCTCCTGCGCGCTCCCGAGCCGGGCCTGCATCCGGCGGAGCTCCGCCTCGGCGTCCAGCAGTTCCCTGCGGCTGGAGATGCCCCGCGCCTCCAGGCGTTGCTCCCGCTCGTAGTTCTCGCTGGCGATGTCGAGCAGGGCCTCGGCCTCGTTCAACTCCGCCCGGATCGAGCCGACGTCCGGGCTCTCGAGGTGGGCGAGCACCTGGCCCGACTCGACGCGAGAGCCTTCCTCCGCCATCAACTCGGTGACCCGGCCCTGCGTTTTGGGGCCGATATGGCTCACCCGGTCCTGGTCGTAGGTGATGCGGCCGGTGACCGCGAGTGCTCCGGAAGACACCCCCGCCACCGAGCCGACGACCACGTCACTCACCGCGAGGACCGCGGAATCGAGATGGACCGTCATGGCTCCCTCGGCGGCTTCGTCCTCGTGCGCCTCCTCGGCCGGGACGCTCGCGTCCCCTCCACAGGCGGCGATCGTCAGGAACAGGAGCGCGCATCCCACGGCACGCTCACGGACCTGAGCCTTCATTCTATGCTTCATCGGGATCCCTCTTCGTTGGATGCGGGGGTGACGTCTTCGAGGTTGGCGCCGGTGGCCGACCGGAGCGCCGCCCACGCCTCGCGGTGGCGTGCCCACGCCGCCCAGTAGCCCAGTTCGGCGTCGAGTAGCTGGTTGCGGAGGAGCAGGAGCGCTTCGAGGTCGAGCTTGCCCTCGGCATAGGCCGTCTCGAGCAGATCCTGATTGCGGGTGGCGGGCTCGAGGACCGATGTCTCGTAGATGCTCAGCTCTTCGGCGGCCGTCCGGTAGCGTTGCAACGCGTCGCGTACGTCGGCTTCCACTCGGAGCAGGGCTCCCTCGTGTCGCAGGCTGGAGGCGCGCAGCTCGGCGTCCCTCCGTGCCCTAAGGCCCTGATTCCGGTCGAAGAGCGGGAGCGATACGGAGAGTCCCAGCCCCCACCGGAGGTCGGC
>JBBDSN010000011.1:0-2147 GCA_040904885.1 Gemmatimonadota bacterium | reverse complement strand
CCCGCGTGCCTGCCGCGCACCGGCGTTTCACATCAGGCTCGTCTACCGGTGCAGCACGAACTCCCCGGACTCCACGTCGAGGATGTACATCGTTCCGTCCTCGATCATATAGTGCCATCCGTGCAACGCGGTCTCGCCGCCTTCCACCCTTGCCCGCACGTTCGGGAAGCTCATCAGCCGGTCGAGCTGCACCACCACGGAGCGCTGCTCAGTCCGCCGGAGCATCTCCTCGGACACGGGCTCGTCCACCTTCGCCGGAGCCGCGAGCTCGAGCCACCGGCTCAGATTCCTGGAGGCGTTGTCAGGAGGCTCGTACAACGCCCGCATCGCGCCGCAGTGGGAGTGCCCGCACACGACGATGTCGCGCACCTTCAGCACGTCGACCGCGTAGTCGATCGCGGCCGACACCCCGTGATGTCCCTCATCGATCTCGAAGCGCGGTACGATGTTGCCCACGTTGCGCACGACGAACAGGTCGCCGGGTCCGGAGTTGGTGATGACCGACGGGACCACCCGGGAGTCCGAGCACCCGATGAACAACGTTCCAGGCTTCTGTCCCTCCGCGACGAGCTTCCGGTAGTGCTCTTCGAACTCACGGAAGTAGTCCTTCTTGAAGTGGGTCAGCCCTTGCAGAAGCTCCTGGGTCATGTGGCTCGGTCCATGTCGTGTGCGGATCGGAACGCGAGGGACGGGACCCTCAACAAGCGCTCAGGGATTGCCGGGTCGCTTCCACCACGGGCCCGGTGAGCCGGTCTCCGGCCTCCCCGGCCGCGACCATGTCCCACCTGGCCCAGGCGTGCACCCAGTCAGAAGTCTGTACGATCTGCGTGAACATGACCAGGGTGCCCGGCCCGACGGCACGCGCCGCGTCATCCTCTCCTCGAGAACGGCTTCGGGGGCTGCGGGTCTGGCCAAAACCTGTTCCCGTTTCCATGATGCCGGTTCGTGCCGTAACCCCTCAGCGAGACGAGTCCATGCCGACTGGAGCCTCCGAACCGACCTGGCCGATCCTGCCTCCGCTCCAGGAGTGGGAGGAGACAAGGGCCGCCGTGCACCTCTGGACCCAGATCGTCGGCAAGTTGCGTCTGGCGCTCGCCCCCTGGATCAACCACTCCTGGGGATCCACGCTCTACGTGACGCCGCGCGGCCTCACGACATCGCCGATTCCCTACCGTGGCGAGAGCTTCGCGATCGAGTTCGACTTCACCGACCACGCGCTTCGGATCGAGACCTCCGCCGGCAGGACGTGGGGGATGGGGCTCGCCCCGATGTCCGTGGCCGATTTCTACCGGGAGCTCAGGGGTGGGCTCAGCGATCTCGGAATCGAGGTGACCATTCTCGAGCGCCCTGTCGAGGTCGAGGTCGCCACACCGTTCGTGGAGGACCGGCAGCCGCGGCCCTACAACGGAGCCGCCGTTCGCGCATTCTGGCGAGCGCTGGTTCAGGTCGACCGGGTGTTCAATCAGTTCCGGGCAGGGTTCGCCGGGAAGGCGAGCCCCGTGCACTTCTTCTGGGGCGCTTTCGATCTCGCGGTGACACGGTTCTCCGGCAGGCCCGCGCCCGAGCACCCCGGGGGTGCGCCCAACGTGGCCGACTGGGTCATGACCGAGGCGTATTCCGACGAGCTTTCGAGCGCCGGATTCTGGGCGGGGAATGGTCTCGGCGAGGCGGCGTTCTACTCGTATGCGTATCCCGAGCCGGAAGGGTTCCGGAGCCATGGGGTCGAGCCTCCGGAAGCCTACTTCCACGAGGCGCTCGGAGAGTTCGTCCTGCCCTACGATGTGGTGCGGTCCGCCCCCGACCCCGACGCCGTCCTGATGCGCTTTCTGACGAGCACATACGAAGCCGCGGCCGAGTTGGCTGACTGGGACCGGTCACGTCTCGAGCGGGAGCTGCCGCCGCGACGCTGACGCCGAAGCCGAGCACGCTTCCAACGTGCGCACGGCCTCGGGAAACGCCCAAACCGCCCAGCTTCTCGGAGGTCATACTCAAATCATGAGTGTGACATACTCAATCCTGGCTCTCAGGTGGTGGACCAGTTCAGGCAAACGGTTCCGGGCGCGGGCCGAGGGGGGATCCCATGCGGGAGCTGCCCCCGAAGTGCCGCCGCTCTCCGTGCCAAGGTTGGTGAAGAGGTTGCCTGCACC
>JBBDSN010000010.1:2841-13155 GCA_040904885.1 Gemmatimonadota bacterium | reverse complement strand
CGTGACGGGGCACCATGCCTGGCGACGAGGCGCCCCGCAAGTTGCGGGGCTAGAACGGCCATCGTAGCCGGCCGGCCCCCTCACCGCTCGTGAAACGTCTCCGCGCTCGAGCTGTCCCACTCGCGTCTCCAGGGCTCCGGCACGGGCCCTCCGTTCGCGAGGCTGCCGGGCTCCAGGTGATCGTAGATCTCGGCGAAAGACCGCACGGCCGTGTCACTCACGCGCCGGAAGATCAGATCGGGTGTGACGGCATCGGGGCTGGGGACGCCCATCGCGGCGAGCATCTCGAGGAAGCTCGCGATCGTCGCGCGGTGGAACCGGTACACGCGCTCCGCCTTGTCCGGCACGACGAGCCCCCTGTAGAGCGCGGGGTTCTGGGTGGTCACGCCGGTCGGGCAGGTGTCGTTGTTGCACCGTAGCGCCTGGATGCACCCCAATGAGAGCATCATGCCGCGGGCGGAGTAGCAGGCGTCGGCACCCAGGGCCATGGCCCGGATCATATGAAAGCCGGTGAGGATCTTGCCACTCGCGAAGATGCGGACGCGGTCGCGGAGGCCTGTCCCCACGAGTGCATTGTGCCCGAAAGTCCAGGCGTCATGCGCCGGCATCCCTATCGAGTTGCTGAATTCGAGCGGAGCCGCACCGGTGCCGCCTTCGCCCCCGTCGATGGTCACGAAATCGGGTGTGATTCCCGTCTCGAGCATCGCCTTGCACATAGCCAGCAGGTCGACTCGCCGTCCAACGCAGAACTTGAGGCCGACGGGCTTCCCTCCCGATGCCTCCCGCAGCCGGGCCACGAACTCCATCATCTCGATGGGGGTGTGAAAGGCCCGGTGCCGGGCGGGCGACAGGATCGTCTCTCCGACCGGGACGTGCCGAATGCGGGCGATCTCGGCGCTCACCTTCCGGCCCGGAAGTACCCCGCCGTGTCCCGGCTTCGCGCCCTGGCTGAGCTTGATCTCGATCATACGCACCTGGTCCCGGGCCGCGTTTTCGGCAAAAAGTCCGGCGTCGAAGTCGCCGGATTCCGTTCTGCATCCGAAGTATCCGGTCCCGATCTGCCAGACGAGGTCGCCGCCGCCCTCGAGGTGGTAGGGCGAAATCCCGCCCTCTCCGGTGTTGTGTGCGAAACCTCCCTTGGCCGCCCCCCCGTTCAGCGCGGCGACCGCGGTCGGCGATAGGGCTCCGAAGCTCATAGCCGCAATGTTCAGGCGAGAGGCGAGGTACGGGCGGGCGCACGCGCCCTTCCCGACCGCGAGCCGGGGCTCCTCTTGAAGGACCGGGGTGTCACAAAGGGCGTGGGCCGCCCATTCGTACCCGACCCGGTATATCTCCCGCTGCGTCCCGAACGGTTGCGTGTCGAGCTCTCCCTTCGATCGCTGGTAGACGAGGGTCCTCATCTCCCGTTCAATGGGGAACGCGTCCGTGTCCCTCTCGATGAAGTATTGCTGGATCTCGGGTCGGACGGCCTCGAAGGCGTAGCGGGAGCGCCCGATCAGAGGAAAGTTCCGCAGAATCGCCCGGCGGGTCTGCAGGGAGTCGTAGAGCCCCAGCACGACCAGAGGGCCGACGATCACGAGGGCCCACAAAGTCGGCGTCCAAACCATGCCGAGCGCGAGGATCGTCGTCGGGAGGACCACGGCGACGGCGTAAAACCAGCGTCTGACCACAAGAAGCTCCTTGAGAGGTGTCGGAAGTCACGGCGTGCCGCCTCGCTCGAGTCGGCCGGACCGTGGTGTGGAACCCCGGTCCCCCACCTCGGTATTGGAACACCGACCGTTGAAGGTTCAATCAGATTTGGACGGTCGCACCGTCCTCGAGTCTGTATATCTATCCCTATCGGACCGTCCCGGTCCCGCTACGGCGAGCCGGGCCCGCTCCCCGAGCGACCCATCAGGAGTCACTCCTAATGTCGACCCAGACCCTAGAACCCCGAGCGGCCGTCGCGCCGCTCTTTCGTCCTCTTACCCTCGGGGCGTTGAAGCTTCCGCACCGCATCGTCATGTCACCCATGACGAGGAACCGTGCGGGAGAAGGAAACGTGCCCACGGACCTCTCCCGGGAATACTACCGGCAGCGCGCGTCCGCGGCGTTGATCGTGACCGAAGCGTCGCAGGTCTCCGCCGAAGGCGTAGGGTATCCGAGCACCCCCGGAATCCACTCGGACGACCAGGTGGAGGGGTGGCGGGCCGTGACCGACGCGGTGCATGCGGAAGGCGGGAGGATCTACCTGCAGCTCTGGCATGTCGGGCGCATCTCCCATCCGGTTTTCCACGACGGTGCGCTTCCCGTGGCGCCGTCGGCGATCCGCCCGGAGGGTTCGACCTTCACCACGGAAGGGATGAAGGACTTCGTCACTCCGCGCGCGCTCGACACGGACGAGATCCCCAGAATCGTCGAGGATTTCCGCCGTGGAGCGCAGCGCGCCCAGGACGCCGGGTTCGACGGGGTCGAGATCCATGGAGCGAACGGATATCTCCTCGACCAGTTCCTGCGGGACAGGACCAACCAGCGCACCGACCGCTACGGGGGCTCGGTCGAGAAACGGATGCGCTTCCCGCTCGCGGTCGTGGACGCGGTCGTGGAGGTGTGGGGCGCCGATCGCGTCGGCTTCCGCGTCTCGCCGCTGGGGGCCTTCAACGACATGTCGGATTCGAATCCAGAGGCGCTCTTCGGGGCCCTCGCGAAGGAGCTCGGCCGCCGCGGCCTCGCGTACCTGCACGTCATCGTGGACGATGCCTTCGAGGGGGATCCTCGCTCCTTCGATCCCCTCTCGCTCGGCGAGCTGTTCGGGGGGGCTGTGATCGCGGCATCGGGCTTCGATGCGGAGCGCGGGGCGCGGGTGATCGAGGCGGGTCGTGCGGACGCGATCGCGTTCGGACGGGCCTTCCTGGCGAATCCGGACCTTCCTCGCCGCATCCGGGAAGCCGCGGAGCTGAACGAGCCCGACCCCGACACCTTCTACGGGGGTGGCGCCGAGGGCTATGTCGACTACCCGGCGTTGGGTGACTAGAAGGGGCCATGCGGCGCGCCCCGCGAGCAGGATCGAGGCATCCTGGTCGTCGAACGCCGCCTCGAGCCGGCTTTCGTTCGTGTGGATCCGATTTTCTACCAGGACGGACCACCCGTGCAGATGAACTCCTTCTACGGCGTCGACCTCGTGGAAATCGGTGCCCCTGGTGACGATTATTACGATCCGGTGGCCTTCGCTCAGGCCCTCTCGGTCGGCATCGGGCTCGGAAGCATGCCGGCCGCCATCGGGACCGGGGCGTTGGGGCTGGGCTTCGCGATCGTGCTCGGGTTGGTCGTGCGGGACAGCAACTGATGTCGATCCCATGTAAACGATGCGGGGCAGCTGAAGAGGAGAGACCGAATGGCCGTGTCCGAAAATTTCAGGATGTTCGTCGAAGAACAGCTTTCACGGGTCATGCCCGTCACGACGAGGCGCATGTTCGGGGGGCTCGGGGTCTATGCGCGCGGGTTGTTCTTCGCGCTCGCCGACGACAACGTCATCTACTTCAAGGTGGGCGACGCGAACCGTGTCGATTTCGTGGCCCGTGGGTGTGAGCCGTTCAGGCCGTATGGCGATGACCGGGCGATGAGCTACTACGAGGTGCCGGGGGATGTGCTCGAGGACGCCGAGTTGCTCGAGGCGTGGATGGAGAAGGCCTTGTCCGTGGCGGAAGAGGCGGCGCGCAAGAAGAAACCCCGCGACCGGAAGTAGCTCAACCGTCAGCGCGGCCGGTTTCCGGCCGTCTCGCCCCGCGCCTCCCAGGCACGTGCTGCCTGCAGGTCGGGACGAGCCGCGTCCGCGCCGCTGAGGAGCTCGAGCAAGCCCCGGTAGTGCTCCTCAGCGGCGACGGCGTCACCCGCCGCCTCGGCCGCCCGTGCCGCTCCGTACAGCGCGCGCGCTCTGTTCCGCTCCACCTCGAGCGTGGCTTGATAGGCCGCCAGCGCCTCTGCCGGTCGGCCGACTTCCATGAGGAGGTCGCCCAGAAGCTCCCTTGCCGGCAGCAACGGGCCCGGCGTCACGGGATGCTTCGCGACGGTCCCCTCGAGGTCCGCCGCCTGCGTGGCGAGGTCGACCGCGGTTCCCGGGTCACCCGACGCGAGGGTCACCCACGCCGACGCAGCGAGTCGCTGCGCCTCGATGACGGTCGCCCAGTACGAGTCACCGGCGTCACGTGTGCGGCGCTCGAGAGTGCTGAGCGCCTCGATCTCGGTAGCCGCGGCCGCTGCGTTCCCGGACCGCGCGGCGCCGAGCGCCCTCGCAAAGCGCGCCACGGCTTCCACGTACGTCTCGGCGTTCACCGGAACGGGCATCGTCGCCGCGTCTGTCCAACGGTCGCGCTCGAGCGCATACCGTGCCTGCATGGCCGCGAAGTTGTACCCGATCAGGCCGCCGTAGTAACGGTCCGGGATCTCACGAACCCGGGACACGATCTCGCCTGCGTCGCCGTCCCGCCCGAGCTGCAGATACGCGTACACCATGTAGTCGAGCGGATGCACCGCGGCGTCCGGCACCGGCTCGGCCTGGGCGGAGCGGGCGTTCAACTCGATCGATTCGTCCCAGTAGCCCATGCGGGTGAAGATGTGCGTGGGCATATGGAGGGCGTGCGGCGCGGCGGGCGCGATGTCCGCGTAGCGTAGCGCCGCATCGAGCCCTTCCTCGGCGGTGGCCGGGGCATCGAACGCGTGAATCAGGTAGTGGGCGAGCCCCGGATGGTCCGGTTGTGCCTGGAAGAGTGGCTCGAGAACGGTGGTGGCGTGAAGCTGGCGGGCGTAGGTCAGGTCGTCCGGAGGCGCATTCCCGACCACGATACGCCCATAGAAGATCGCCGCCTCGGGATCCTCCGGGTGAGCTTCCATCAGCGCGAGCATCGCTTCCTCGTGCGCGTGCATCCGCTGGATGTGTCCGACCTCGGGATATCCGTCGTAGAGCGCCGCGGCGGCCTCGATGTACATGCGCTCCCGCGGCGTGAGGCGGTCGAGGCTCGCGCGGGCCTCGACGAGGGCGGCCTGGGCTTCCTCGATCCGCTCGGCGGGTGGGGCGGCCCGGGTCATCGGGTTCCCCCAGAGCGTCATCGCCTCGCCCCACCGCGCCATGGCACAGTCGGGGTCGATCTCGGCGACCTCCCGGAACGTGGCTATGGCCTGGTCGAACCAGAAGGAGTGAAGCATGGCGACCGCCCGCTCGAAGACCGGCTGGGCTTCGGCGCTGCAGGAGGTCGGGAACGCGACCCGGCCCACGCCGCTGCCGTTCGCGGCGTGCGCGTGATCGTCCGTGGCTACCTGCGTGTCCGGGGGCTCCCCTTGGGAGCCGCAGGCCGCAAGGGCCACTGCGACAAGAGGAAGGACGAAAAGTCGGTAACGCCTCAGCAGCTTGGCCATGGCGGCCTCCTAAACGAGCGGGCGAGATGGACCCGGGAGGGCCGCGGCGCACCTCGGGCCGGGAGGCCATGGTCGGATCGTACTGGTTCAGTGTACGGGGGCGAAGCTGGCGCCGGCAAGGACGTCGCCGAAAGCTCCCGGATTCAGCGCCCCTTGTCGGGCCGCACGGTCACCTTTTTGCCCTTGATCTTGGTGCCCCGGAGCGCATGGAGCACCTCGTCGGCGACGTGGTCCGCGACCTCGACCAAGCTGAACTTGTCCGCGATCTGAATGGAGCCGATCTCGTCCCCGGAGACGCCGGCCTCCCCCGTGATGGCCCCCACGAGGTCCTTGGGCCGGATGCCGGCGATGCGCCCGGCGCCGATGAACAGACGCGTGCCCACCAAGTTGCGGGTCTTGCCGCCGCCCTTGGCGGCGCGCGCCCCTTTCCCCTTCGCTCCCGCCTTGCCCTTGCCCTTCCCCTGTTGAGGCGCAGGCTGCGCGGTCGGGATCTCCTCGTCGTCCTCCTCGCCCCCGCTGAGCGTGGCTTCGTGCGCGATCTTCACGGCGCCGAGCGCGATGTCGAAGAGGTCGAACTCGTCCGACAGCGTCTCCACGACCGCGCGGAACCGGTCCAGATCTCCTTCGACCAGAGCCTCGCGCACCGACGCCCGGGTCAACTCCAGGCGGCGGGCCCTGAGGTCCGCCACGGTGGGCAGCGACTCCACGGAAATCTTCCGCTTCGTGAGCCGCTCGATGTTGCGTAGCAGCCCGTGCTCCCGGGGCTCGGCGAGCGTGATCGCGACGCCTTCGCGGCCTGCTCGGCCGACACGCCCGATCCGATGCACGTACGCCGTCGGCGCCGAAGGCACCTCGTAGTTGATGACATGCGTCAGATGCGAGATGTCGAGCCCACGTGCCGCGACGTCCGTGGCCACGAGCAGGTCCACCGCGCTGGCCCGGAGCTTCTTCATGACCCGGTCGCGCTCGTCTTGGGACATGCCTCCGTGCATCGCCTCCGCACGATAACCGCGTCCGTTCAGCGACTCGGTCAGCTCATCCACGTCGTTGCGGGTGCGGCAGAACACGAGGGCGGCCTCGGGACTCTCGAGGTCCAACACGCGTCCGAGTGCAGCCAACTTGTGGGGCCGACGCACGAGATAGGCGGTTTGGCGAACCAGCGGACCGTCTCCGCTCTCGCCGGCCTCGGCCGCGATGCGCACCTCCACGGGGTCCTTCAGGTGCTTGGCGGCGATCGACTTGATGCGCGGCCCGAGGGTGGCGGAGAACAGCAGGGTCTGACGGTCCGCCGGAGTCTCGGCGAGGATCGCGTCGAGGTCGTCGGCGAAGCCCATGTCGAGCATCTCGTCAGCCTCGTCCAGAACGAGCGTCTGCACCTGACCGAGCCGGAGCGTCCCTCGCCCGATGTGGTCGAGCGCGCGTCCCGGCGTCGCCACGACGACGTCCACCCCGCGCTTCAGCACCTTGAGCTGTTGATTGAAGGACTGCCCGCCGTAGATGGGGAGCACCTCCACTTCCATCTTCTTGCCGTAACGGTGGACCGCCTGAGCGACCTGGACCGCGAGTTCGCGCGTGGGCACGAGGATGAGCGCGGACGGGCTCTTGCCCCTCGGCGGAAGAAGCTGGAGCAGAGGCAGAGCGAACGCGGCCGTCTTGCCCGTGCCGGTGGCGGCGAGCCCGAGCAGGTCCCGCCCCTCGAGCAGGTGCGGGATGGCTTCCCGCTGGATGGGCGTCGGCTCCTCGTATCCCAGGGATTCGAGGGCGTCGAGGAGGTCGGGTCCGAGGCCGAGGTCGGAGAACGCCTGGTTGGCTGCGGCGGAGATGGTGTGTGGCATGATGGGCCCAAGATAACGTCTAGCCGGCTCAGCCGAGCCCCGCCCCCGCATTCCGCATGGATGGTCTGGGACTGGGTGTGTCACGGTCCGTCACACCCGGTCGTTCTCTTTCGTACGAGACACTCACCCACACGAGACGCCCGCCGCCCGAACGATCCCCCGGGGGGACGCCATATGACGGTTGGAATACGCGCGACCCGATTTCTGTGTCTGCTCCTCGTGATGGGCGCGTGCACGGATATCTTCGGCACCAGGCTCGAGCGGGACGTCCGGGTCGAAGTGGCTTCGGCGGGGAGCAGCACCATCCTCGCAACGATTCGAAACGAAGGTTCGGACAGCATCTCGTACCACCCCTACGGCTGCTATCGTCCATTGCGGCGCGTCGTCGGGGGCGTGCTGGAGCCCGTCCGCACCGGGCCGTGTGTGTCCATGGCGGTGCCGCCCGTCACGGTGTCGGTTGGGGAGCGTCTCGAAGTCTCGATTTCTGTCAGCGGGGCCGAACCCGGCACGTACCGGGTCTGGCTCCGGCTTTCGGACGTCGGAGGTGAGCTCGACGAGCGCATGAGCTCGTCCGACTCCTTCGAGCTGCCCGTCCCGGACTGACGCCCGGACCCGGCCGATTCCGCGTGCGTCGGCGCGCCGGTATCTTCGAGCCATGAGCGCGTCGAGTCCCCCGCCCATCCGAAGGGCTCCCGAGGCCCCGCCGCTTCCGCCGGGCCAGAGCGTCGGCCCACATCACGCCCCCGACGGCGGGTATCGGAATCCGTGGCCGCCGCACCCCGATCTCGAGCAGAGACCTGGGGGCTTCCTGGCCTGGATGTGGGACCGTTTCGGCGCGGATCTTCCGCCGAACCCCGACCCGTGGGAGGTCCCGGCCGGCACGCCGGATCCCGCTCGTCCCCACGCGGATGCAGAAGAGATCCGCATCACGTTCATCGGCCACGCCACCTTTCTGCTTCAGGTGGCCGGGCTGAACCTCCTCACCGATCCGATCTGGTCCAGGCGCGCCGGGCCGTTCTCACTCCTCGGCGGTCCGCGCTTCACCGAACCGGGGATGTCGTTGATCGACCTCCCGCCCCTGGACGGCGTGCTCCTGTCTCACGGGCACTACGATCACCTGGACGCTCGCACGGTGCGGTTGCTCCGGGATCGATTCGGACCCGAGTTGGCCTGGTACACGCCGCTCGGGTACGGATCCTGGTTGCGGCGACGAGGCGTAAATCGTGTGGTCGAAGTCGACTGGTGGCAGGAAACCTGGCTTTCCGGGGTGGCGGGACCTGTCCGGCTCGTATGTCTTCCGGTGCGGCACTGGACGCGCCGGAGCATCGGCGTGAACCGCGAGCTCTGGGGCTCGTGGATGGTGGGAGCGCACGGCGTCTACTTCGGGGGCGATGCCGGCTACTGCCCCGCGTTCCAGGAGATCGGGGAGCGCCTCGGCCCCTTCCGCGCCTCGCTCCTCCCCATCGGGGCATACGAGCCGCGCTGGTTCATGGCTGGCTCGCACATGAATCCCGAAGAGGCGGTGTGCACGTACCGGGATCTCGGAGGTGAAGGTGCCTTCGTCGGGACGCACTGGGGCACCTTCCGCCTGACCGATGAGGATCCGCTCGAACCCCCGGCGCGGACGCGAGCGGCCTGGCGGGAGGCGGGGCTGCCGCAAAGGGACCTGCACCTTCCGGGGATCGGCGGGACGATTCGACTCCCGGGGCAGTGACTCTCGTTACCGACCCGCGCCTTATCCTCACCCTTTCAGCAACGGGGACCCCTTCGGCAGCACCGCACGGAGCGCCCCTGGGTCCACTTCGAACCGGAAGCGTGTGCCTTCGACCGGCTCGCCGTCCAGGTTCACCTGCAGGGTGTCTTTCGTCTCGATCTCGACCCACGGTGCGCGATGTCCGATGGAGTTCTCTTCCAGGGTGATGTCGCGGCCGTGCAGCAGGCTATCGATGAGGAGCCGCCCGGCTCCGTCTCCCTCGGGGATGACGCGTAGGTCGAGGAGGCCGTCGTCGACCCGTGCGTCGGGGCACAGTACCGCGCCGCCTCCGGCCTGCCTTCCATTCCCGAGCGCGAGCGCGAGGAAGCGCCCGGACCACTCGAATTCGGGAGCCCGCAGGGACCCCTCCTGCGCCTCGATGGAGCCGATCTGGGCGATTCCGGAGACGGTGTACGAGAGGACGCCCAACGCTCGCTTGAGCCCGTCCGGCGTCTCGACGGTCACCTGGGTGCCCGGCCCGGCGGTGGCCATGTTCAAGACGATATGGTCTCCGCACCGCAGCACGTCGATATCATGGATGGAGCTCGACACTGTCGCGAGACGGAGCGCGGACGCCACATCGTCTTCCGGAATGCCCGCCGCTGCCGCGAAGTCGTTCGCGGTACCGAGCGGGAGCACGGCCAGCGCCGCGGACGCGTTCTCGACGTCGAGGAGCCCTTCCGCGACCTCGCTCACGGTCCCGTCACCCCCCGCGGCCACGACCACCTTCGCGGTCTCCGCCACTTCGGCCGCGAAGCGGCGCGCATGTCCGGCTTCCCACGTGACCCGTACGTCGATCTCGTGTCCCTCGTCCCTGAGCGCGGCCACCAGATCCCGGATGTCCTGACGGTCCGCTTGGGTACCGTGCAACACGAGACGGATCTGGGCGCCTGGTCCGAAACCGGCACCGTTCGAAGGCTTGGACACGGAAGCGTTCACGGTCGAGGGTGGAGGGCGAAGGGCCTGAGTCTTTCAATGAAGCGGCGTCGGAGGCTAGTTGCGATGAACGTGAGCCCGTTCCGGGGTGTGCTCCGGTCGTCGAGCTTGCCGAACTGCCGGGGGGCGAGCCCGTTCTGGGCGAGACCGTACGCGACCCGCGGTAGGCCCAGGAAGTTCACGTTCGCACTCGACACGAAGATGACCAGGCTCGCGAGGATGACCACGGTGCCACCGACCAGGATGCGCGGGAGCGCCCTTCCCGGATCTTTGACCTCTTCGGCCACCCGGCCACGAATCCCATGGTGTCGCCCCAGGCGTGGCGCGCGTAGACGTACTTCCCTTGACGATGCCGACCGTGATCGACATGCCGTCACGGATGCGCAGCACCCGGTGGAG
>JBBDSN010000010.1:0-2741 GCA_040904885.1 Gemmatimonadota bacterium | reverse complement strand
TGACGATGCCGACCGTGATCGACATGCCGTCACGGATGCGCAGCACCCGGTGGAGCTGATGGCGGGGCGGGAGGTCCGCGCGCGTCTCGGCCAGGGTCACGGGTGACGGCTCACGGGCGAGGCGGGCGTGCCCTCAGGGGCCCTCCGGGGCTCCGATGACCGCTGCCAAGATGCGACCTGGACCGTGCACGCCACGAACCAGGATCTGTCCGATGTCCGCGGACTTGGACGGGCCGGAATGGAGCCCCACCGCCGACGGCAGGTTCGGCCGGAGCGTCACCATGGCCGATACGAGGGTGGCATGGATGTCGCCTTCATAGACGAACACCACGTGGGTGGGTGCCAGGAGCTGGGTCCGCCGACCGTCGCGGGCGTCGAGCACGAGCGAGCCGGTCTCGGCCACGCCCCCGGCCGCCGCGGACACCGCGAGCGGTGCGAGGTCCGGACAGCTCGACGGCAACCGCGGCCGCAGCACTCCGGGCACGGTCGCGCCGACGGTCGCGCTCTCGAAGTCGCGCGTGAAGGCGGAGAGCCAATCCGACGCCTGCTCGAGGTCGGCGAAACGCTCGACTTCTCCCCCGGACGCCGAGAACATCTCCGCGAACCGCTCCACCGGAAGCCGGTCGTCGCCGGCCAGGTATCTCCCATCGAAACGACCCGGATGCGGCAGTCTGGGGCGCGACGACATCGCCCCGCGCACATACCCCAGGATCCGATTACGAGGACTCACGTACCCTCCTCCTTGGTGCTCCGATTGTCCAGAAAACGTTTACGGCTCGCCACGGGCGCTTCCCGCTCCTCCACCCACCCGCGCAGCACGGGGAGCATGCGCCCGACTCGTTTCAGTGGGACCGCGCCCAGGGCTCCGGCGGCCGCACCGAAGAGCTCCGGATGTTCGGCCAGGGTGGCCCATGCCTTCATCGCCATCGCGTCGGTCCTTGGCACGAGCCCTTCTTCGGCAGCCCGTTCCCGCCAGTAGACCAGCAACTCCGGTATTGGAATACGGACCGGACATACATCCGCGCAAGCTCCGCACAGGCTCGAGGCGAACGGAAGCGGCATCGATTCCTCCAGACCGAGGATGCCTGGCGCCAAAATCGCACCAATCGGACCGGAGTACGCCCACCCGTACGCGTGGCCACCGGTCTGCCGATAGACCGGGCAGATGTTGAGGCACGCGCCGCAACGCACGCACCGGAGCACCTCCCAGGCGTGCTCATCGGCCAGGAGCCCGGTGCGGCCGTTGTCGACGAACACGACGTGGACCTCGTCCGGGCCGTCGCGCTCGCCCGGTCGCCGCGGTCCCTGGATGAGCGAGGTGTAGTTGCCGATCGGCTGTCCGGTCGCGGACCGCGCCGTCAGCTGGATCATGCCGGCGAGGTCCTCGAGCTTGGGCACGATCTTCTCGATGCCGACCAGCGCGACGTGCACCTTTGGGATCGACGTCGAGATGCGGATGTTTCCCTCGTTCTCGATGAGCGCGATGGTCCCGGTCTCGGCCACGAGGAAGTTGGCGCCCGACACCCCGAGGTCGGCCTGCAGGAAGTCGTCGCGGAGCACCTGGCGGGCCGTGGCCGCGAGCGCCTCCGGAGAGGCGTCCAGCGGTGTGCCGAATCGCTCGTGGAACAGCCTTCGGCAGTCGTCGAGGCTCCGGTGGAGCGAAGGGCCGACGATGTGGCTCGGCGGCTCGCCGAGGAGCTGGATGATGAACTCCCCGAGGTCGGTCTCGCGGACGTCGAGCCCAAGTGCCTCCAGGTGCGTGTTCAGGCCCACCTCTTCCGTCAGCATGCTCTTCGCCTTCACGATCCGGCGGGCATCGTGCGCTTCCGCGATCCGGGCGACCACACGGCACGCCTCCTCCGCCGTCTCCGCCCAGTGGACGTGCACGCCGTTCTGGACGAGGCGGTCTTCGGCTTCCTCCAGATACCGGTCGAGGTGCGTCAGCACGTGGGACTTGAGATCGCGTGCCCAGTCGCGCCAGGCGTCGGCGTCGATCTGGGCCCATGCTGCCTGGCGTCGCTCGTCCTTCGAGCGCGCGGCGCCGGTGACGGCCGTGCGCATGGTGGGCTCGTCCCTGATGATCCGCTCGGATGCGGCGGCATAGCCGCCGGGCCGGTAGGCGTCCGTCATGCGCCGAGCCCTTCACGGAGTAGCGTGGCGAGATGCACGAAGCGCGGGGAAGCACCCTTCCGACGTGCTCGCCCCGAGAGTTGGAGCAGGCAACCCCCGTCCGCGGATGCCACGACGTCGACGCCAGCCGGAATCGCGTCGAGCTTGCGGTCCGCCATCCCGGCCGAGACCTGTGGGAACTTCGTGCTGAACAGTCCGCCGAAGCCGCAGCACTCGGTGTCGCCCTCCCAGGTGGAGACGTCCGCGCCGCAGGCACGGAGCAGGGCGAGGGGCTCGTCTCGCACTCCAAGCTCGCGCAGCGCGTGGCAGCCGTGATGGTAGACCAGGCTCAGGCCGGAAAGGCCGGTGCCGAGCGGGGTGTCGGACCCGCCGGGTCGGGCTGCTGCGACCACGCCGAGGATGTCGACGAGGAACTGCGACAGCTCGTAGGTGCGGTCCCACAACGGGCGAGCGCTCGGTGGCACCCGTGGCGACGCGCGATTCTCCCCTGTGCGGGGCTCCGTCAACAAGGGCGCGTAGAAGCTCCGGATCATGCCCGCGCAGCTGCCGGACGGAAGCACCACGTAGTCGGCGTCGGCGAACGTGCGCGCCGTGTGCCGGGCCATGCGGGC
>JBBDSN010000009.1:0-2158 GCA_040904885.1 Gemmatimonadota bacterium | reverse complement strand
CCCAGCACGGCCCCATCGCCACTCCTCGCGGCCTTCGCCTGAAGGACGCTCGCGAAGGCGGCGACGGTGAGGACGGCCAGGACGACAGGTCGCGTGCGGGGGCGCATGGGGAGCTCGGTTCGGGGACGGTCTTCGTGCAAGACTATCGATAAGCGCCGCCAAATGTTCCCGCCAGACGTTTCCGCCAGACGTTTCCGCCGCGACGCCCTTCCTACACACGTCGTCGAAACCCCCTGAATGCGCGAAGGGCCGGCCCGGGGATGATGCCCCGGACCGGCCCTTCTCCGACTCTCGCCGAAGTCGCGTCTTGCTTTAGCTGCGTCCCGTCTCGATGGAGTGGAGGGTGTCGACCATCTTCTGGGCGGACTCCTCCATGTCGATCACGAGGCTGTCGATGCGGGCCACGAAGTAGTTGTGACCGATCGACACCGGGATCGCGATCATCAGACCGATGGCGGTCGTGAGCAGCGCGACCTTGATGCCTCCGGCGACCAGCGTCGCCTCGACCTCACCCGCGGCCTCGATCGACTGGAAGGCGATGATCATGCCGATCACCGTCCCGAGGAAGCCGAGGAGCGGCGCCACGTTCGTAAGCGTCGCGAGGACCACGAGGCCCTTCTCGAGCTTGCTCATCTCGATGAGGCCCTGGTTCTCGATGGCCTTCATGACCCGCTCGGTGCCTTCCTCAGCCCGCTCGAGGCCGGCGTAGAGGATGTTCGCGGCGGGGGTGTCGCTATCCCGGGTGAACTCCAGCGCCTCACGGATGCGGCGCTGCGTCAGGAGCTCGTCGACCTCTTTGAGGATCTGACGCGTCTTGGAGGCCTTCGCCGTCAAAGAAATGAACTTGACGATGATCACGATGATACCGATGGCCAAACAGAGGGCCAGCGGCCACCGCATGAAGCCCGTGTTCTCCCAATTCGTGGAGATCTGTTCCTGCCACGTCAACGCGGGTGCGTCGACGCCTGGGATCTGGAGCAGTGCGGCGTAAAGGTGCATCGCCAAGGGAACCTCCAGCGAGGGTTTTGGTGAACGTACGTTACGGTGCCCGACCATCATTTTGGCGTGATGGAAGGGCGATTTTTTTCGAGGGTCGCAACATGGCCTTCCCCCCCGGAGGGTGTCAAGCCCTCATTCTGCGGGGTGCGAGGGCTCCTTGTGACATGCGGCACGATGTCCGGGTGCCTTCTGCTCGAGCCCGGGCACGAGCGAGCGGCAGGTCGCATCCTTGTCCGGATGCGGACAACGCGGGTGGAAGGGGCATCCGTCCGGCGGCGAGATCGGGCTCGGCACGTCGCCAGTCAAGACGATGCGCCTCCGCTGCTCGCGACCGGCCGGATCGGGCCTCGGGACCGCCGAAAGGAGCGCGCGGGTGTACGGATGCCGAGGATGCCGGTAGAGCTCCCGCGCGGGCGCCGACTCGACGATCCGGCCGAGGTACATGACCGCCACGCGGTCGCTCACGTGCTCGACCAGCGCGAGGTCGTGGGCGATGAACAGATACGTGAGCCCGAGGTCGCGCTGCAGGTCCTGTAACAAGTTGACGACCTGCGCCTGGACCGACACGTCGAGCGCGCTCACCGGCTCGTCGAGCACGAGCAGCTCGGGCTCGACCGACAGCGCCCGCGCGATGCCGACCCGCTGCCGCTGCCCGCCGCTGAACTCGTGCGGGTACCGGTCGACGTGCTCGGCCCGCAGCCCGACCCGCTCGAGCAGCTCGACCACCCGGTCACGACGGTTCGGGCGGCCGAGCCCATGCACGCGGAGCGCCTCCTCGAGCATGGCGCCCACCGAGACGCGCGGGTTCAGCGATCCGTAGGGGTCCTGGAACACGATCTGGGCACGCCGCCGGTAGCGTCGCAGACCCGCCCGGTCGAGGGCGCGCACGTCCTCGCCGTCGAAGAAAATCTCGCCCGCGTTCGGCTCCACCAGCCGCAGGATCGAGCGCCCGGTCGTCGACTTCCCGCACCCCGACTCGCCCACGAGCCCCAGCGTCTGGCCCCGGGCGATGTCGAGGTCGACCCCGTCGACGGCCTTGAGATAGGCCACCGTGCGGCCCAGAGCGCCCTTCCGGACCGGGAAGCGGGTCTCCAGGCCACGGACCCGCAGCAACGGCCCCTCGCGCGTCTCGCTCACGTCCCGGCGCCTCGGCCGCCCG
>JBBDSN010000008.1:6730-63240 GCA_040904885.1 Gemmatimonadota bacterium | reverse complement strand
GGCTGAACCCGTGGCGCTGCAATCCTGGTCGTCTGCCTTCTTCAACAGCCTTCTAATGGAACTCTGGAATCACCAGCGGCGGGGCGTCCCTGTGCTCGTCGAGCACCAGCCGTCGGGCGCCGAGGTCGTAGATGTCGCCGGAGCTGAGCCATCGGAATGGAATGAGCATCGAGGGTTCGGTGACGTCGTAGATCGCCACAGCCCCCCCCAGCACGCGGGCGAAGTCCCGGGTCACGACGATCGCCGCACCCTCGTTGAGGCCGATTCCCAGTAGATGGGGATAGGTGCGGAGCACCTCGAGTAGATCCCCTTCGCGAGCACGTGCGACGAGGTGTTGGTCGATTGCGACGTTGCGCAGGAACCCGAACCCGTTGTCCCTCTCGGGCGTCGAGATCACGTCGTTGACCTCGGCTCCCCGGATCAGGTACGAAGCGAGCGCGGACGCGCCGGCCGAGTTCCCCCCGATGACGCCCCCGCGATCCAGGAGCCGCACCATTTCCGTATGGGTCCGCGTCCCGAGGTAGACGTCGATGAGGCGCCACTGGCGGCCTCCGGAAAGCCATACACCTGTCGCCTCCCTCAGCGGGGCCGTGAAGGCTTCGAGGTCCGCGATCGACGCGTTCCGGGTGTGGAGGACCTCCAGGCGCGTCACGCCGGCGTCCCGTAGCCGCTCTAGCGCTGTCCAACCGTCATGGGTCCCGTATTGGTCACCCGCCGTCGGGATCAGCACGATGCGGGCATCCGGGCCGCCCGCCATCCGCACGAACTCCTGGTAGATCTCCTCGCCGAGAGCCCCGCCACCAGCGGCGATCACCGCGCCTCGCGTGGGTCCCACGCAGGGCTGCCCGCACGACTGCGCTCCAAGTCCGGCCACGCACCCGATCAGGATCGGGATCGCGAGGCCGGGGCCCAAGGGGCGCGTACGGAGCGGGTTCATGTTAGAGGTAGGGGTTCTCTCCCGACTCGTGGTCGGTGATGTCATGGACGCCGGCCAACTCGGGCACGGCATCCCGGAGCATGCGTTCCACGCCCTGCCGGAGGGTCATGCGTGACAGCGCGCATCCCTGGCATCCTCCGCTCATCTCGACATAAATGTCGTTTTCCTTGACGTCCACGAGCGAGATCACCCCGCCGTGGGCGGCGATGGCGGGGTTCACCTGGCTGTCCAGCACGCTACGCACACGGTCGGCGATGTCGCCCGCCGGCGGCTCGCTCGGGCGCTTCGATGCCGGGGGCTCCTCGGAGAGCCGGACTTCGAAGCCGCTCTCGTTCACTCGCTCGACGTAGTCGACCGTCGCGCCGTCGAGCCGGCCCGAATCCTCGGACCGGATGAGGACTTCGAAACCCTCGTTGGCGAGCTCTACCTCGTCGTCCGTGCGTTCGTCACGGCGGACCAGGGTGAGGTCGAAGCGCGGCGACTCGCCTTCGTCACTCATGGAGATCCGAAGGGCTTCGAGCTCCGCGTCGTTCTGCGACAGGAAGGATCGCACCATGTCCTGCGCGCGGTCCGTGAATGTGATTTGCGTCACGCTGGTCCCCTGGGTCCTGTTGGTCGAGTGCGGCCATGGCCGGCTGACGAGAAATGATACCCCGGGAGGGTTCCGGGGTTCGCCCTGGAGCTGCCGTGTTCCCACTCGGGGGAGGCGTCGTGCCGGGCGTTGATCGCTCCGACGGGCCCCGGTACCTTTCGCGCCCCTTCCACAACCCCCGAAAACGGCTCCTTCAGATGGGGCTCCCGAGGATTCTATGGCGAACGCTGACCTCATGGACAAGCTCGTCTCACTGGCGAAGCGGCGCGGCTACGTCTTCCAGTCCTCGGAGATCTACGGCGGTACCGGATCGGTTTGGGATTACGGCCCACTCGGCGTCGAGATGAAGCGGAATATCAAGGATCTCTGGTGGTCGGCCATGGTGCACCGGCGCGACGATATCGAGGGCCTCGACGCGGCCATCCTGATGCACCCCAAGGTCTGGGAGGCGTCCGGCCACGTCGAAGGATTCACCGACCCCCTCATCGAGTGCTCGAATTGCCATCGGCGCTTCCGGGCAGACCTTCCCGAAGTCGCGGACGGCCAGTGCCCGACCTGCGGCTCGCGGGACGTGTTCGGAGAGCCCCGCATGTTCAACCTCATGTTCAAGACGTTCATGGGGCCGGTGGAGGATTCCTCCGCGACCATCTATCTGCGCCCCGAGACGGCGCAGGGGATCTTCGTGAATTTCCTCAACGTCCAGGGTACGGCGCGGCGCAAGCTCCCGTTCGGCATCGCCCAGATCGGTAAGGCGTTCAGGAACGAGATCACACCCGGGAACTTCATCTTCCGGACGCGCGAGTTCGAGCAGGCCGAGATGGAGTTCTTCGTGAAGCCCGGCGAAGACGAGGCGTGGTTCGAGCGTTGGATGGACGTGCGCATGAGCTGGCACACGGAGCTCGGCATCGACCCGAAGAAGCTGCGCTTCCACGAGCACGGTCCCGACGAGCTCGCGCACTACGCCAAGAAGGCGTACGACATCGAGTACGAGTTCCCGTTCGGATGGAAGGAGTTCGAAGGCATCCACAACCGCACCGACTTCGACCTCGCCCGTCATCAGGAGTACTCCGGGAAGCGGCTCGAATACATCGATCCCGTGTCGAACGAGCGATACGTGCCGTACGTCATCGAGACTTCGATGGGGGTGGACCGCGCCATGCTCGCGCTCCTGGCCGACGGCTACCGGGAGGAGCAGGTCGAGGGAGAGGAGCGGGTGGTCCTCGGGCTGGATCCGAGGGTCGCGCCCGTGAAAGCCGCCATCTTCCCGCTGGTGAAGAAGGACGGTCTTCCCGAGCATGCCGAGAAGCTGACGCAGACGCTCAAGGCCGCGGGGATCCCCTCCTTCTACGACGCCGCCGGATCCATTGGACGCCGGTACCGTCGTCAGGACGAAGCGGGCACGCCCTGGTGCGTGACGGTTGACGGGGACACGAACGAGGACGGATCGGTGACGCTCCGCGACCGGGACTCGCTCGAGCAGGTGAGGGTGTCGAGCGACAAGGTCGTGGCGTGGATCCGGGAGCGGCTCGTCCGGTAGATCGCCACTCCCCTTGCTGAGGTGCAGAGGGAGTGCGCACTATGGCGGCCAGTTCGCCGGAGTGGGGTGGGGGCCTGGTACCGGGAAGCGCCCGCACTTCTGTCTCAACGGAGGTGTGCACGTGGGTATGGTGAAGGAATTTCGCGAGTTCGCCGTCAAAGGCAACGTCGTGGACATGGCGGTCGGCATCATCATCGGCGGGGCGTTCGGCACGGTGGTCCGGAGCTTCGTAGACGACATCATGATGCCGCCGATCGGGATGCTCATCGGCGACGTCGACTTCGCGGAACTGTTCATCACCCTCAGCCAGGGGAGTGTCCCGGGTCCGTACCTGACCATTGCAGAGGCCAAGGAGGCCGGCGCGGTGACGCTCAACCTGGGCCTCTTCCTCAATGCGACCATCAGCTTCCTGATCGTCGGGTTCGCCGTCTTCATGTTGGTGAAGGCCATCAACCGCCTGAAGCGTGAGGAGCCCGTGCCGCCTCCCGCGCCGACGGAGAAGCCCTGCCCACACTGCTTGATGCCGATTCCGTTGGCCGCGACCCGGTGCCCGCACTGCACGTCGCAGCTGGAAAAGGCCGCTTAGAACCACGCGGAGATTGTCTCACGCACGGGAGCCCACCTTGACGACCCGTTCCGAAGTCTTCAGCTCCCGATGGGGGATGCTTCTCGCCATGCTGGGCATGGCGGTCGGTACAGGAAACATCTGGCGGTTCCCGCGGGTCGCCGCGAGCAACGGAGGCGGGTCGTTCCTGGTCGCCTGGGTCGTTTTCCTGCTCGCCTGGTCGGTGCCCTTGCTCATCCTGGAGTTCGCGATGGGGAAGGGCGCACGGCGCGGCCCGATCGGCGCGTTCGTGAAGACGCTCGGACCGGCCGCGGCCTGGATGGGGGCATGGGTGGCCTTCGTGGCCACCGCCATCATGTTCTACTACAGCGTCGTCATGGGGTGGACGCTGCGCTTTTTCATCGGGACGCTCACGGGCGAGGTGCCCGGCACCGGCGCGCCCGACGCGTTCTGGAACGGCTTCCATTCCACCCCGGGTGCCCTGATCACGCATGGGGTCGCGGTGGGTATGGCGTTGTTCGTCGTGTCCCGTGGCGTGCGCGGTATCGAGACGGCGGCACGCATCCTGATTCCGAGCCTGATCGTGCTGGTGATCGTGTTGGCGGTGAAGGCCCTCACGCTTCCGAACGCGTCTCTCGGGTTGAGCTTCCTCTTCACGCCGAACCTGGCCGAGTTGGCCAACTACGAGATCTGGTTGCAGGCGCTCACACAGAATGCCTGGGATACGGGTGCCGGTTGGGGGCTGGTGCTCACCTACGCCGTGTACATGCGGGCCCGCGAAGATACGGCCTTGAACGCGTTCGTCATCGGGTTCGGAAACAACTCGATGTCGTTGCTGGCCGGCATCATGGTGCTGTGCACGGTGTTCAGCGTCATGCCCGAGGCGGCGGACCAGATCGTGGGCGCCGGAAACGAGGGCCTGACCTTCATCTGGATCCCGCAGCTCTTCGCGCAGATTCCCGGGGGGCGCTTCTTCCAGGCGCTCTTCTTCCTGTCCCTGGTCTTCGCGGCGTGGACGAGCCTCGTCGCCATGATCGAGCTCGCCAGCCGGATCCTCATGGATCTCGGCGTGGAGCGCCGCCGCGCGGTGACGCTGGTGGGGGTGGCCGGCATCCTCTTCGGCATCCCCAGCGCGCTCAACATCGAGTTCTTCCGCAACCAGGACTGGGTCTGGGGCGTCGGCCTCATGCTTTCGGGGTTCTTCTTCGCGTTCGCCGTGCTCCGGTTCGGGGTCACGCGATGGCGGGAAACCTTCGTGAATCAGGAGGACTCCGACATCCGGATCGGAGCGTGGTGGGACTGGGCTATCCGGCTGGTCGCCCTGCAAGCCGTGGTGCTGGCTGGCTGGTGGCTCTGGAGCGCGCGTGGCACCGACTTCCGGTCGACGTGGACGCTGTTCAGCTCGTACAACATCGGATCCGTGCTGATTCAGTGGGCGGTCGTCATCGGGATCCTGCTCCTCCTCAACCGGCATCTCTCGAGACCATTCGTGGAACGGGACGGCCGATAGGCCTTGGATTACCCTACCTTCGAGCGTCTCGCTCGCGAAGCCTATGATGAGATCCCTGAAGAGTACAAAGAGGGCGTGGACGGACTCGTGGTGTCTCGCGAGGCCCCGTCCCACCCCACGCTCCGGCATGTCTATACCCTCGGGGAGTGCCTGACCGAGGATCACCCGTCGGACTACGTCGGGCCTGACACGACCCGTTCGGTCCTCGCGCTCTACTGGGGCTCGTTCCAGGCGCTGTCGCGCCGGGACGAAGACTTCGACTGGGAAGGAGAGCTTTGGGAGACGCTCACCCACGAGCTTCGGCACCACCTGGAGTCCCTCGCTCGCGAAGACGCGCTCGAGGGCGTGGACTACGCTTCGGACCAGACGTTCAAGCGTGACGAGGAGCTCGACTTCGATCCGTGGTACTACCAGTACGGAGACGCCCTCGGCGGAGGGGTGTTCGAGGTGGAGGGGAATCTTTACATCGAACAGGAATGGACGTCGTCCGACTTCGAGCGGGCGGCGCGCATCGAGTTCGATTGGGCGGGCCGGCCGCACGCCATTCCCAGGCCCGAGGTGCTGGGAGACGTGCATTTCGTCTGGCTCGAGGGCCTGGAAGGGGCCACCGGCTCGGTGGAGCTCGTGCTGAGCCGGCGAAGGGGATGGTGGGAGGGGCTGCGCGGCATCTTCGGCTCGAAGGGCGCGGACGTCTATGAGTCGCGCGCCGTGGCGGAACCGCTCGACGGCGAGGGGTAGGCGTCCCCCATGGCACTTCACGACACCTACGCCCGGCGCACGCCTTTCGAGCTCGCCTTTCCTGAACCCGAGCGGGCCGAACGCCTCGCGGCGGAGGTCGCCGAGGAGGCGCAGGCGAGGGGGGTCGATGCGCATCACCCGCAGATGTTCGCCACGCTCGGGTCGGTCGGCGCTTTCCTGGCCGAGCTTCGTGGTCCCGATTCACCGCCGGAGGCGATGCAACAGTACGCGGCGCTCGCGTTCCACGGGGTCCACTTCGCGCGTGCGGGCTTTCCTGTCTACCTGTTGGGCACCGGAGTGACGCGTCGTCTCGTGGCTGGGGCACCAGGGCAGCCAAGGGAGCCGTCTTCGATCGAGCCGCCGTCCGCCGCGGGCTATCTGCAGCTTCCCCAACACCTCTTCTGGGTGGAGGCCGGCGAGGAAGAAGTACCGGAGTCGGTCGACGGCATGTTCTGGACGCTGACCCCGGACGGGATGATCTACGCGCTGATCGTGACCGGCGTGCGCCCCGACCGCCCCGGGCTTGGGGTGATCCCGATTCCCGAGGCGCCGCTCGCGGATGCCGAAGCCTGGCTCACGGCGGCCGTACGCGCCACGGAGGAGGGTGAAGACTTCGCGAGCACGATCCCCGGGGCGAGCCTCGACGAGCTCTACGGCATCCGGACGGCGGGCGAGCCCCTGAAGCTTCTGGCGCGGTTCTTCTCCTACATCGCGGCCGCGCCGCAGTCGTTGAAGGCCCACGATTCCAGGTCCGACATCGGACCGGAAGGGCTTGCCCCCTCGGTGTTCCCCTTCAAGCGAGTCACGCTCGATGGCTAGGGAATCCAAGAAAGCGCGCCGTGCCCGTGCGGGTCGGATCTACGATCTGCTTCGTGAAGAGTATCCGGACGCGCATTGTGAGCTGGATCATGAAAACCCGTTTCAGCTGGCCGTCGCCACCATCCTCTCGGCGCAGACCACCGATGTCCGGGTCAACATGGTGACGCCCGAGCTCTTCCGTCGCTTTCCTGACGCCGAAGCGCTCGCGAACGCCGGTCAGGAAGAGGTCGAGGACATCGTCCGGTCGACGGGGTTCTTCCGGAACAAGGCGAGCAACATCATCGGGTTCGCGCGGGGCCTCATGGCCGACCACGAGGGCGAGGTGCCGGCGGACATGGGCGCGCTGGCGGCGTTGCCCGGGGTCGGACGCAAGACGGCG
Organism: Gemmatimonadota bacterium; assembly: GCA_040904885.1. Taxonomy (GTDB): domain Bacteria; phylum Gemmatimonadota; class Gemmatimonadetes; order Longimicrobiales; family Gaopeijiaceae; genus JAWLHJ01. The sequence continues at coordinate 56,163 of JBBDSN010000008.1, read as the reverse complement.
AACGTCATTCTCGGGAACGCGTTCGGTATCGATGAAGGTGTCGTGGTCGACACGCACGTGAAGCGTCTATCCAGACTCCTGAAGCTCACGCGAGAGACGACGCCCGAGAAGGTCGAGCGCGACCTCATGGAGCTCTTTCCCCGCGAGGGTTGGACCATGCTGTCGCACCTGCTCATCTGGCACGGCCGGCGGGTCTGCGAGGCACGCCGGCCGCGTTGCCAGGAGTGCGTCGTGGCCCACCTCTGCCCGTCGTCGAGGGTGTGACTGCGGGTGAGCGGCCTGTGCGCCTTGACCGGAGAGGGGCCGAGCTGGCAGGTTCGGACGCCGCTCGCCCGATTATGCACCCCGTTCGACCGAAAAGGACCCGACATGCCCGATCGTGCCCAGGCCGTAGCCCTTCTCGAGGAGTGGGTCGAGAACGACGGGCTCCGTAAGCACATGTACTCCGTGGAGGCCGCGGTACGGCATTACGCCCGTCTACGCGGTGCGGACGAGGACGTCTGGGGGCTCGCGGGACTTCTGCACGATCTCGACTGGGAGAAGCATCCCGACGAGCATCCCTTGAAGGCGGTCGAGCATCTGCGCGAGCTCGGATACCCGGAGGAGATCCTGCACGCGATCCTGGCGCACCGCTCCGACTTCACGGGCGTCGAGCCCGAGACCGAGCTCGACAAGGTCCTCATCGCGTGCGACGAGCTCTCCGGGCTGGTGTTCGCCACGTGTCTCGTGCGGCCGACGGGTATCGACGATCTGAAGCCGAAGTCCGTCGTGAAGAAGCTGAAGGACAAGACCTTCGCAGCCGGGGTGAGTCGCGAGGAGGTCCAGTGGGGCATGGACTTGATCGGGCTGGAGCGCTCCGAGCACATCCAGAACGTGATCGACGGGTTGCGCTCGGCGGCGGCGGAGCTCGGGCTTCGAGCGGAAGACCGGTAGCGTTCCGACTCGGAACTTCGTTGAGTACCGGGTGGCGCGCCGCCGCCCCGGTAAGGCGCGACGACGAGAAACATTAAGTCGTAGCCACGGCGATTTTCTGGCCGGGAACCGTGTTTTCCGAGATCGGGTAGGATCGCGGGTGCCGGTTCTCGCGCGGCTGGCTCGTGCCGAGCGTGACCTTTCGGGCGCACCGCGGGTGTCTCATACGCAGGCCGCCCGGCTCTCCTCCGTTCCCACAGGTCCATGACGCGCTCATCGGTTTCACTGCTCCTCGCGGCGCTTCTCCTGGGCATCATGCCCTCGGGATCGCCCGCGCAGGACGTGGAGATGCTCGGGGCGCGCTACGGCACCCGCCCACCCGCCGCGTACTACCGGGAGATGGCACGGGACCGGGATGCGTATCGCTTCTCGAGGGGACGCCCGGGCCGGATTCGTGCGGCGGCTTCCGCGGGCGGCGGCCCAGCCCTCGCGGAGGGTGGAGCGGCGGGTCCTGCGGGAACGTTGGGTCCAAGGGACGGTCCGGTGACGGGCAACTTCGCGATTCCGGTCTTGCTGGGGCTGTTCGACGATACCCAGAACGAGGGGCCGTACTCCGTGACCACCATCCAGGACGAGTACTTCGCGGATGCTCCTGGGACGGTGCGCCGGTACTACGACGAGGTGTCGGGGCGGCGCGTGGTCCTGGATGGACGGGTGACGGACTGGCGACGGGTTGGGCTCACGCAGTCGCAGGTGACGCGCAACGACGGTGCGCTCAGCAGCTCGACGCTCAGCGACGGTGACGGCATCGGCAACTTCATCTACCAGGTCGTGCAGGAAGTCATGCTGGCCGAGCCCGGCCTCGACTGGGGGCAGTTCGACAACGATGGGCCGGACGGGGTTCCCAACTCGGGCGACGACGACGGGTACGTCGACGCGGTGGCGGTCATCCATCCCACGCAGGGCGCGGAGTGCGATGGGACGCTGTCCAATATCTGGTCGCACAAGTGGAATCTCTCGGCCGCACTGGGTCAGACCATCGAGACGTCGACCACGAGCGCGAACGGTGGGGGGATCCGTATCGACGACTACTTCGTTGGGCCCGTGCTGTCCTGTCCAGACCCCCAGGACGGCTCCCAGGGCCTCAACGAGATCGGCATCCTCACTCACGAGATCGGGCATGCATTCGGGCTTCCCGATCTCTATGACGTGCGGGGTGGCTCGGTGGCGCATCATGGCGTCGGCACCTGGGACCTGATGGCCTCCGGCGCCTGGGGGTGCGACAACGCGTCACCCGAGTCGCCGTGCCACATGGGCGCGTGGAGCAAGGCGGTGCTCGGTTGGGTCGACGTCGTGCCGCTCGATCCGGGGCTCGACCACGGCGAACTGGCGCTGCCACCCGTGCAGTCGGGCGGCAGCGTCTACCGCATCGACGCGCAGGACGGCTCGGGAGAGTACTTCTTGCTCGAGAACCGCTCGCCCGAGGGGTTCGACCGTCGCCTCCACGACGGCGGCGGCCTCCTGGTCTGGCAGATCGACCCGGTGCGGGTATCGAACCGGTGGGGCGCGAACACGGTCAACGGGAGTGACACGCCGGGCATCCGCCTTCGGGAAGCCGACGGCCAGGGCCATCTGTTGCGATCCAGTGGAGGCAACCGCGGCGACGCGGGCGATCCGTTTCCCGGAGCGACGGGCAACGTCGTGTTCCATGCGGGCTCGAGCCCGGCCACGACTTCCTACGCCGGGACACCCACCGGGCTCACGGTCCTGAACATCGCCCGCGCGGGCGCCGACATCGGGTTCCGTCTCCTCACGCGTTTCTCGACGGTGACGCTGGTGGCGGACGGATCGAACGGGACGGACGACCTGTTCGCGGTCGACGGCGCGTCACCGCAGCCGTCCGGGGGCACGTTCACCGCCGCGCCGTTCAGCACGCGGAGCGTCGAGGCCGCTGCCGGTGAGTTGATCGAGCCGGGGGTCAGGCGTCCCTTCCTGCAGTGGATCGATGGCCGCACGAGCCGGTCCCGCTCCGTGACGCCCGAGGTACGCGACACGACGGTCACCGCGCTCTATGACGACACGGCCCGGGAAGTGCAGCTCTCGGTCGTGCTGGAAGGAGGAGCGGACGGGATCGTCCCCGCGACCGTCGAGAGCTTTCCGTCGAGCCCCGACCTGTGGTTTCGCGAGGGAAGGGAGATTTCGGTCGAAGTCGTTCCGCGCACCGGCTTCCGGTTCTTGGAGTGGACGGGCCCGCTCGCGGGTGCGTCGAACCCGGCGTTCCTGACGATGGATACGCCGGTTTCCGCCGGTGCCGACCTGGAGACGACGTACGCCGTTCCCGCGCTGTCGTTCGAGCCCCGGGCCGCCACGCCGCAGGAGCTCGTCCTGAACGTGCTCAACGGGACCGGGCCCGTGGCCTGGACCGTGGTGGACGGGGCGCTCCCCGACGGACTCACGCTGCGCCGGGGCGGACTCGTGACGGGAGCGGCGGCGGAGACGGGGGCCTTCTCGGTGAGGGTCCGGGCGAGAGACGCGATCGGCCTCACGGCGGAGGGCGTGGTGACGTTCGAGGTACGTGAGCCGGATATTCCGCATGCCCGCGCGGCCGCCCATTTTTTGCTGTCAGGGCGGTCTCTGACGGACGCGGAAGCGGTGTTTCTGGATCGGCACGGGAATGCCGATGGCCGGTACGACCTCGGAGACTTCAGGGCGTGGGTGTTCAAGGAGGAGGGACCATGAGGGTACGATGGGCCGGGCTGTTCCTGGTGCTCGGCATGTTCTGGACGGCCACGGCCTGCGATCCGTCACCCAGCGGTCCGGGCTCGTTGCTCGCGACCGTCGACGCGTCGGCCTCACTCGGCGCGGTCACCCTCGAGGTCGTCGGGCCCGGGGTGACCGGCTTCGAGGGCGTCGGGAGCACCGAGGCATACGGGACGGTGGTGTCCTCCAGGCAGAACCGGCACAGGGTCGTCCTGGTCGATCCGGTCGGGGGCACGCTCCGGTTTGCGATCATCGTGCAGGACGTGCGTGCCGATCCACCCACCCTCACGGTCGTGGCCGCCGCGGGCACCGACAACCTCGAGCGGATCACGACGGACGTGGAGGTGCTGTTGCGTATGCCCTGAGGCAGCCGTAATCTGAGTTCTTGAGCGCGGCGTCACCCGGCCGAGGGCAACAGGGCTGGCCGCCGCGACGGGAGATCGCCCGTCTCCCAGGTCGACGCGGCGGTGCTCCCATGGACCGAGGGAGGTTGCTCGTGAGACCTTCAGTTCCGTGTGTGGCCCGGTCACCGCGTTTCGCCAAGCGCGTGGCGTCCTTTCTGGCCATGGCGCTTCCGGCCGCGACCTTGCCCGGGTGCGTCGACAGCACAGGTCCTCCGCACCCCCTCCTCGAGGAAACCGATTTCGCGCCCGCTCTGGGCGTCGACCTCGATCAGATGACCCGGATCGGCGGTGGCGTCTACGTACAGGACCTGACCGTGGGTACCGGGCCGGTGCTGGAGGTCGGCCACAGGGTGGAGATCGCCTACGACCTGTTCGTGCCGGAAGGCCGCCATGTGCTACGCCGAGAAAGCACCCGGTTCGTGAGGGGATGCAGACAGGTGGTGCCCGGATTGGAGACGGGGATCCTGGACATGCGGGTGGATGGAACGCGCCGCATCGTGGTGCCGCCGCGATTGGGCTTCGGGGAGCAGCCGCCGTGGCTCGTGGACGTGCCGCCCTACTCCATCCTCGTCTACGTCGTCGAAGCCCTCGACAGCACCCCCGTGCCGCACTGCGAGGCCTTGTGAGTCGGGCGCGCGCGGTCGGGTCACCCCTGTTGGCCGCCTGCGTGGGCGCGGCCCTGGCCTGCGCGCACCCCGGGCACGTGGCGGCGCAGTCCGCGTTCTCCTTCGGAGGCGGGATCGGGGGCTTCACGGGGGGAGACTTCTCGGGAACACCCCCGGGACCGACCATCGGCGCAGCCGTCCATCTCCCCTTTGAAGACGAAGGCACGGAGATCGGCCTGGGGGTCGAGTACTCCCGCTACGGCGGTCACGGATTCGTCGGCGCGACCACGCAACTCGACTACTCGGGCACGATCCGCCGACAAGTCGCCCCCGGTGCTCCCGAGGTGTGGCTGGGCGTGAAGGTCGGGTACAGCACCCGCTCGCTGTCCGTCGTGGAGGAGCCGGCGCGGACCGACGGCTTTTTGATGGGTCCGGCCGTGTCCCTGAGGGCGCCGGTCGCTCTGGGAGCGTCGCTCGACCTTTCCATGGAGCTGCCCTATCATACCTACGAGGAGTTGATCATGTACGCTTCGAGGGAGCACGGGACGGATCAGGACGGGCTCCGCTTCGTGCTGCGGATGGGACTCATGGTTCCAGTCCCCGCGTGGGGACGCGAGGACGGCGAGACGTCGCCCGGAGGCTGGTGACAGGTCTGTAGGCCGGGTCGGTGGGCTCCCCCGGCCGGCTTGCCGAGGCCACCGCCTTCCGCCACCTTACGCGGGCTTTCCGGCGTTCTCCCGAGCGGGAGGCGAGTGCCGGCAGCCGGACATCCCCTGACCACCACTCCAGGCCGTCCGCACGACGGAGGAGCAGCCCATGACGGGAGCCACGTGGGTCACCATGATCGCGATCACTGGCTTCGTCTGGGGCGGGTTCCTCTTCGTTCTGCTCACCGCGATCCGCAAGGAATCCGGAAAGGCGGGCGATGAGTAACGCACGTCTCCGCGCGGTACGGCCCGGAACATCCGAGCGCTCCACGTGCCCCGACGCGACGATCTAGAGACGATTCTCATCCTCGGGTCCGGCCCGATCATCATCGGCCAGGCCTGCGAGTTCGACTATTCCGGGACGCAGGCCGTCCGCGCCCTCAAGGAAGACGGGTACCGGGTGGTCCTGGTGAACTCGAATCCCGCCACGATCATGACCGACCCGGACCTCGCGGACCGGACGTACATCGAACCGCTCACGGCCGAATGGGTCGAGCGGGTCATCGAGCGGGAGCGTCCCGACGCGTTGCTGCCGACCATGGGTGGGCAGACCGCGCTGACGGTCGCGATGGACCTCTACAACTCCGGCGTGCTCGAGAAGTACGGCGTCGAGCTGATCGGGGCCAACGAGCGCTCCATCGAGATGGCCGAGGACCGTGAGGCGTTCTCCGCGGCGATGGCTCGGATCGGGCTCGAGGTTCCCCACGGTGGCTTCGCCCATACCCTCGACGAGGCGCTCGAGATTGTCGAAGACACGGGCTATCCCGCCATCATCCGTCCTTCCTACACCATGGGCGGAACGGGCGGCGGCATCGCCTACAACCGGGAAGAGTTCGAGGCGCAGGTCCGGAAGGGGCTCGACGCATCGCCGACCACCGAGGTGCTGGTCGACCGGTCGGTGATCGGCTGGAAGGAGTACGAGCTCGAGGTCGTCCGGGACGAGATCGACAACGTCATCATCGTCTGCTCGATCGAGAACTTCGACCCGATGGGCGTCCACACCGGAGACTCGATCACGGTCGCACCCGCCCAGACGCTCTCGGACGTCGAGTATCAGGAGATGCGGGACGCGGCCATCAAGATCATCCGGGAGATCGGCGTCGAGGCGGGCGGATGCAACATCCAGTTTGCGGTCAGCCCTGATACGGGGGAGCTGCTCGTGATCGAGATGAACCCCCGGGTGTCGCGCTCTTCGGCCCTGGCCTCGAAGGCCACGGGATTCCCGATTGCCCGCGTGGGAGCGAAGCTCGCGGTAGGGTACCATCTCCACGAGATACCGAACGACATCACCCAGACGACGCCCGCCTCCTTCGAGCCGGTCCTCGACTACGTGGTGGTCAAGCTTCCACGCTTCGCGTTCGAGAAATTTCCGGAAGTCGACGACACGCTCACGGTGCAGATGAAGTCCGTGGGCGAGACCATGGCGATCGGCCGAACGTTCCGGAGCGCGTGGCAGAAGGGATTCCGGGGTCTCGAGATCGGCAGGGCCGGTTGGACGGTCGGAGCGCGCCTCAAAGACGACGGGTTGGCCTCCGACGACCACGCCGCGCTTCTGACCGCGCTGCGGCGACCCACGGCCGAGCGACCGTTCCAACTCAAGCGCGCGCTCGAGGCCGGTCTCGACGTCGACCAGATCCACGAAGCCACGAACATCGACCCCTGGTTCCTCGATCAGCTCGTGCAGATCACGGAGTGGGAGGCGCGCTACCGGGAGGCCGCCGAAGTCACGCGCGACCTCACCCGCCGCATGAAGCGGGAGGGCTTCAGCGACACCCAGCTCGCCGCCCTGCGCGGGGAGACCGAGCACGAGGTGCGAGAGCGCCGGTGGGGATGGGACCTGCACCCGACCTACAACGTGGTCGATACCTGCGCCGGCGAGTTTCCGGCGGCGACCCCGTACTTCTACTCGTCGTACGAAGACGAGACCGAGAGCACACGGTCGGACCGGGAGAAGGTCGTCATTCTCGGGAGTGGCCCGAACCGCATCGGACAGGGGATCGAGTTCGACTACTGCTGCGTGCAGGCGGTGCTCGCGCTCCGTGACGCGGGTTTCGAGACGATCATGATCAACTCGAACCCCGAGACCGTGTCGACCGACTTCGACGTAAGCGACAAGCTCTACTTCGACCCGCTGACGCTCGAAGACGTGCTCGAGATCATCCGGCTCGAGCAGCCCAAGGGCGTGATCGTGCAGTTGGGCGGGCAGACGCCCCTGAAGCTCGCACGTGGCCTGGAGGAGGCCGGCGTGCCCGTGCTCGGCACCTCGGTCGACGCCATCGACCGGGCGGAGGACCGCGACCGGTTCGACGACGTATGCCGCCGGATCGGCGCCCGCACGCCGGAGAACGGCATCGCCACGAGCGAGGTCGAGGCTCTCGCGATCGCGGAGCGGATCGGTTATCCCGTGCTGGTCCGCCCGAGCTACGTCCTCGGCGGCCGCGCGATGCGAATCATCTATGACGCCGAATCGCTCGACCGCTACTTCGAGGAGGCCGTCAGGGCGTCCGAGGACCACCCGGTGCTGGTCGACCGCTTCCTGGAAGACGCGTTCGAGGCCGACGTGGACGCCCTCTCGGACGGTGAGACCGTGGTGATCGGCGGTATCATGCAGCACATCGAGGATGCCGGGGTCCACTCGGGTGACTCGGCGTGCGTGCTCCCGCCGTATCTGCTGTCGGGTCCCGTTCTCGAAGAGATCCGCGACCTGACCCGCCGGTTCGCCCTCGAGCTGGGCGTGGTCGGTCTCATGAACGTCCAGTACGCCATCAAGGACGACGTCGTCTACGTGCTCGAGGTGAACCCTCGCGCCTCGCGGACGGTGCCGTTCGTGAGCAAGGCGACCGGAGTGCCGTTGGCCCGCCTCGCCGCGCGGATCATGGCCGGCGAAGCCCTCGCGGACCTGGGTGTGCCGGCGGAGCCAGCGGTTCCCGGCGTCGCGGTGAAGGAGGCCGCGCTCCCCTTCAACCGGTTCGACGTCGACGTGCTCCTCGGTCCCGAGATGCGGTCGACGGGCGAGGTCATGGGCATCGACGACTCCTTCGGGATGGCGTTCGCGAAGGCGCAGGTCGCGGTGGGCAACGTGCTTCCCGAAGAAGGCACGATCATCATCACGGTCAACGACCGCGACAAGGAGACCATCACACCGGTCATCCGCCGCTTCCGCGATCTCGGCTTCACGATCATGGCGACGGGGGGAACACGCGATTACCTGGCCCGTCTCGGCGTGCCTGCCGAGTTCGTCTTCAAGGTTCGCGAGGGCCGGCCGGACATCGTCGACCAGATGGTTTCCGGGAACATCGCGTTGCTCATCAACACGCCGCTCGGCAAGAAATCTCAGTTCGACGACTACGCCATTCGCCGCGCCGCGATCACCTACAAGATCCCTTATCTGACCACGATGTCTGCGACGTCCGCGGCGTGCGACGCGCTCATCGCGCTCAAGTCGCGCCGGCGAGAGGTCAAGTCGATCCAGGAGCGCATCGCTTCGGTGTCGGAACCCGTGGAATCGGGGGTCGCGTGACTTCGGTCACCACCGGTTTTTTTCTCCACCCCGCGTCGTCGCTCCACGACACCGGCTGGAGCCATCCCGAGCATCAAGGACGACTTCGGGCGCTGGCTTCGACGGTCGGCAAGGATCTCCTGACCTTGTACGGTCACGTCGGCCAGCTCGAGCCGTCTCTCGCCGACGAGGACGACCTCCTCCGCGTCCACTCGCGCAGCCAGGTGGAGCAGGTCTACCGGGCCTGCAAGATGGCCGAGACACGGGAGACCATCGTTTCCCTGGATGCGGACACCAAGGTGTCCGGAGCCTCCTGGGAGGCCGCGCTAGGGAGCGCCGGGGCGGGCATCACCGCCGCGCGTGCGATCGTGCAAGGGGACATCCGGACCGCCTTCGTCGCGGCCCGTCCTCCCGGCCACCACGCCACGCCCGAACGGTCCATGGGCTTCTGTCTCTTCAATAACGTCGCGGTGACCGCGCGTTGGCTGCAGACTATGGGACATGCCGAGCGCGTCCTGATCGTGGACTGGGACGTCCATCACGGAAACGGGACGCAGGACGCGTTCTATGCCGACCCGAGCGTGTTCTTCCTCTCCCTCCATCAGTCGCCGCACTACCCGGGCTCGGGAGCCGCGTCGGAGACCGGTGCCGGATCCGGTGAGGGCACGACCCTCAACGTTCCGCTTCCAGCCGGGACATCGCGTGCGGAGTACCTGGCCGCGTTCGACCATGCGTTGGCCGACGCGGTCGGCCGATTCCGTCCGGACTTCGTGCTGATGTCGGCCGGCTTCGACGTGCTCGCCGGCGATCCGCTCGGCGGCATGTCGCTCGAGCCGGAGGATCTGCACGCCATGACACGCCGGGTGGTCGAGGTCGGGGCAGAGGCGTGTGACGAGCGCGTGATCGCGTTCCTCGAAGGCGGATACGACCCGAAGCGGTTGGGGGCGGGAGCGGTGGCCGTCGTCCGCGCGCTCGCGGACCTCGAGGTGCCCGGATGAGCCGCTTCTTCGTTACCCTCGGCGTTTCCTTGCTCGTCTGCGGCGGCTTGCCAATGCAGGCCGCCGCCCAGGACTCGCTGGTCTCGGCGGACACTACGGAAGTGCGTCGGCCGGTTACGGTGCATCCTGAGGCCGAGCGAGCGATCTCGGAGCTACGCTCTCCCTACTGCCCGGGGCTGATGCTCGAGGTTTGCCCGTCTCCCGCGGCCGCCGATCTGCGCGACTCGATCGATGTGCTTGCGCGCGGGGGCCTCACGGCGGACTCGATCGTGGAGCGCGTGCTCGCGGCGCATGGCGAGGAGTGGCGCGCCGTGCCTCGCCGGGAGGGGACGGGTTGGTGGGCGTGGCTCATGCCTCCCGCTGTGTTGCTTCTCGGTCTCGGCGTGGTGGCCGTGCTGCTGGCCCGCCGCCGCCGGGCGAGGCCGGCCCCGTCGTCCGCGCCGGAGCCGAGTCCGGAGGACAGCGAGAAACTCCGCCGGGCGCTCGACGACCTCGACGCGTCCGAGCATCCCGAGTGGTGACCACGCCGTCTCATGCACCGAGATCGGTGGAGGCGCCTACCGCCCCTCCGTCGATGCTCGACCTGATCCGGTTGAGTCCCCGCCGGCTCTTTCCCCCCGGGGGCGTCGAGCTCTACCGGCAGATCGCGCTCCTCACGGGAATGTCGGAGGAGGACGAGGTGCTCGACGTCGCCTGCGGCCGGGGCGTGTCGCTCGAGTACTTCGTCCGGGAGTTCGAGGTCCACGGCTCGGGGGTCGATCCGGATCCTGTCCTGATCGAGCTCGCCGAGGGCCGCACCCGTACGCTCGGGATCGCGGACCGCCTGCAGTTCCAGACGGGTTACGGCGACGCGCTCCCCTACCGCGATGAGATCTTCGACATCGCCGTCGGTGAGGTCGGACTCGCGAGCCGTGCCGATCCCGGGGCTGTGGTCCGCGAGCTCGTCCGTGTGACGAAACCCGGGGGGTTCGTGGTGCTCGTGCAGCTCGTGTGGAAGGCTCCCGTCGATCCGGAGCGCCAGCGGGTGCTGGCGGAGCATCTCGGTGCGCGGCCACGCATGGTCGTCGAATGGAAACGTCTCCTGCGTGAGGCGGGGGTCCAGGACGTCCACACGGAGGACTGGTCCGACGCCCAGACCTCGTTCCGCGCGACCGTGACGAAACCGTTTCCGGACTTCGCGGAACTGTTCTCGGTGGGTGAGAAGATCGACATCATGCGGCGGGCGTGGAGGCAGTGGGGCTGGAAGGGTGTCTGGACCGCCATCAGCCGAGAGCGGGCCGTGCATCGGCTGCTCACACAGGAGCGGATCCTCGGTCTCGATCTCCTGAGGGGCCGCAAGGCCGTCGCTGAACCGTCAGCGGGTACCGGCGACGAGCGGGCGACACCGGTGGACATCAAGGGGCTGCCGCTGTTCGGCGAAGAGAAGGAGAAGCCCGATCATGACTGAGGTCGCCGCCGTGCCGACGCTCCACGATCCGGACGTCGTCGAGCGGATCCGCCACTCCCTCGCCGCCGAAGCGCTCGACGCTTGGCTGCTCTACGACTTTCACGGGTTGAATCCGGTCGCGCAGAAGCTTCTCGGGCTGGGGAAGACGACGCGACGGGGCTTCGTGCTCATCGGGCGCGAACGACCGCCCGTCGCGCTGATCCACGCCATCGAGGGCTCGGCATGGAGAAGCTGGCCGTTCGAGCGACGCGTCTACTCCGGTTGGCGGGCGCTGGAGGGCGAGCTCCGGGAGATGCTGGACGGTGTCCGCCGTGTCGCGATGGAAGTGTCGCCCGGTGGCGCCGTGCCGACGCTCGACCTGGTGCCCGCAGGCCTCGCGGGGTTCCTGCTCGAGATGGGCCTCGAGATCGCCAGCTCCGGAGACCTGGTGTCGCGTTTCCACAGTGTCTGGACGCCGACCCAGCGCCGCGACCACGGTCGCGCCGCCGAAATCGTGTCAGACGTCGCAGCGCGGGCCTTCCGCCGGGCCGCGGCCGCCGTTCGGACGGGTAGGCCGACCACCGAAGGCGCCCTGTCCGAATGGATCCGCGCGGAGCTGCGCGCTGCCGGTCTCGTCCACGAGGTCGACTGCATCGTCGCGGTCGACGCCGGGGCCGCCGACCCGCACTACGCGCCAAACGGCGAGGGAGTGACCATCGGGCGCGGGATGCTCCTGCTCATCGATCTGTGGGGCGGCTTCGAGGGCTCGGTCCCGGCGGACCAGACGTGGATGGGCTTCCTGGGCTCGGAGGTCGATACTCGTGTCGAAGAGGTCTGGCGGGCCGTGCGCGACGCGAGGGACGCCGCGGTCGACTTCCTGCGAACGCGGCACCGGAGCGGTGAGGAGGTGCGCGGCTTCGAGGTCGACGACGTGGCCCGCGCCGTCATCGAGGAACGCGGTTTCGGACGCTACTTCGTCCATCGGACGGGACACTCCATCGATACATCCCTGCACGGGAGCGGCCCGAACCTGGACAACCTCGAGAGCCGCGACGACCGGCGTCTGCTGCCGGGGGTGGGCTTCTCGGTGGAGCCGGGCGTCTACATTCCCGGCGAGATCGGGATCCGCAGCGAGATCAACGTCTTCTGGGGCGAGGAAGGTCCGGAGGTGACCCCGGCGGAGATCCAGCGCGAGATCTTCCTGCTGCTCGACGATTGAGCGCCGAATCCCAACGGGTCGAGGTCGCCCTTCCGCTCCCCATCCACCGGACGTTCACCTACCTGGCGGACGGTGATCCGCCGCCGGTCGGTTCCCGTGTGCTGGTCCCGTTTCGCCGAAGCGACCGGATCGGTTGGGTGGTGGGGCCGGGCGACGAGGGACCGATCAAGGGGCTCCGACCGATCCTCTCGGTGCTGGACCGGCAGCCGTCCGTAACGCCCGACCTGCTCGAGCTCTGCCGATGGATGGCCGACTACTACGTCGCTCCTCTGGGGATCACGATCCGGGCTGCGCTCCCGGCCGTGCTTTCGGACGTCGCCCGCGACTACGTGACGTGGACGGGCGGACCATCGGGCGTCGCCGAGCTGCGTCCCCGGGAACGGAAGCTGGCCGACCATCTCATCGAGAAGGAGGGCGCGCAGCGTGTCGCGACGCTTCGGCGGACCCTCGGCATGGGTTCGATCTGGCCGGAGCTGCGGGCTCTCGAGGCTCGCGGCTTGCTCGAGCACGAGGCCGTGCCTCCCGCGGAGCCCTCGGTTCGGACCCGGCGCGTGGCTCGGGTCACGCGTGCGCTGGGTACGCTCGAGGAGCGCGAAGACCTCTTCGGACGGGCCGGAAGGCAGAGGGAGGCGTACGACCTCCTCGAGGCCTCCGGCGGAGCCGCGGAGCTGAAGCACCTCATGGACGTCGAAGGGTTCAGCCGGAGCGTGCTCCAGGGGCTCGAGGACAAGGGGCTCGTGGAGATGGTGGACGAGGAGGAGATCCGGGATCCGTTCGCTGCCGAGCCGCCACCCGTGCCGCAGCATCTCGTGCCGACTCCGGCGCAGCACGCCGCCCTCGAGCGTCTCGTGGCCGCGTGCGACGATGACGGCACGGCCCCGTTCCTTCTCCAGGGGATCACGGGATCGGGGAAGACGCTCGTCTACATCGAGCTCCTCCGGGAGGTGCTGCGCCGCGGGAAGAGCGCGATCGTGCTGGTGCCCGAAATCTCGCTGACCCCCCAGACGGTGTCGCGCTTTCGCGCCCACTTCGGTGACGAGGTGGCCGTGCTGCATTCGGGCCTCTCGGCCGGCGAGCGCTACGACGCATGGCGTCTCCTGCGGGCCGGAGAGCGTCGCGTGGCCGTCGGGGCGCGCTCCGCGCTTTTCGCGCCCCTCGACCGCCTCGGGGCCGTCGTGGTCGACGAGGAGCACGACGGGAGCTACAAGCAGTCCGAAGCACCCAGGTACCAGGCTCGCGACCTCGCGGTCATGCGTGCGCGCACGCACGGCGCCGTGTGCGTCCTGGGCAGCGCGACCCCGTCGCTCGAAAGCCGTCACAACGTCGATGTGGGCAAGTTCCACCGACTCGAGCTGCCCGAGCGGGCGGGCGGGGCCTCGCTGCCGAAGGTGGGGGTCGTGGACCTCCGGGAGGCCCGCAAGCGGAGCGGGTCGGGACAGGACCGGGCCAAGCCCACCCAGCACGTCTTCTCACCCGAGCTGATCGAGGCGGTACACGCCAGGCTCCGGCGACGCGAGCAGGTCATTCTGCTGCTGAACCGGAGGGGCTACTCGTCGTTCGTCCAGTGCCGTTCGTGCGGTGAAGTCGAGCAATGCGAAAACTGCAGCATCTCGCTGACCTTCCACCGCGTGACCCGCCGCATCGTCTGCCATCACTGTCGCTTCGAAGCACCCGCGCCGTCCCGGTGCCCTCGGTGCGGCTCGGACGATCTGTCGTTCCGGGGTGTCGGCACGGAGCAGGTCGAGCGCGTGGCTACGGAACTGTTCACCGAAGCCCGCATCGCGCGCATGGACGTCGACACGACCTCGGGGAAGTGGTCGCACCAACGCATCCTCGACCGGGTCGGCCGGCACGAGGTGGATATCCTGCTCGGCACCCAGATGATCGCGAAGGGGCTGGACTTCCCCAACGTCACGCTGGTCGGGGTCGTGAACGCCGACGTCGGGCTCCATCTGCCCGACTTCCGCGCGAGCGAGCGGACGTTCCAGCTCCTGTCCCAGGTCGCCGGACGATCGGGGCGGGGGGCGGTCGGGGGCGAGGTGCTGATCCAGACCTCCATGCCCGAGCACTACGCCGTGCGCGCCGCCGTCGCCCACGACTACGAGGGGTTCGTCCGGCGTGAGATCGAGGAACGCCGCCGCCCGAGGTATCCTCCGCATGTCCGCCTCGCCAACGTGGTCGTGAGCAGCCCGAACCAGACCCTCGCGGCCGAGGCGGCCGAAGCGGCGGCCGCGTGGCTGAAGCGTCGACTCGGGCGTCCCGAGCTGGGTGGCGTGGAGTTGGTGGGACCGGCCCCCGCGCCCATCGAGCGGCTCCACGGCCGGTGGCGCTGGCACTTTCTCCTGCGCGCCGAGTCGCCGAAGGCGCTCGGTGCCGCGGCGCGAGCCGTGGTCACGCGCTTCCGGCTTCCGGCGGGGGACGTACGGCTCGCGCTCGACCGCGATCCGGTCGCGCTGTTGTAACCGGCCCACGATGGCCATTGCCCGGACCGGGGGCTACGGAATACGTTCGGGTGGCGCGTTCGGGGTGAACCTACACCGGATGAGGAGGATCCTTGGGCTGCCTGGCACTGAACGCCTCGTTCGAACCGTTGACCATCGTTCCGCTCCGGCGGGCGGTGCGTCTCGTGCTCGATGGTAAGGCCGAGATCGTGGAGCAGGACGGCGAACGGAGCTTTCGCTCCGAGCGGGACGCCGTGCCGTGCCCGGCGGTTATCCGCCTGGTGCGCTACGTGCACGTGCCGAGGCGTTTCAGGAGGCAGGTCACCAACACCTTCCTCTTCGCCCGTGACGACTACACCTGTCAGTACTGCGGTCGGCACCGGACCGAGTTACGAGGTCGCCAGTTCCTGACGCGCGATCACGTGCTGCCTGTGTCCCGGGGCGGCGAGAACGCCTGGGAGAACGTGGTCACGAGCTGCTCGACCTGTAACAACCGGAAGGGCAATCGCCTCCCCCGTGAGGCGGGTCTCGAGTTGCGGCACTCCCCGGTCGAGCCAAACTACGTGCATCTCGTCTGGGTCGTGCGACGGGTCACGCACCTCCAGGCGAAGTACATCCGGACGTTCTACGGGCAGGACGCGCTCGACGATGTAGGAATCCGGCGAGCCGAGAGCCTGGGTCAGTCGTCCAGCCAAGCGTAGGGCCGCTCGCAGAACTGTCCGTATCCCCGCACCGTGCCGCGGTTGGTGTACTCCTTCCAACAGACCATCCAGCCGCGTACCGGGTCGTGGAGGACCTCGTACCTGAACCCGGGATTGTCCATCCGCTCCGCGAGGAAGCGCTGCAGGTACGCCGGCATGTTGGCGACGCCCTCGACCTCGAGAGACACCTCCGGATCGTCCTCGATGGTCGCCTGGATCTGCGATTCGGAGAGCTTGAGCGCACGGATCGCCTCCTCGACGGCCTCCCGCACGGGTCCGAGGTCCGGTGCCGTCCCGGTGCGACCTTTGATGACCTTGAGCAAGCCCGAGGTCCCCGAGGCGGCGAGCTCGTCACGGGCGCGGAGAAAGGGCGCGAGAAGCTGCTCGTGGAGCCGCAGAAGCTGGGTATACTCCCGCTTCGCCTGAGCTTGTTTCTCGTTCGCGTCTGCCATGCAGTGCCCTAGGGTACGCTAGAAGTCGGCCCCGGTCGTGATCGAAGCTCGATAATAACGGGGTTCTGCCGTCGGTCGGCAACTCCGTGGGTCCGGGTGCCGGGCGACCCCGCTGCGGGGAGTGCAAGAACCCGACCGAGCCAAGACCGTCCCGGTATCCATGTCCGCGACCTGGAGGTCCACGCTCTTTCCCGCGTTCCGGGATCTGCCAGACTCCGGGGGGTACACGTTTGGGAGAGCGCATCCATGTCGGCCCTTTTTTCCGGCTCGATCGTGCTTCGTTCTCTTGCCCGTGCGCGTCACCTCTGGAGTCCACCGATGAAACCACCGAAACCACCCCCGTCCGCCGCACGCCCCGGAAAGCCCATCCCCGTGCGCGACCTCCAGGACGCCTCCGAGGCGGCAACCGAGCCGGACGCCAAGCTGGAGGAGGTGTCGATCACGGTCGACGACACCCACTGGAGCGTCGTTGCCGAGGGCGAGTCCTTCGTGGGTGGAGGCGAGGGCACCGTGCGGATGCTCCTGCTGTGCTTCGCCCGGGACGGTGGCGAGGACGCGAGGGAGGCCTGGGTCGTGGCGGAGCGGCTGTCGGACGTCTCCGGAGACCGGCTCGATGACGCGTTTCGAGGTGCCACGGCACGCCTTGATCGTCGTGAGCCGCAAGGGTTCTTCGAGGAGCTCAGCGGCCGGCGGGGCCGCTGATGGGCGGGTGCGGACCGACGTTCGTGAAGGAGTTTCCGTGGGGTCTGCGGGAGACGGTACCTTGCCCTTAGGTTGATGGATCGGTAACGGTCCTGCGCTTCGACTTCACATCCCACGTCTCAACACGCTTCGCACTCCAGGTGTCTTCTCAACAGGCAGACAAGCCGACCGACCGCGAGTTGGTCCGAAGAGCCCGAGAGGGCGACGCTCCGGCGTTTGGATTGCTCGTGAAGCGGTATCAGCGGCCCGCTTATGCGGTCGCCCTGTCCGTGGTCGGGAAACACGAAGACGCCGAGGATGCGGCCCAGGAAGCGTTTCTGGTCGCTCTCGAAAGACTGGAGGAATGTCGGAACCCCGATCGCTTCGGTGGCTGGTTGCTCACCATCGTGCGGAATCGATCGAAGAACCTGATCCGTCGCGAGTCGCTCCGGGAGACCGACGAGGTCCCGCCGGGCGCACGGTCGAATACACGGACGCCGGACCGGGTGACGGAAGACGCGGAGTTGCGGAGATTGCTCGAAGAGGCAATGCAGGACCTGCCGGAAGTGCAGCGGGAGATCGTGATGCTGCACGATCTGGAGGGCTGGAAACATAGAGAGATCGCGGAGCGGCTGGATCTCCCACCGGGAACCGTTCGCTCTCACCTTCATTTTGCTCGAAAAGCACTCCGGGAGGCCCTCAGGCATGTTCCGGGGGCGCCCCGAGCGAAGAGGAAAGCTCGATGAGCCATAGATTGGAAGAGACGATGACCGACGAACAGGGAATCGACATGGAGTTGTACACAGCGTTGCGGGCTTTCGACCCGGGTGACGCCGACCCGGGGTACTGGACGCGCTTCAGCGACCGGGTCCTCTCGGGTGCCGGCACGGAGCTCGATCGACGCAGGCATGTCGCGTCGATGACGATCGGTGACGTGTTGGCCGGATGGGCGAGAACGCTGGTCCCGACGGCCATGTTGGCGGCGGCGCTGGCCGGGGTGGTGCTGGTGCGCGGCCAGGTCGTGGACTCGCCGCCAGGACTGAGCATCGAGGAGCTTCTGGTCAGCGAGCTCCAGGGGCTGACGATTCCCCAGATCGCGTCGCCCGACACTCCAGGGAACCCCGTCCTTCTTTCCGCAGAGCTGTTCTGATGAGCCGGCAGACCAGGACCCGCCTCCTCACGGCCGGCGTGCTGCTCACCGTCTTCGGCGCCGGAGTGTTGCTCGGCTTCGCCGCCGACAGCACGCTCACGGCCACGCCGGCCGGTGCGGTAGAGACGCAGCCCGTCGCCGAGAACGAGGAAGGAGAGGCCGAGGAGCGCCGTCGCGTTCCCATGTACGAGCAGGTGGGACCGGACTCCGCGCAGAGCGTCATGATCGCTGCATTGGTCAAGGAACATCGTGCCCGGATGGATGCGCTCAACCGGGAGTTCCAGGAGAACTACGATCCCCGCTACCGCGTGATCGTCGAGGAAACCCGCGAGGCGATCAAAGAGGTCTTCACGGAGGAACAGGCGACCCAGTATCAAGAGCTCGTCGAGGAGAGCGATCGGCGCCGTGCCGCCGAGCAGAACGGGGGCAGCGACGACCGCTGAGCCGGATCGCGCGTCACGCTGACTGACGGTGATCGCGCGCAGGCCGAACACCGGTTGCGCGTAAGGTACCCGTTCTTGGCCCGGTCCTACACTGTCGTGAAACCGACCGGGGTCCACCGCCCGTAGTCACCACCGGTGGTGAGCGACGACCCGTCGTCCTCCACCCCGTCCTCCACTCTGCCGCTTAACGAACGGCATCGTGCGATCGTCCTGTTACCACGAAGGAGATCGCCCACGGGGCGGACGGAACGACGCCCCCCGGACGGAAGAACCATGTGCGATGCGTTGCGGATGAACATCCGCTTTTCGGCCTGCCTTCTGGCGGGCCTCTTGATTGTGCTGCCGGCCCAGCAGGTCGCCGCGCAACTCACGGTGACGCTGGACGACGCAGTCTCGAGAGCGCTCGTACGTAGCCCCCAGATGGCCCAGCAGGAGCAGGCGGTCGGTAACGCCTCGGAGGCCCGTCGCACTGCATTGGGGCAGTTCCTTCCATCGCTGACGGCCAACTCCTCGGGTTCGCTCCGGAGTCAGAGTCGCTTCGATCCGGCAACGGACCGCATCGTGACCGGCAGCTCGGACTCCTACAGCGCGGGGCTTTCGGCGAGCTACACGATCTTCGCGGGTGGAAGGCGCTTCGCCGACTACAACGCCGCTGGCGCCGACGTCCGTGCCGCCCAGGCTCGTCGCGACGAACAGCGCTTCCTCGTCACGGTCCAGACCAAGGCTCTGTTCTTCGGGGCGCTTAGAGAAGAGGACCTGCTCGAGGTCGCCCGGCAGCGCGTGCTCCAGGCCGATCAGAACCTCGAGATCGTACGGCGGCGCACCCAGCTCGGTGAAGCCACGGTATCGGATTCCCTGCGCGCACGCCTGGACTGGATCAATGCTCAGCAGGCCGTCTTGCAGGGCGAAGCGGCCATCCGTGGCGCCCGCTTTTCCCTGGGTCGCCAGATCGGGGAGCCGGGACCCGTGGCGCCTGAGAGGCCGGCGGATCTCGACCCGACGCCGCTCGGGTTCACGCCGGAGGAGATCATGACCCTGGCCGAGAGCCGGTCGCCGTCGGTGATCGCTGCCCTGGAGGAGACCGCCGCCGCGGGCGCATCGGTATCGGCGGCCCGCACGGCGTATCTGCCCAGCGTGTCGTTTTCGACGGGGTACGATTGGGCGAACCAGGATCCGTCGTTCTCCGGAGGCACCACGAGCTGGAGTCTCGGCCTCCGCATGAGCTATCCGATCTTCAACGGCTTTCAGCGCGAGTCCAACGTCGAGCGCGCTCGTCTGACCCAGCGCGTCACGTCGCTCCGGGAGGAAGTTGCGCGTCTGACCGCGCGGGAGGAGGCCGATGCGGCCTACCAGGCGTTGGTCACCTCGGAGCGGGCGATCGAGATCGCGGAGGAGGCGACTGCGGTCGCGATGGAAGACCTGCGCGTCGTGCGCGAGCGCTACGAGGTCGGTGCCGCGAGGATCCTGGACGTGCTGATCAGCCAGTCGGCCGCCGATCAGGCGAGCACGGATCAGGTGACGGCCCGCTACGATTACCTGCTGGCCCGCGCCGACCTGGAAGCCATCCTTGGGAGGGACCTGTGACCGATCTCATCATCCGGACCGAGCAGCTTTGCAAGGACTACATCCTCGGTGCAGAGACCGTACGGGCGGTCCAGGGCGTCGATCTCGAGATCGCGCGAGGGGAATTCGTAGCCGTGATGGGTCCGTCCGGAAGCGGTAAGTCGACGTTCATGAACATGATCGGTTGCCTCGACACGCCGACCTCCGGCCGGTATTGGCTGAACAGCCAGCTGGTCAGCGAGCTTTCCGACGATCAGCTCGCGAGGGTGCGCAACAGGGAAATCGGATTCGTCTTTCAGACCTTCAACCTGCTGCCGCGAGCGACCGCGCTGCACAACGTGGAGCTTCCGCTGATCTATGCCGGTGTCGGGGCGAAGGAGCGTCGGCGCCGGGCCGAGGAGAAGCTCGAGATGGTGGGGCTGGCGGACCGGATGGACCATCGGCCGCCGGAGTTGTCGGGCGGGCAGCGCCAGCGCGTGGCCGTCGCCCGGGCTCTGGTGAACGAGCCGGCGCTTCTGCTTGCCGACGAGCCGACGGGAAATCTGGACTCGGCGACCGGCACGGAAGTGATGGAGCAGTTCAGCGGACTTAACGAACAGGGCCAGACCATCGTCCTGGTGACGCACGAGCACGATATCGCGGCGTACGCGAGACGACAGGTGCACCTCAGAGACGGCAAGATCGAGAAGGATTTCCTCAACGAGCCCGTGGAGACGACGGTATGAAGACGGTGACCTGGCGTGGAGTCGCGTCGGTGGTGACGATCGCCCTCGGCGCGGCGGCGTGCAGCTCGGGGGAAGCCGCCGAAGAGGGAACCAGCCTCCAGACGGTCCAGGCGGACCGGGGGGATCTCCGCATTCGTGCGGAAGCCATCGGCACCGTCGAGCCGGTGCGCACGGTCGAAGTGAAGTCGAAGGCATCGGGTGAGATCCTCACGCTTTCCGTCGACATCGGCGAGACCGTCGCGCCGGGAGAGATGCTCGCCGAAATCGATCCACGCGACGTGCGGAACCGGTACGATCAGGCGAAGGCGGACCTGGACGTGGCGCAGGCGCGAGCCGACATCGCACAGGCACAGCTCCAGCGCTCGCAGCAGCTGCTCGAAGCCGGCGTCATCACGCAGCGCGAGCACGAGAGCGCTCGTCTCGAGAACGCCAACGCCAACGCGGCCCTCGTAAAAGCCGTGACGAACTACGAGCTGGCCGAGCTCCAGCTCAACGACGTGCAGATTCGTGCACCCATGGCCGGCACGATCATCCAGAAGAACATCGAGGTCGGGACGGTCATCCAGTCCGCCTCGCAGAACGTTTCCGGCGGCAGCACCCTCTTCACCATGGCCAACCTGTTGGAGATGCAGGTCCGGACGCTCATCGACGAGACCGATGTCGGACAGCTCGAGGTGGGGATGCCGGTCGAGATCATGGTCGAGGCGTACCCCGACCGTGCCTTTCGCGGCACGCTCCAGAAGGTCGAGCCCCAGGCGGTGGTCGAGCAGAACGTGACGATGTTTCCCGTCATCGTGAGCCTGGACAACAGCTCGGGCCTGCTCCGTCCGGGCATGAACGCCGAGGTCGCCATTCTGATCGACGACGCGATCGACGTGCTTCTGGTGCCGAACAACGCGATCGTGCAGCCGGCGGACGTCGGGCCGGCCGCTCTGGCGCTCGGCCTCGACATCGAGACGCTCGACCTTTCCGTCTTCATGCGGGCGGGCAGGGGTGGACTCGCTGCAGGGCGCGGTGGGGCAGCGGGTGCCGCCCCGGATCCGGGCGCACGGATGCAGGAGCTTCGCGCCCAGGTCGAGCGCGGTGAAATCTCGCAGGACTCGATGCGCGCGGTCCTCCAGGGAATGCGCGCGCGGTCAGGATTCCCGGGTGGCCGGGACGCTCGCTCGGCCGCGGTTTTCGTCATGGGCCCGAACAACGTACCCGAGCCGCGACTGGTGCAGGTCGGGCTGAACGACTGGGATTACACCGAAGTCGTGAGCGGATTGGAAGGCGGAGAGACGCTGGCCGTGGTCGGGCCTGCCCAGCTCCAGGCGCGGCAGCAGGAGTTCCTGAACGCGATGCGGGCCCGGGCCGGCACCAATCCCTTCGGGGGTGGCGGAGCTCCGGGCGGCGGTCGCGGCGGTCGATAGGAGACCCTCCAACATGCTGATCTACGAGATCGTGCTGGTGGCGATGGCCGCCGTGCGCGCGAACGTCATGCGGTCCGTGCTCACCACGCTGGGGATCGTCATCGGCGTGGCCGCGGTCATCACGATGGTCGCGCTTGGGGAGGGCGCGCAGCAGCGTGTCGAACAGGAGATCAACCGGATGGGCACCACGGTGCTCACCATTCGTCCGGGTCAGCAGTTCATGGGCGGGATTTCGCGCGGGGACGCGCAGCTCGCCGTGCGGGACGCCGAAGCCCTCCGCGAGGGGTCCGATGGGGCCCTCACCGTCAGTCCCGAGATCCAGTCGAGGATGCAGATCACGTATCTCCGCTGGAACGCCAACAACCAGATCATGGGGGTGTGGCCGGAGTACTTCGAGATCTACAATCACGGGCTCGTGGCCGGCCGCTTCTTCAACGAGGGCGAGGTTCAGGGGCGTCGCAGGGTCGCGATCCTGGGAAACAACGTCACCGACGACCTCGGAGGGATGCCACCGGAAGCGCTCATCGGCCAGACGATGCAGATCCGCGGGATCCCCTTCGAGATCATCGGCGTGCTCGAGGAGAAGGGCGACGCGGCGTGGGTTCGTCCCGACGATCAGGTGTTCATTCCGCTGTCGACCGCGCAGTTCCGGGTCATGGGCGGCCGGGACCGGCTCAACGCGATCTACGCCAAGACCGCGACGACCCAGGAGCTCGACGCGGCGTTCGCGGTGATCGACCGTATCATGCGGCGAGAGCACCGGATCCGGCCCGGTGAGGAAGCCGACTTCAACATCCGGAACGCGTCCGATCTCCTCGCGACGTTCAACGAGACGAACCAGACCTTCACCCTCCTCCTTGCGGGGATCGCGGGTGTGAGCCTCCTCGTGGGCGGGATCGGCATCATGAACATCATGCTGGTGTCCGTGACGGAGCGTACCCGGGAGATCGGCGTCCGAAAAGCCTTGGGGGCGACGCGCCAGGCGATCATGCTCCAGTTCCTGGTGGAGGCGCTCTTCCTGTGCGTGCTCGGCGGCATGATCGGGGTCGGGGTCGGATACGGCGCGGCCGAAGTGATGACCCGGTTCGCCGGATGGGATACCGTCGTGGCACCGGAAGCCGTGTTGGCCGCGCTCGCCTTTTCGGCCGGCGTCGGACTCTTCTTCGGGATCTGGCCGGCGCGACGGGCCGCGGTGCTCGATCCCATCGACGCGCTCCGCTACGAGTAGCGAGCCGGTCGCGGTGGACGCCGGCACCCGACCGAGGGGTTCTCCTGGAGACCCGTGCTCCGGCTACCGCGGCAGCACGAGCTGGATCTGCTCTCCGTGGCGGATCACGGAGACCGGTACGGCATTTCCCGTCCGGGAGACCGCGAACCGCAGGTCCTCCACGGAGCGCACGAGCGTGTCGCCAAGCTGGACGATCACGTCGCCGGCCCGTAGCTGGGCGGCTTCGGCCAGCGTGCCCGGCGGAACGTCCACCACGAGCACACCCCCCTCGACGCCGAAGTAGCGGGCCAGGTCGGGGCGCACGTCGATGACTTCGGCGCCGGCTACCCTATTGCGGCCCAGGACGTAGGGCGCGAGCGGGCTGTAGGCGCCGGATGCGTCAACCCAGACGCGCGGAGTCGCGGCCGCCGGGGGTGACGGCGCTGCCCCGGGCTCGGGGGCGCGAGGCATGACGATCCGCAGCCGGTCGGCCTCGCGTTGTGTGGCGAGCCGAACCCGCATGGAGTCCATCGCGCGTACGATCGAGGCGACCATGGAATCCGCGTCCGGACCGAGTGGAGCGCGCGGCTTCGGCGGGGTGAGGATCTGGGGGCGAGCCGCCGCGATGATCGTGATCTCGCGTTGCTGCGCATTTCGCCGGAGGACCAGGCGCACCGGGTCCCCCACGCTAAGACGGAGCCGCTGGGCCATTTCCCGGAGGGCATCCGGCCCGTGCATGTCGTTCACCTCCATGAGCGTGTCTCCCGGCTGTATGCCCGCCGCCGCCGCCGGGCTGCCGGGCTGGACGTCGGTTACGAGCACCGTGGTGCGAGAGCCGGTGTCGTCACTCGTCGTGACGACATCGACCGAAACACCGATCCATCCCGGGCGCTCCTGGCTCTCGCCGGAGCGTGGGGCCAGAAGGGTCCAGGCGCCCACCAGGAAGAGCGAGACCCACGCGGAGCGCGCTCCGCGCATCGTTCTCATCAGAACCAACCTCCGGTGTTCGTGGAGACCAGCCGCGCGGCCGCGTCCCGCTCGGCGAGCGCCGAAGCCAGGAACCCGTTGAGAAACGGATCACCCGGTGCCTGCCGGACGGCGGCCTGACTGACCAGAACCAGGTGCTCCAGCGCGGCGTAGCGGCTGATGGGATCCGACGAATCGAGGTCCGTACCGCTCCTGGCCGCCATCTCCCGGTACTGGCTCATGGCCTGGACGTAGGTGCGCTCCGCGGCTTGCACGGCGGCGGCCGCGTCATCGAGGCTCGACGCTTCGGCCATCGCGACGGAACCGGAGTCGTCGTATGCCCGGTCCGCCCAGGTCGCTCCGGACACGGCACCGACCGCGAACAGGAGGAAGGATGCCGCCATGCGCACCCATGACGGGGTGCGTGCCAGCCCCAGGCGTGCCAGCGTTCCCGAGTCTTCGAGCAGCCCTTCCGAGCGTAGCCGCGCCTCCAGGACGCCCCAATCTCCCCGCGGGGGCAGAAGCTCGGGCAGCGACCCGAGCGCGCGTGTCTGGTTCGTGAGGGCTTCCAGCTCGGACGCGCACGTGGAGCACTCCACGAGGTGCGCGCCCTCCTTCGTGTCGGGGACATCGTCCACCAACCGTGCGAGCGTTTCGGTCGTCAAATGCTCCATGATTCCACTCCCTGTTCCCTCAACTCGCCGTCGAGCGCGCACAGCATCTCCCGCATCTTCGCCCTCGCCTTCGACAGCTGTGATTTGGACGTACCCGCGGTCACGCCGAGCACGTCGCCGATCTCTTCATGTGTGTAGCCTTCCACGTCGTGCAGGATCAACACCCGTCGCATCCCGTCGGGAAGCTCGTCCAACGCCTTGGAGAGCCTCTGTTGCAGGAAGGCGTCTCCGTGCGAAGGCGCCACCGCGACGTCCGTGTTCATCATGTCGTCCACCGCCGGGGCCTCCCGTTTGCGACGTGTCTCCGCCTTCCGGACTGCCTGGAGTGCCGCGTTCACGGCGATCCGGTGGAGCCAGGTCGAGAAGCGGGCGTCGCCACGGAAGGTCGGCAGCGCCCGGATCGCACGAATCCACGCCTCCTGCGCATAGTCCTGCGCGAGGTCGTCGTCTCCGGCGATGCGACGCACGACGGCGTACACGCGCGGCGAGAACCGGTCGTAGAGGGTTCTGATCGCGCGGGGGTCGCCTTCCGAGGCCCGTGCCAGAAGGTGCTTGTCCGTGGTCGGTGTCATTCCGTCCGTCATGTGCCCTTGAGATACCTTGGCGCCGCGAAAGGGTTGCCCCGGGACGCGAGTGCGGGCGGCTACGACTGGCGCGGTCCTGCGCGGAGGCCATACCATAGCGGCCAGAAGCTCCGCTCGCCCGGCGTGAGAGCGGGCCGCCCCACGAACTCCGATACCGGATCTGGATATCTCATGGATCGAAACGAACCCCTCCGCGGCGCGAGCCATCTCGAGTGCACCGGCACCGGCGCGGTCGTCGAAAGCGAGCAGCTCAACGGCCTTTCCAGCGCGGGGAAGCCGCTCTTCGCCCGCTACGATCTCGACGCCGTGCGGTCGACGTTCACGCCGGATGCCGTGGCGTCGAGAAGGGCGGACCTGTGGCGATACGAGGAAGTGCTCCCTGTACGGAACCGTGAGGCGCAGGTCTCCTTGGGCGAAGGATGGACTCCGCTCACCGACGCGCCCCGGACCGCCGAACGGCTCAGTGTCCGGCGGCTCCTGATCAAGAACGAGGGCATCAACCCCACCGGGAGCTTCAAGGACCGGGGGCTGTGCTTGGCCGTGTCCCGTGCGCTCGAGCTGGGTGCGCGGGAGTTGGCGCTCCCGTCCGCAGGCAATGCGGGCAGTGCCGCGGCCGCGTATGGCGCTGCCGCGGGTCTTCCCGTGCACGTCGTCGTGCCGACCGACACACCCGCGCCGATCCTGGAGGAGATAGCCGCGCTGGGCGCCGATCTCCAACTGCTCGACGGGCTGATCTCGGATTGCGGTAAGGTGGTCAAGCGCGGTGTGGAGGAGCATGGCTGGTTCGATTTGTCGACCCTGAAGGAGCCCTACCGCGTGGAGGGTAAGAAGACGATGGGATACGAGCTGTTCGAGCAGCTGGGACACCTGCCGGACGCCATCGTGTATCCTACAGGTGGTGGCACCGGCCTGATCGGTATGTGGAAGGCGTTCGACGAGATGGAGCAACTCGGCTGGATCGGGACCGAGCGTCCGAAGATGTTCACGGTGCAGGCCGCGGGGTGCGCGCCGATGGTGCGCGCGTGGCAGGCCGGGGCGGAGCATGCGGACACGTGGGAGGGCGCTGCGACCTACGCCTCGGGTCTGCGGGTCCCGGGAGCGGTCGGCGACTTCCTGATCCTTCGGGCGCTGCGAGAGTCAGGCGGCGGGGCGGTCGCCGTAACGGACCAGGCGATGGCGGAGTGGGTCGCCCGCCTCGGGGCGGACACCGGAATCTTCGCGGCACCCGAAGGTGGGGCCACGGCCGCCGCCATCGAGCCGCTGATGGGCATGGGGCTGATCAACGAGGACGACGAGGTGGTGCTCTTCAACACCGGGAGTGGACTCAAGTATGCGGGAATGGAGCCCCTCAAAGGGTAGCGGCGGCGGCGAGCGGGAAGAGCGCCCATGTTGACCGCGCTGATCTGGTTCGGATTCGGCGCGCTGGCCGTGCTCGGGGGACTCGCCGTCCGTCGCCGCGTGGCCCGGTCGAGGGCGCGGGATCGGCACGCTCTGGACGACGATGCGGTGCGCCGGATCGTCGATACTGGCCGCTTCTCCGTCGATGAAGATCCTCCACTCGATATCGAGGAGATCGAGGAGGCGGAGGACCGCTTCTGGTCGGAGACCTGGGACCAGCCCGAGGAGGACTGGTGACGCCTCCTTTCTACCACGGGCTGCTAAGGCGTCCAGCGGTAGTAGATTCCGGGGAGCGGCACGATCCGCTTATTGAGCGGCCGGTCGTCTTCCGGATCGGGGCGCCGGACCGCGAGCGCACGGTTCAGGGCGACCTCTGCGCCGACCGCGTGACCGCTGTCGATACTCCAGTCGATGCCGACGGGCGCGCGGGCCACCAGCGCGAGTCCCGTGCGCTCGTTGGATGGCCAGGAAACGAGCCCCCAAAGGCCCAGGCCCACGAACGGGCGGGCCGCCCGCTCTCCGAAGTACTGTCTACCCACCACCGAGACGCCGAGGTCGCGAAAGCCGAAGGTCCCGAGCGTGACGTCGACACTCCGGCTGTCACGGAAGAACTCGACGCTCACACCGAACGAGCTGATGCCTCCGAGCGTCGCGCCGAACCGCCATCCCTGACCGGCGGCCGGACCTTGAGCGTCGGCGCTGGTGGGTAACGCGAACCCGACGGCTACGACGAGGGCCGCGGGCAGGCGCCACAACCGGCCGTGGGGCCGCGTGGGACCCTGATGTCCACCTGTTCCGATCTGCCTCATCCTCCGCCCCAGGCGACGTCGATGCCCAGCCGGAACGTACGTCCCGGCCCGGGCTCGAAGTACCGGCTGCCGAAGGCGTTGACGGCCACCGACCCGATGTAGCGACGATCGAAGAGGTTGGCCACCGCGACGTAGGGTGAGATCCGTGTCGAGCCCGAGCCAACCTCGGACAGTCCTGCCCGCAGGTCCGCCAGGAAGTACGGTGCCGCCGCAGCTGTCCCCGCGTCGTTCGTGGGCACCTCGTCCTGATAGAGCGCACGGAGCTCCACGAAGCCGGGTCCGCGTGTGTACGAGCCCAACGCGTCCACGCGATAGGGCGCAAGTCCAGGCACCCGGTTCCCGGAAAAATCGTCCGTCTCGGTCTCGTAGGCGTCGAAGCGTGCGTCCACCCGGGTGTATGCGACCCGGAGATCGGCGCCGGGGAGGGGACGGGCGTCGACCGTGATCTCCCAGCCCATGTGGTGCGACGCGCCCGCGTTCCGGAAGTACTGGCGGCCCGGGTCGGTCGGGACCTCGAACGGGATCAACTCACCCTCCAGATCTGTCCGGAACAGGGTCGCCTCGACCGACCATGCAGACCGACGGGCCCGGAGGCCACCCTCGAACGTCGTGCCCGTCTGCGGGTCGAGGGCGGGGTTGAATCCACCGGCGCTCTCCGGGCGATTCACCAGCTCCGTCGTTGTGGGTGATTCGAACGAGCGGGCCACCGAGCCGAAGAGCTCGATGCCGTGACCGGCTCCGACCACGAGGCCCGCCGAGGGGCTGAACGCGCTCATGGTGCGGGAGCCGGAATCGTCAGGATCGCCGCCGGCGACGAACCGGTCGTCCGCCGAGAACCGGATGCGGTCGTAGCGGAGTCCGGCGAGCAGTGAGACGTGCGGCTCGAGGTCCAGGCGCAGCTGACCGAACACACCGGTGCCGCGCACGTTCTCGAGCTGCGAAAGGGTCAGGTCCCCCTTGCTGCCACTCTCGTTCTCCCAGTTGAAGCGATCGTCGCGCATCAGCTCGAGCTCCGCGCCGCTACCCACCGAGAGGGTCCCGAAACCGACGTCGACGGGACGGGTCACGATGGCCCGGGCGCCGCCCGCATTGCGGTCGACCCCGATGATCGTGCCGGGAATCGGGTTTTCCAACTCACGCCGGATCCCCCAGATGGAGACCTCGCTCAGGTCCGATCCGCGACCCTCGGACCACGTGGCGCCGAGCTGACCCTGCTGCACGAGCTTCCCGGTCCGACTCGAGACGTTGAAGCCCCAGGCAGGACGGTCTTCGGTTTCCAGCATGGTCTCGGGCAGGGATCCGGGGTTGTCGGCGTCCAGGTCCGCGCCGTTGGCGACGAGCCGAAGCGTGCCGTTGCCGACCGGCATGCTCACCACGCTGTTCACGACCGTACGGGCAGCACCGCCGTACGTGCTGCCGTCGTCGGCGACCGGGTTCCGCCTGAAGCCGTCGTACTCGAGGTGATTGAAGCCCACCCGGTACGACGCGGCGCCGAGCGTGCCGGTGGTCGACCCCTGTACGGTCAGGAGCCCGTGACTCCCTGTGGTCGTTCCCAGGCGTATCCCGCGCCCCTGGCTCGCCGGGTCGAGCGTGCGGAAGTGGAGCACGCCTCCCGCCGCGTTCCCGTACAGCGTGGCGTTCGGGCCCCGCAGGATCTCGACGCGCCCCAGGCTCGACAGGTCGAGGTGGTCGAGGGTCGACTGACCATCCGGGAGGGTGGCCGGGATCCCGTCCACGAGGGCCCTCACCCCACGAATCCCGAACTGTGCGCGAGCCCCGAATCCACGGACCGACAGCCGCTCGCCGACGGCGAAGTTGAACCGGTTCTGGATCTGGACGCCGGGGACGGCCCGCAGCGCATCGTCGAGGAAGGCGTCGGCCGAGGCCCTCCGCAGCTCGGCGCCCCGTACGACGGAGATCGCGTAGGGCGTGCCGATCCCGATGGAGCCCCCGAGGACTCGCACGAGGACGGGAGACAACTCCACCACTGAGTCCGGCGGCTCCTGCCAGGCCGCCGCCGGCCGGGCCATGGCCAGACCCAGACCGAGGAGCAGGAGAGCGTGCAGGGCGCGAAGACGTCGTGGGTGGGGCGTGTGCATCGGGGCGGGCACCTCGTTCGAAGATCCGGTGGGCGCGTATCCGGAAGAAGATATCGCAGAGGCCGGTTCCCGTCTTCCGGGGTGACTCCCCGCCGCTGCTCTCGCTACCTTGGCGGATGGACCGAAAGCAAATGCTGACGACCCCGCCGGGGCGGCTCGAAGCACGTCGGGACGCCGTGTTCCAGGCTCTGGCCAGTGACGTGATGGTACTACCCGCCGCGCCCGTACAGTTCGCCTCGAGGGACACGGACCGGGCATACCGCCCGGACAGTGAGCTCTTCTATCTGACCGGTGTGACCGAGGCCGAGGCCGTCGCGGTGCTCGTAGGTGGGGACAATCCCGAGTGGACGCTCTTCGTGGCGCCTCGGGACGCCGACGCCGAGTTGTGGGCCGGACCCCGACTCGGGCCGGACGGAGCGGGCGATCGGTTCGGGCCGACTCATTGTCTGCCGATGACCGAGTTCGAGGCGCGGCTCCCGGAGTTGCTTTCGAGCGCGCGAAGCATCCACTACCGTCTCGGCTCGAACGAGCGGGTGGAGCGTCTGATCGTGCAGGCTCTGGAGCGAGGCCGGGCCCGGGGCCCTCGCACGGGCACGGGGCCCCGGGCCGTCGTCGATCCGGGCGGTATTCTCGACGAGCTGCGCCTCCGGAAGGACGTGCACGAGATCGAGAAGATACGCACCGCTACCGCGCTCACGCTCGAAGGACACCGTGCCGCGGCTCGGGCGGTGCGCGCGGGCACCGGAGAATGGGAAGTGCAGGCAGAGCTCGAAGCGGCGTTCCTCCGGGGAGGCGGCGCCCCGGGCTTCGGCACCATCGTCGGGTCGGCCGCGAACGCGTGCGTGTTGCACTACCGCGCCAACGACAGCCGGCTTACAGAAGATGGGCTGGTGCTCGTGGACGCCGGTGCGGAGCTCGGCCTCTACAACGGCGACGTGACGCGGACGTATCCCGCGTCGGGTCGGTTCACCGAGGCGCAGCGCCGGATCTACACGCTGGTCGAAGCCGCCCGGCACGCCGCCGTCGAGGCGGTAGGGCCCGGGATGACTGTCGCCGCGGTCCACGACGCCGCGGTCCGGACGCTGGTGGAAGGCCTCCTGGAGCTCGGTCTCCTGACCGGTGACGCCGCCGAGCTCATCGAGACGGGCGCCTACAAGACGTACTATCCGCACCAGACGTCCCACTGGCTCGGAATCGACGTGCACGACCCGGGGGACTACGCCCGGAGCGGCGCTTCTCGTAAGCTTGAAGCCGGAATGGTGCTCACCGTCGAGCCAGGCTTGTACTTCCGGCCCGGGGGCCCTTCCGCCGCCGAAGCCTACGAAGGCATCGGCATCCGCATCGAGGACGACGTGCTCGTCACGGAGGCGGGACACGAAAATCTGACCGAAGCGCTCCCCACGGCGCCAGACGACATAGAAGTGCTCATGAAAGGCTCAAGATGACCGTGACCATATCCAGCACCGACACCCTTCTCATGGAGGAGCTCACCCGTCCGGGTCCCTTCGTCTCGGTCGAGCTCCGTCCCCCCAAGGCCGACCTCGATGCCGGGGTGGGCATGGGTGAATGGATCGACCTCCACCATGCGCTCGGGCGGCTCGCGCGGGAGGGTCGGTTCGTCTTCCTCACCGACAACGCTGTGGGCGCCGAGGAGGAGGAGAGCCTGGCGCACGTGGGCGCCAACGTCGGCGACACGGTCGATCTGAGGCACATCGTGCCAATCCTGACGTGCAAGCACTCGCTCGAGTACTGCAAGATGTTCGCGTCGAGGGCCGCGTCGGACGGGTTCGAGACCCTTACGGTGCTCGGAGGGGACAAAGACGTCGGACGCCCCCGGTGTGTGCCGCACGGGCGCGACCTTCGCGCGATCATCCGGCAGCGCATCCCCTCGCTCGCTCTGGGCGGGTGGGTGAACCCGCACCGTGATCCGGAGCGACAGCTGGACTTTCTCTCGACTCCGGACGCGCACAACGAGTACGCGCTGGCCCAGATCGTTTCCCACCACTCCCTGGGAGCGGTGGAACGGTTCCTGGAAGCGGCCGACCGGCGGGGGATCGACATCCCCGTCGTCTTCGGGGTCTTCTTCTACCGGAGCGCGAACGAGCGCACGCTCTCCATCTTGTCGGATTTCTTTCCGGTACCGGTCGAGGAGATCACGAGGGAATTCGAGGGCGGGGCCGAGGCCGAAGACGTGCTAGCCCGTACCATCCGGGAGCTCCGCTCGGTCGGAGCCGAAAAGGTGTACGTGAGCAACCTCCCGACCCGTGGAGCGGATCGGGCGCTGGCGAAGGTGCTCGATCGGCTTTAGAAGGGTGTTGAAAAAGTCGGTGGGCCCCTCGTGCCCTTCGGGCTGGGGCGCCACAGCCTGACCCGCCCCACTTCGACACCCTTCTTCCGGTCGCCGCGGTCAGGCCGTGGCCCTGAGCCCCGCCTCCCGGACGACGCTCAGCGCCACGTCGACCCTCCGGTCCGGGGCGCTGACGTGGAAGCCGCGCACCAGCGGCCGCACGGCCTCGACCGTTTCGAGCGCGATCCGGATGCCCTCTTCGAGCGCGGCTTCCTTCCCGGACGCCTCTGCGTCACGCATTCGGTCCACGATCCGCTCCGGCACCCGAACACCCGGCATCTCATTGGCCAGGAACTCCGCGTTGCGCAGGTCCAGTAGCGGCCAGATTCCGGCAATGACCGGGATCGATTGTCCGGCCGCTTCGAGGAAGCGCTCGAGCGCTTCCGGATCGAACACGGGCTGCGACACCGCGAAGTCGGCGCCGGCTTCGACTTTGTAGCCGAACCGCGTGAGCTCCCGGGACTGGTCGACGGCCCCCTGGTTGATCGCGACGCCCTGCACGAACTCCGTGGGCGGTCCGATCGGATTGCCACCGGGGTCCATCCCCCGGTTCAAACCCTGGATGACGTTGGTCAGGCCGATGGCATCGATGTCGAAAACCGCCGTGGAGTCGGGGTAGGGTCCCATGGTGGGGAGGTCCCCGCTCACGACCAGCAAGTTGTGAAGCCCGGAGGCGGCCGCGCCCAGCAGGTCGGAGATCATGCCGAGCATGTTCTTGTCCCGGCACGAGTACCGGAGGATGGTCTCGATGCCCACCTCCCGCTCGACGATCGTGGCCGCCGA
This sequence comes from Gemmatimonadota bacterium, assembly GCA_040904885.1. Taxonomy (GTDB): domain Bacteria; phylum Gemmatimonadota; class Gemmatimonadetes; order Longimicrobiales; family Gaopeijiaceae; genus JAWLHJ01. Next base: position 23,198 of record JBBDSN010000008.1, on the reverse strand, counting down.
CAGGGCGCTCATGCGGCTGCCCACCCGCGGGCTCTCGAGGATCGTAACCGTATCCACACCGGCCACCTTGAGCTTTCGCGACGGCCCTACGAGGTCCTCGGTGGCCCACCCGTTCGGAGGCAGGATCTCCACGGAGATCACCGTCTCGCCTCGGGCGAGCTTGCGCCCGAGGGCCGACCGGGCTTCGAGCGGCACCTTGCCCGCCGCCGCTGGCTCGGGCGTGCGTCCCGCCGTCGGCACGCGGATCGTGGCGTGCTTGGGCTGCATCGAAGCGATGGCCGAGCGAAGCTTGCGCGTATGGTCGGGGGTCGTGCCGCAACACCCGCCCACGAAGCGCACGCCGACGTCGATCATGCGGGTGGCGTATTGCGCCATGTACTCCGGGCTGGCGAGGTACATCTTCCGGTCCCCGACGGTTCGCGGCAGTCCGGCGTTCGGCTGGGCCGATAGCGGGAGCGATGTGGCCTGCGACATGACCTCGATCGCGTCGAGCATGACCGCTGGACCCACGGAGCAGTTGAGACCGACCACGTCCACGCCGAGATCTGTGAGCGCTCGGGCGATCTGGCCCGGATCGGCTCCGTAGGTCGTGCGGCCGTCCTGACCGACGGTCATCTGCGCCACGACCGGCAGGTCGCTGCGCGCCTTCACCGCGGCGAGCGCACACTCGATCTCGGTCAGGTCCGAGAACGTTTCGAGCACGAAGCCATGCACGCCGCCCGAGAGCAAGCCGTCGATTTGCCTGCCGAAGAGCTCGCGCGCCTCCTCCCGGGACGTCGGGCCGAACGGCTCGATGCGGATTCCGAGCGGACCCACCGCTCCGGTCACGACGACGTGCTCTCCCGCCGCTTCGAGCGCGAGCCCCGCCGCGGCCTCGTTGATCTCCTCCGTGCGGTCTCCGAGGCCGTATGCCGAGAGCTTGACCGGGTTGGCCCCGAACGTGTTCGTCTCGAGGATCTCCGCGCCCGCCGCGACGTATTCCTCATGGATGCGCCGGATGGTGTCCGGGCGACCCACGTTGAGCTCGTCGTAGCACACGTTCACGAAGACGCCACGGCTATAGAGGAGCGTGCCCATCGCGCCGTCGAAAACGTGCACGCGCCCGTCGTCGATGAGCGACCTCATCCGTTGTCCCCGGGCTCGTATCCAAGGCTCGGCGCCAGCCACTGCTCGGCCTCGTCCATGCTCCATCCTTTCCGGGCCGCGTAGTCCTCGACCTGGTCCCGGCCGATGCGTCCCACGCCGAAGTAGCGGGACGAGGGATGGGAGAAGTACCAGCCGCTCACCGATGCCGCCGGCGACATGGCGAAGCTTTCGGTCAGCTCGATCCCGATGCGCTTCTCCACGTCCAGGAGGTCGAACAGGGTGCGCTTCTCGGTGTGATCCGGACACGCGGGGTAGCCCGGCGCCGGCCGGATGCCCTGATACTCCTCGGCGATGAGCCCGTGGTTGTCGAGCTCCTCGTCGGGGGCGTATCCCCAGAGCTCCTGCCGCACGATCGCGTGCATCCGCTCGGCCAAGGCCTCGGCGAGCCGGTCGGCGAGTGACTTGACCAGGATCGCAGAGTAGTCGTCGTTCTCGAGCGACATCGCGTCGGCGATCTCCTTCGCGCCGAGCCCCGTCGTGACGGCGAACCCTCCGACCCAGTCCTCGAGCCCCGTATCGCATGGCGCCAGGAAATCGGAAAGGCAGTAGTTCTCACGTCCTTCCTTGGCGAACTGCTGGCGGAGACCGTGCAGGGTCGTGAGTACGTCCTCGCGTCCCTCGTCCGAGAACACCTGGATGTCGTCCCCGACTGTCGAGGCGGGAAAGAGGCCGACCACCGCGCGCGCCTCGAGCATCTGCTCCTTCTCGATGCGGTCGAGCATCTTCTGACCGTCCTCGAAGAGCGAGCGCGCCTGCGGGCCGACGGTCTCGTCGTCGAGCAGGTTCGGGTACTTGCCCGGGACCTCCCACGCCTGGAAGAACGGCGTCCAATCGATGTAGGGTCGGATCTCCTCGATCGGGATCTGCTTGAAGTCGTGAACGCCGGGCTTGGCCGGGCGAGGCGGCGTGTAGCCGCTCCAATCCGGATCGTGCCGGCGCCGGCGCGCCTCTCCCACCGGAAGGAGTTGGGTCCGCTCCCTGCGGCCGGCTCGCCGCTCGCGCTCCGATTCGTACCCGGCCATGATCTCGTCCACGAAGGCGTCGCGCCGGGTGGGGTCAAGCAGCTTGGCCACCACGCCCACGGCCCGGGATGCGTCGAGGACGTGGACGGTGGGTCCTGCCGTGTAATGCTCGACGATCTTGACGGCCGTGTGTGCCTTGGACGTCGTCGCACCGCCGATCAAGAGCGGAAGATCGAGACCGGTCCGCTGCATCTCCTTCGCGAAGTGCACCATCTGGTCCAGCGACGGGGTGATGAGCCCCGACAGGCCGATGATGTCGGCCTCTTCCTCCTTCGCGGCCTCGAGGATGCGGTCCGCGGGGACCATCACGCCGAGATCGACGGTGTCGTAACCGTTACACTGAAGCACGACGCCGACGATGTTCTTGCCGATGTCGTGAACGTCCCCCTTCACGGTGGCCAGCAGGACCTTCCCCTTCTTGTCGCCTTCCTTCTTCTCCGCCTCGAGGAAGGGGAAGAGGTAGGCGACGGCCTTCTTCATGACCCGGGCGCTCTTCACCACCTGGGGTAGGAACATCTTGCCCGCGCCGAAGAGATCCCCAACGACGTTCATACCGTCCATGAGCGGGCCCTCGATCACGTCGAGCGCACCGGGCAGGGCCTGGCGGGCTTCCTCTGTGTCCTCCTCGACGTACTGGTCGATGCCCTTCACGAGCGCATGCGACAAGCGTTCGAAGATGGGGAGCTCGCGCCAGGTCAGGTCTTCCTCGCTGCGCCGCTGCTCACCGCCGCTCCGTTCTTCGGCGATCTGCGTGAGGGTCTCCGTGGCCTCCGGATCCCTGGCGAAGAGCACGTCCTCGATGGGATTCAGGAGGTCGTCCGGGATCTCGTCGTAGACCGGCAGCGCGCCGGCGTTGACGATTCCCATGTCGAGTCCCGCGGCGATCGCGTGGTACAGGAACGCGGTGTGCATCGCCTCGCGGACCACGGGGCTCCCGCGGAACGAGAACGACACGTTGCTGATGCCGCCGCTGGTGAGGACGTGCGGACATTGCTCCTTGATTTGCTTGATCGCCTCGATGAACCACATGGCATAGTGGTTGTGCTCCTCGATGCCCGTGGCGATGGCGAAGACGTTCGCGTCGAAGATGATGTCCTCGGGCGGGAAGCCCTCCTCCTCGACGAGGATGCGGTATGCACGGGTGCACACCTCCACCCGGCGCTCGACGGTGTCCGCCTGGCCGTCTTCATCGAACGCCATGACCACGGCCGCGGCGCCGTAGCGGCGCACCAGCCGGGCCTGCTCACGGAATGACTCCTCTCCCTCCTTCATGGAGATCGAGTTCACGACGCCTTTGCCCTGCAGGGTGCGCAGGCCCTCCTCGATCACTTCCCACTTCGAGGAGTCGACCATGACCGGGATCCGCGAGATCTCGGGCTCCGACGCCAGCAGGTTCAGGAAGTGCCGCATCACCTTCTTCGAGTCGAGCAGCCCTTCGTCCATGTTCACGTCGATGATCTGGGCGCCCCCTTCGACCTGCTCGCGTGCCACCTCCAGCGCGGTCTCGAAATCGCCGTCGCGGACCAGGCGGGCGAATCGGCGCGACCCGGTCACGTTGGTCCGTTCCCCCACGTTCACGAACAGGGAGTCGGCTCCGATGTTGACCGGTTCGAGGCCCGATAGACGGGTCCGACGCTCCTTCTTCGCCACCTTCCGCGGAGGCACGCCGTCGACGGCCTGGGCCATCGCCCGGATGTGCTCCGGCGTGGTGCCGCAGCATCCGCCCACGATGTTCAGGAAACCGGCCTCGGCGAACTCCCGGGTCAGTCGACCCATGTGCTCGGGCGTGTCGTCGTACTCTCCGAATTCGTTCGGAAGGCCGGCGTTCGGATAGAGGCTGACGGGCACGTCGGCCACGTCTGAGAGCTCCTCCACGTGCGCGCGAAGCTGGTCCATGCCCAGGGCGCAGTTGAGGCCCACGGCAAGGAGCCCGGACGCCCGGCCGGGGCCCGGCTGCACGCCATGGGCCACGGAGTTGTAGAACGCCTCGGGCGTCTGGCCAGACAAGGTCCGGCCGCTCCGGTCCGTGATCGTGCCGGACACCATGACCGGTAGGTCCGTTTCCATCTCGGCGAGCACGCCGGAGATCGCGAACAGCGCGGCCTTCGCGTTCAGCGTATCGAACGCCGTCTCCACGAGCAGCACGTCGGCACCACCACGGACCAGGCCTCGGGTCTGCTCCTCGTAGGCTTCGACGAGCTCCTCGAACTTCACGTTGCGGGCCCCGGGGTCGCCCACGTCGGGCGAGATGGAGGCCGTCCGGTTCGTCGGCCCGATGGCGCCCAACACCCAGCAGGCCCTATCCGGGTTCTCCTTCATGACGGCGTCCGCGGCGCTGCGTGCCAGCCCGGCGGCCGCCTCGTTGAGCTCCTCCGCGATCTCCGACAGGTCGTAGTCGGCCAGGGAGATCCGGTTCGCGTTGAAGGTATTGGTCTCGATGAGGTCGGCGCCCGCCTCGAGATACGCGCGGTGGATCTCCTCGATCACGTCCGGGCGCGTCAGGCAAAGGAGGTCGTTCGACCCCATCAGGTCGGCTTCGACGTCTGCGAACCGGGTGCCACGGAAGTCGTCTTCTCCGAGGCGGTACCGCTGGATCATCGTGCCCATGGCTCCATCGAGAACCAGGATCCGACGTTCGAGGTGCTGCTTCAGGGTATCGATATCTGTACGCTCACTCGTGTGGCTGGAACGGAAAAAACCCCACCGCATGCGTTCGCGAAGGGGCACGGAGTTTTAGCTCGTTTGCGTGGAACTCCCGGGGGAGGACCGACGCGGGCCGCAATATGCCTCAAATCGCCCCGTTCTTGTAATCTATCTTTTAAAGATAGCGTAGCTGCCGGAACGATCCAAGCGGGCTGACCCGGCCACGAGGCGAACCTTCGGGGGCGCCTGCGCGCCGCACCTCCGAAGGCCGTCGGCCTCAACGACCCAGCCAGTACGAAAGCTTCACCATGAACACGTTGCTCGGCGCCGTCCGGAAGAGGTCTCCCACATCACGGGAGAAGTCGAACGCTCCGACGTCACCGGAGTCGTCCCGGCCCTGGGACCATACGAGGAAGAGGGACGATCCCGGGAGGTACTCCCAGCGGAGCACGGCATTGGACCGGAACTGACGCACGTTGAAGTCAGGATTGCCGAACGACTCTTCGGACCCGTTTCCATCGAGGTCGACGAAGTAGTCGTCGCCGTCTATCCGCGCTTCCAGGCCGCTGAAACGATCGGGGTAACGCTCGGCGGTCGGGTTCGCCACCTGTTTGAAGCCTCCGTAGCTTCCGGCGCTCACGAACGGCTGGGCGTAGAGTTGCAGCGAGAGGGTCGGCGTGAAGGCATAGTCGACCCGCAGGGTGGCTCCGACCGTCGTCTGGTCGAGCCGGCCGAAGACGTAGTGTGGGGTGTCCGTGTCGATCTTCCGGATCCACTGGCGGTCTTCCGTCCGTCGATTCACGAAGGTCCCGATGTTGAACGTCGCTCTTCCCGACGGCCGGATGCGCACGTTCGGAGAGAAATTGAGCGTCCACGAGTCGCTGGCGGGCCGCACGTTGCCGGATCCGCTCATGTTGAATTGGACGGCTTTTCGCGAGTCGGTGCCGAGACCGGCCCAGAAGTTGGTCTGGGCCTCCCTCAGGAAGAGCGGACCGCCGCGCAGCACCCCCGGATCGACCGTGGCCAGCTGCTGGTTCACACCGGCCCACCCGTTCCAGAAGTTTTCGAGCTGGAAGTTCAGATTGACGTTGCCGCCCGTTCCCGTGCGGTCGCCGTCGTAGTTCCAGTTGTGCCATGCGGTGGCGTTCAGGAACAGCCGGCGGAACGGTCCGGTCGGGACGGTCCGGTGGTATCCGACCCACCCCCAGTGCGTCGCGTAGTCCGCGTTGTTCATGAAGCCCAGGTCGTTCACTTCGAAGCCCGGCGTGCGGGTCTGGATGCCCGTGCCGACGCGCCAGAAGCCGCCCGACACCTTACTCACACCGATGTTCGCCGACGCGCCCGACAGCGAGGTTCGTGTGGGGTCGAAGGTCACGTGGTCGGCGTCGGGACGCTGGTAGTAGCGTGCGGGGGACCGCTGGGTCCGAGCGATCGACTCGGGCGACCCCATGACGTGGCTGCCCAGCACGTACCCGTTCAGCTGCCAGTTCTCTTCGCCGAAGCGGTGCCGGAAATCGATACCGCCCGCGTAGGCCTCCCCTCGAAGCTCGAGTGCGTCCGCCACGTCTCCTTCGCGTCGGGTGCCGGTCCCGATCAACCCGATTGCGGAGCGCCCCTCCCGGAAGTCCTTCTGGAGCCGCACCACCCCATAGTTGGCGAACGGCTCGATCGGTTCCTGGTATCCGGGTCCGGTGTCGGGCGCGATTCGGGCCCGCTCCTCCGACGTCAGCGCGTGGAGCACGCCGATGGACCACCCTCCCGCCGTCTTCCCGGACAGCTTCCACGCGCCATAGATCGTGGTGCGGTCGTCGGCGTCCCAGAACGCGTCTCCTGCGTCCACGTTCCCCTGGGGCGCCCGCCCGATCCGGCGAGAATAGAAGAGTGACTCGACCGCGTCGTCCCCGTCGCCGAGCGCCAGGGAGAAGTTGAAGATGCTCGAGCCCTCCACGAAGAACGGCCGGCGCTCCGGAAGGAAAGTCTCGAACGCGGACAGGTTCACCTGGCCCGGGTCGGCCTCGACCTGGCCGAAGTCCGGGTTGAGGGTCACGTCCAGCGTGAGGTCCGACGTCACACCGTACTTGATGTCGGCCCCGACGGCGCCCATCGGATCGGTCGAGCGGTAGAACGGGTCGTCGGCGTCTCCCGGGCTCCTTTCCAGCCCCCCGAGCGTGTAGGGCAGAATCTCCATCCGGTTCGGCGCGTCTAACCCACGGAGTCCCTGAAGCTCTCCGAAGCGCGACACGATCGCCCCGTCGGATCGCGTGGTGGGCGCCCAGACCGCCATCTCTTGATTCCGCGCGATACGGCGAATGAAGTTGATGCCCCATGTCTGCTCCCCATCGCTCCGGAAGCGGAGCTGGGAATAAGGAATGCGAAACTCGGCGGACCAACCGTCGTCGTCCATGGAGACCGCCGCGTCCCAGACGGCGTCCCAACCGGCATCCTCGCTCGTGTCGTCGAAGTGGTAGACATCCTGCTTCACACCCACGGGATTCACGTTGAACTGGAAGGCGGTTCGTCGATCGAAGTACGAATCGATGGCGACTCCGAGGATGTCCGAGTGCGATCCCTGGTCCCTCCGGGTGAGCTGACCCACGATCTCCTCGGGACGGCGCTCGTACGCCTTGATGTGCACGAACAGGGCCCGCGATCCGTACAGCACACGCGCCTCCGTGCGCTCGGTCGCGGGTGCGCCCTCATTCGGCTCGAACTGAACCCAGTCGGCCGCGACCGGGGCGCTGCTCCAGACGCTCTCGTCCAAGCGCCCGTCGATGGTCATGGCCTCGTCGGCGACCCGTACGGCCGAGAGCGCGGGAAGCGTCCCGTTTCGGGCGGTTGCCTGGCCGCTGACCCGAAGGGTCGCTTCGCCGCCCCCGTCCTGCATGCCGGCCACCTGCGTCGTCGAAGCGATCAGCGCGAACGCCACCGCCGTCACTACCCCCCATCCCAGTCGCATCATTCATGACTCCCTGACCACATCGTCCCCTTGCGCCGGCTCCTTGGTGGCCAGCTCCCCTTCCCACACCTTCGACAGGTCCGACATCGAAATGGTTGCGTCGGACCTACCACCCCTACGTACTTGCGAGCCTTGGGTTTCGGACATCGATTCCGAGCGGCCGTATCCACCTTCCACACGAGTCCTCATGTCCCGCTGGCCTCCTCCTCCGACCGTGGGCGCTTCCTTTTTCAAAGCTCATGGCTTGGGCAACGATTACCTGGTCTTCGATGAGGGCGACGCCTGGCGCGCGTCGTCCCAGGCGATCGCGAGCGTGTGCGATCCTCACCGGGGGGTCGGGTCGGACGGAATCGTGGTTCTGCTCGAGGATCGCTCGGGCGACGTCTTCCGGGCGCGCATGTTCAATCCCGACGGCTCCGAGTTCGAACGGAGCGGGAACGGACTGCGGGTGCTCGGCGCCTACCTGACCCGTGTCGCCCGCAAGCAAACGCGGTTCACGGTCGAAGTCGGAGGGGAGCGCGTGGCGCTCGAAGTGCACGGACGGCAGGGCGGGACGCTGGACATCTCCGTGGAGATGGGCAGGGCCGAGACGGGTCCTGCGGCTGTGGCGCTCGATCCGAAGGCGCTGGACGAGGAGGGCAGGATCGCGGGGCCGGATGGCGTGCCCCTGCGCGTCGTACCGGTATCGGTGGGCAACCCGCACCTGGTCGTGCTCACCGAGCGCCCGACCGAGGACGACCTCGCGCGCGTAGGTGCCCATCTGGTGGGCCACCCCGCGCTGGCGCACGGGGCGAACGTCCAGCTGGCCTCCAACGCCGGTTCCAGTGTCCTGCGCGCGCTCATCTGGGAGCGTGGGGTCGGGCCGACGAGCGCGTCGGGAACGAGCGCGTGCGCGGTCGCGGTGGCGGCCGTCCGGGAGGGGTGGGCGCCTCCGTCGGAGCTCCGGGTCGAGATGCCGGGAGGAGCGTTGAGCGTCACGGTCTCCGCGTCTCTCGACGTGGTGCTGCGTGGACCGGTGGAGGAGGTCTGTCTGGGTACGCTGCTCTTGCCGTAGCCTCGGGCAGACCCGATTCCGGGTAGGATGCGCGTCAGGTGCGGACCCGCGCCAGCAGGAAGAGCGCGCCGACGAAGAAGAGCACGTTCGGTGTCCATGCCGCCGCGAAGGGTGATACGGCCCCGGCTTCGCCGAGCGCGCCGGACACCTTGAAGAGCATCATGTAGAGAATCACGATCCCCAGAGAGATCCCGATGCCGAAAGCGGTGCCGCCGCGTCGGCTGCTCGTGGCGAGCGGGGCCCCGAAGAGGATGATCACGAGGGTCGCGACGGGGATGGCCAGCTTCTCTTCCCGCTTGACGAGCAGCCGGTTGGCGTCGCCCCCGGAGCGCTGGATGATGGATGCGAGCCGCTCGATCTCCGCGTAGGTCATCTCGTCCGGCTCGCGCGGAGATTCGAGAAGCTCTTCCGGGCGCTCGACCAGGTCGGTAAGTACGATGCTCCGGAACTCGATGGAGTGTTCCTTTCCGTCGTCTCCGAGCCTTCTCAGGTAGCCCTGCTGGAGCGTCCAGCCGATGCTGTCCCGCCAATAGGCGCTTTCTGCGAGGATGTGGAGCGCGGGCTTGCCGGGCTCGGGTGGCCGTTCCACAACCACGCCGGTCATGCGGCCATCGGTCGCCGTCAGTCGTGCCACCTGCCAGGTGAGGCCGCTCTCCGACCGGTATACGAAATCCGAGCGCCAACTCCGGAGCGGGTTCTCGTTCTGCAGGATCTGCGACGCCACACGGTTGGCTCGGGGCACGATCTCGCCGAGCGCGAGCGCCACGCCGGTCAGCAGGAAGCCCACGACCACGATGGGGCCGATGACACGGTGGAACGAGATGCCGCCGGCCTTGGCCGCCACGATCTCCCTGTGGGATGTCATCGAGTGCACGGTGAAGACCGTCGCGACCAGCGCCGCGATGGGGAAAGACCACTGCATGAAGAGCGGCAACTGATATAGGTATGCGCGCGCGACTTCCAATCCGCTCACGCCCCGGTCGAGGTACCCGTCCACATTCTCGGTGACGTCTCCGAGAATGAAGAGCGGCGGGGCTGCGGCGAGCACCAGGAAGAACAGCTTGAGGAAGGTGCCGGCGACGAGGCGGTCGAGGATTCTCATGTGGCCGCGCCCCCCGCATGTGCTTCCCGGCGGCCTCGGAATCGTCCGGTGACGCGTTCCCATAGCGCTCCCAGGCGCCCGCTTCCGCCCCGGACCGTGCTCCCGGCGTCGCCCATGTGCCGCACGAGCCAGAGTCCGACGAGTAGGAAGACGACGTTGCCCATCCACATGGTCACCGCCGGATTCGCGATGCGACGGTCGGCCAGGCTCTCGCCTGCGATCAGGCCGACCCAGTACACGGAGAAGATCAGGGTCGATGCCGCGACGACCATCCCCACGCCACCCCGCGGAAAACGGAGGGCGAGCGGTGGACCGATCAAGGTGAAGACCAGACACGCGAATGCGATCGCGAGCTTTTTGTGGATCTCGACGTCGTAACGGTTGATGGACTGCTGGAGGCTGGCGCCCACGGAGGCGCGTGACCGGGACTCCATGACCATCCGCTGGGTTTCCCGGTCGCGGGCGAGGATCCCCACGGTGCTGGCGCGCGGCCTCGTCGTGCCGGCGGCCAGGGTGTCGGCTTCTTCCTCGAGCGGAAGGGCCATGGCCGTGCGGACCAGGGAGACCGCCTGGGCTCGGCTGACCTCCCTGATTGAGTCCAGTTCGACCCGCCTTCGGCTCGCGTTCTCGTGGAGCAGGCCGAAGCCCATCTCGCGGTCCGAGCGGCTCGACCCTCCGACCCGCCGCTCGAGCTCGTTCCCGACGCTTCGCAGCGGCACGATCTGTCGGTCGAAATAGATGCGCTGGAACCCGCCCATGCGCTCGGACTGGACTTCGTGGACCACGCCGTCGTACAGCGTCAGGAAGAGGTCCGTCTGCGATTCGTTGAACGCCATCCGCCCGCGGGCCGCGTAGGTGGTCCGGTTCCGGCGGGTGTCGTTGCCGTCGAAGATGGTCACGTCTTCGAGCGTGTTCGTCCCCGGATCGATGCGCGCCGCCGTGATGTAGTAGCGTTCCGAGCCTTCATCCGTGCGGATCTCGTTGACGACCTGCTCGCGAAGCTCGAGCGTCGGGCTCTTGCGACCGATGTCGAGCAGCAGGTTCTTTAGCGCATGGTTCGACTCGGGCAGCACCTGATCGTTGAAGTAGAGCATGACTCCCGTGCCGAGGACTCCCATGACGAGCAGGGGGCCGAGCACGCGGGTGGGCCGAATGCCGCTCGCGGCCATCGCGGTGATCTCGTTCGCGGAGGTCATCTCGCTGAATGCGTACAGGACCGCCACGAGGATCGACATGGGGAGGGACAGCGCGACGGTATGGGGCAACGAATACAACAGGAATTCGAAGATGACGTCCCCGGACAGTCCTTTTCCCACGAGGTCGTTGACGCGCTGCGCGACCGCGTTCAGGAAGATGAGTCCCGTGATGGTACAGAGCGCGAAGAGAAACGGACCGACGTGGATCCGGATCAGATAGCGGGAGAGGACGCTCAGTCGCATGGTTGCTGGGGTGGGACCCGTGGGGTCGAGGTGGGGTGCGGGTGCGCTCGAACGAGTCGATACCCCGGGTGCGCCGAGTCGGTTCAGCGCTTGACGCGGTTCGTGTGACGACGAGGCTCGTACTCCTCGTCCTCTGTGTGATCGCCCCCGCGCTCGCGGGTGCGGTCGAGACGGTGATGCCGCGGACCTCCATCGCGGATTCATCAGGTGCCATGGAGCCCGACACCATTCTTCGAAGGGATCTCGACCGACCGGCCGGGTCCGTCCGCAGTGGGTTGTCGGCGCGCGAAGGCGATCCACACGTGCGGCTCGGGCTCCGCCGTATCCCGATGACCGTCGAGCCGCTGGTGGTGACGGGCTTCGTGCCGGAATCCCTCGTCGCCGACCCGCCGGACGGTGAGCCCCTCCTGCGCGAGGTGCTGCGCGGGCGGGTGGCCGACTTCGGAGCCGTCGTGGCCGATACCGCCCGCTTCCTGCCGGAGGTCCCTGAGCGCGCCACGCGTGTCGGCATGGAAGGGGACGAGGACCGTTTCGTGACCGATTTCGCCGATCTGGCCATGCGGGTCCGTAGCCGCATGGAGCTCGGAGGCGATTGGGCGCGGTTCGAGCCGTGCGACGTCCGGTTCAAGGCCAGCTGCTCGCCCACGCTCATTCCGCAGCTCAGCCCCGAATTCCTCTTCGGCGTGCAACTCGACGGGACGATCGCGGACCGCGTGAGGGTGGATGTCGACTTCGATCAGGCGCGCGAGTTCGATGCCGCGAACCGTATCAATATCCATTACGAGGGTGGGGAGGACGACATCCTGCGGCGCCTCGACGTGGGCGACGTGACGTTCCGCCTGCCGCGATCGCGCTTCCTGACCGAGGGGCTGCCCGCCGGCAACTTCGGGTTCCAGGCGGAGGGCCAGTTCGGACCGGTCGATTTCCAGACGGTGTGGGCGCAGCAGCGGGGTGACCTCAACTCCAGGGTTTTTCAGCTGACCGGGATCGGCGACCAGCGGAGCTTCGTGCAGGAAGACACCCTCGTCCTGGACGACGCCGACTACGTACGGGGCCAATTCTTCTTCCTCCTCGATCCGTCGTCGCTGGAACGCCATCCCCACGTCGACGTGCTGTCGCTCGACCCTGCTTCCGCCCCCGCAACCCTGGCTCCCGGAGACAGCCCCGTCCAGCTGTACCGGTACGAGGACGACGCGCTGCTCCAGCAGCAGGTCGAAGGCTTCATCCGGGCGGACGCGGTGGCCGAGTCTGGCACCGAAACGGTCGTGGAGTCGGGCTGGTTCAGGTATCTGCAACCAGGCATCGACTATTTCGTGCACCCGAGCGGCCTCTGGATCGCCTTGCGCACGCCCCTCCGGTCCGAAGAGATGCTCGCGACCACGTTCATCACGGCGGTGGGTGACACGGTCGGAGACTACAATCCGGAGCGGATCCACAATCAGGGGGGACGCCCGACGCTGAGGCTCCTGAAGGCGAGTGGTGCGAACCACCGGCCCGGTCGCCCGACCTGGGATCTCGAGATGCACCAGGTCTACCGGGTGTCCGGATCTCCCGACGTGGCGCAGGCTTCGGTGGACCTGACCGTGTCGCTCGGTGAGCTTTCGCAGGGCAGGACCTTCAAGCGACGGCCGTCGGGCGAGAGCCTCACGTTCCTCCGTCTCTTCGGCGTCGACGAGGAGGCCCCGCTCGATCGCATCGATCCGGCGTTCGTGTACAGCCCGGGCGGCGATTTCTTCTCGGGCACCGACTTCTTCGCCGACGCGGAGCCGGTGCAGGGCACGTTTGTCGTCTTCCCGACGCTCCGCCCGTTCGCCGAGCCGCCGCCGCTCCCGTCGCTCGGGCTGTCCGAGATCGCCACCGCGAGCATCCTCGCCGAAGACGCCAACCCGCGCATCTACGAAGAGGAGGACCCGTTCGAGCGCGAGAACGCGGGACGGTTCAGGCTCACCATCGCCTACCGGCTGCAGTCGACCGGCGTCATCTCTTCGTTCTCGCTCGGCGCGTTCGGGATTCGGGAGGGAAGCGAGCGGATCACACTGGGCGATCGGGTGCTGACCCGAGGACTCGATTACGAGATCGACTACGATGTCGGCCAGGTTCGCCTGCTCGACGCCGACGCGCTTTTCACGACGGCGCCGGACGCGGCCGTGCGGGCGTCGTGGGAGCAACGGTCACTCTTCGAGGTGTCTCCCACGCAGGTGTTCGGGTTCCGCACCCATTCTGACCTTGGCGCCTCCGGAGGCTTCGACGTCTTGGGGCTGTACCGTTCCGAACGCTCCGTGGTGCGCCGTCCCGTCCTCGGCACCGAGCCAGGGGCGGCGCTTCTGGGCGGCGTGACCACCACGTACCAGGCGACGCCGGGCTGGATCGACCGGGTGCTCGATCTGATCCCGGGTCTCCGGCTCGAGGGGCGGACCTCGGTCGACATCGAGGGTGAGTTGGCGTTCTCCGTCCCCGATCCCAATACCGACGGGCGTGCCTTCGTCGACGACTTCGACGCGTCGCAGGAGCTTCCCGTATCGCTGGTGGCGTCGAACTGGCGTTTGGGGAGCGCGCCCGGCTTCACCGATGGCGTGGAGGGTCTGCTTCCGCCGGTGCTCGACGCGACGACGGCCGCGCCGCTCACGTGGCAGACCCAGTGGATCGTGGAGGGCCCGGGTGGCGACAGCCTCGGCATCCACGAAGGGTACTTCGCGCGGCAGGACATCGACCGGCAGATCCGGGTCGCGGGTGCCGAAGCGCGCGAGCGGGGGCTGCTTCTCAGCTTGGGATCACCACCGGTCGGTGCGTCGACGGGGTGGCGATCGATCACGACGGCGCTCTCGACTCAGGGACTCGATCTCACACGGACCGAATTCCTGGAAGTCTACGTTGCGGCCGGGAGTGACGTGAGCCTCGTCCTGGACCTGGGGACCGTGAGCGAGGACGCCATGTTCATCGACGAAGATGGCAACACGTCGGGCACCCGCTCGGACGGGAGGCCCTGGGGTCTGGGTGTGCTGGATCAGGAGGCGGACCCCGCCCGGGGCGAACTCTGGAACGACGCCGCGGACGCGCTCGGAGTGTGGGACGAGGCATGCGTGGCCGAGCGGGGCAGGATCTACCGCATCGGGGACCCGCGGAGCGTGTGCACTGCGGGGAACGGACGGCCGGACTCGGAAGATCTCGACGCGGACGGGATTCTCGACACGCAAGAGCGGCACCTGCGCTACGTCGTCACGCTCGACGGCAGCTCGCCGTATCTGGCGCGTTCCGCGGCCGAGACGGGATCCGAGCTGGGCTTCGAGCTCTACCGGATCCCGATCCGGGGGAGTGGTGCCATCGAGGCAGGCGGTGCGGTCGGGGACGCGGACCTGCGTTCCGTCCGTCACCTGAGGATCACCGCTTCCGGGCCGGCCGGACGGGAGGTGCGTCTCGCGCGCATGCGGCTCGTCGGGTCGCGCTGGATCAAGCGCGGAGGAGAGGGGATCCTCGCCGGCATCGGAGGCGATACCCTCGGGGTAGGGGGGCGCGTCGAGGTGTCGTCCGTGTCGCGCGTGACGGAGGGAGCGGCCTACAACGCCCCCCCGGGAGTGCTCGAGCAGCTCGTCGATCCGACCAGCGCATTCGCCGGCCAGGGGATCGAGTTCAACGAAAAGTCGCTCGGCATCGCCTTCGACGATCTGCTCCCCGAAACGCGCGCCGAGGTGTATCAGCGGTTCCCTCAGCGGCCGAGGAACTTCCTCTCGTATCGCCAGGCACGTCTCTGGGTTGTCGCACGCTCCGGAGACTTCGGGCCCGACCGGCCGCACTCCTTCTTCTTCAAGGTCGGAAACGATCCGGACAACTTCTACCTGTACCGGACCCGGCTGCCCGGAACCGCGAGCGGTGGCGACGTTGCGCCAGCCGACTGGCTCCCCGAGGTGCGGGTGCAGTTCGACGTCTGGTTCGAGCTGCGTCAGCGGGCGGAGGAGATCCTGCTGCGCGAGCCGAGACAGGCCGGCGACCCGGCGGTGGTCGTATGGTCCGCGGATTCGACCTACGCGGTGTCTCTCAAAGACCGCGGTCGTGCCCCCAATCTGGCTGCCGTGCGGGAGCTCTCACTCGGGGTCTGGAACGAGGGCGATGTCCCGATCACGGGCGAGATCTGGGTCGACGAGCTGCGTCTCGCGGAGCCCGTGCGCGATGCAGGTCTGGCGGGCTCGGTGGATGTCGTCCTCGACGGGGGAGGGGCGCTCACGTCCCGGCTGAGCGTGACGAACCGGGGCGCGAATTTCCGGCAGCTGCGGGCCGAGCCGAGCTATCAGACCGACCGCTCCGTCGACCTGCGCTCGACCCTCGCGCTCGACCGCTTCATGCCGAGCGATTGGGGCGTCGACGTACCCGTCACGCTGGACCTGAACCACACGACCCAGGCACCCCAGTTTCTCGCGGGGTCGGACTTGCGTGCCGACCGCCTCGTGGGCTTACGCGACACCGAGGCCAGGAGGACCCGTGTGGGCGTGGCGTTCCGCCGGCGAACACCCGCCGCCGACCCCGTGGCGGGCTTCTTCGTCGACGGGCTGAGCGCCCGCGCGGCGTACACGCGGTCGAACGGCTCGACGGTGACGACCCGTCACAACTCGACCGGCGTCGACGCGGGCTTGGCGTGGGTCCGGGAACCCGAAGCGCGAGAGGTGGACGTGGTGCCCGGGTTCGCGGAGGGGCTGGTCCGGGCGCTTCTGCCGGGCTTCCTGGAGGATGGGATCGTGGACGCGAGACTCCGCCTCACGCCCGAGCGGGTGTCGCTCGGCTCTTCCTATCTGCGTCAGGACGACCGGGTCTTCCGCTTCGAGCGTATCGTGGAGCTCCCCGGGGACCCGCAGACGCTGCCCACCCTGGTTCCCCGAGAGAGCCTCGAGGGGGTCGCCGACGTGCGCCTCCGACCGCTTCCCCCGCTCATCGCAGACCTGACCGTGGCCACCGAACGGGACCTGTTGCCGGCTCGGGACGCCGTGAACGACGCCCGCGTGCAGGAGCTTCTCGACCGCGAGCGCGCGCGTGCTGGACGCTTCGACCTCGGGTGGGAGACGGGGCGCTCGCTTCGAACCCGGATCGGGTTCACCCCCCGCATCGTGTCATGGCTCA
>JBBDSN010000008.1:0-6630 GCA_040904885.1 Gemmatimonadota bacterium | reverse complement strand
GGGCGCTCGCTTCGAACCCGGATCGGGTTCACCCCCCGCATCGTGTCATGGCTCAGGAACGATTTCGACTGGAGCACCACCTACCGCTCGGACCGTAGCGCCAACGTGCTTTCCCGCATGGTGTCCGGTTCCGATACGACGCTTGCGCTCGCTCGCGACGCACGTGGTCAGCGTGACTGGGGTGTGTCGATGGCGCTCGACCCCACCCGTTTGGCCACCGCCTGGCTGGGCGAGCCGGCGCAGGACGAACCGGGGGACGTGGCGCGGCTCCGCTCGGTCCTGACGTCGCTCCGGCCGATGTCCGCCGACTACCGCGACGGTGTGACGTCCCGGTTCAGTCGCGAATCGGTCGATCCTGCCGCGGGCTACCAGTTCGGGTGGGTGGCGGACGAGCGGTACCGCGTCATCGAAGGCGACACCGCCGCGACGTGGACCGACCGCAGGAGCTGGACGCTCGGATGGGGGCTGAATCTGCCCCGGGGCTCGTCGCTTCAGGTCGGGTACGGCATCCTCGATGCCACCACGCTCGACGTGCGGAGCGACCGTCAGATCGACCAGCGTACCTGGCCCAACGTCCAGGCGCGGCTTCCCTCTGTCGGATTTCCGGCGTCGACCGGGATCCAGACGCTGACGCTATCCTCGGGTATCCAGCGGATCGTGCGGGAGACGGAATACGGCGGTGTCGCGATTCGACGGCGTGTGGACGAGGACGTGCGTGTCCCGTTCGACCTGACCGTGCAGTGGCGCGGGACCCTCGTGACCGCCTACCAGGGTGCGGTCCGTTCCGGGCTCGGCAGCGATCCCACCGGCGACACCGAGCGCGACGAGGTCAGCCACCGGTTCTCGGTGCGGAGTCGATGGGATCCCGCGGGGCCTCTCGTGGGCCGGATCGACAGGCCCCTCGAGCTGTCGATGCTGGCGGGATACGTCTCGGAGCGCTCCTGCCGCATCACGCGCACGGGAGAGGCTTGTGTCGCGTTCGTCGACCAGATCCGCAGGACCGTGAGTGTCTCGCTCGATACGGGGATCGGTGACTTCGCCGTCGGCTTCCAAGTGAGTTTCGACGATCGACAGTCGTTCGTCGGACAGCGGACGGGCTCGACCCAGCTTCAGTTCGGCATGTTCGGCCAGCTCGAGTTCTCAGCCGGCGCGGTGCCCATGCCTTGAACGGGAGCCTCGGTTGGCCGAACCCTTCGCGGGTGGAGGGGCTTCCGGGGCGCAGCGCTCGCCATGGCGTCCCGAGCGCGCATGGAGGCGCCCCTTCCGTGTCCCGATCGTTCCCCCATGCACGATGCCGAGGCTCGGGCTCTGAAGAGAGCCGTGGTCGTCCTGTTGGTCGTCAGCTCGGTGCGGTGGGCTTGGGCACGCCCCGAGCCGCCGCCGACGGCGGACGGGAACGTCCTGGACGAGCTGCTCGAGGAGAGCCGGGTGGCCGCGACCGAAGAGCAGCGGCGAGCCGAGCCGCTCGCGGACGGTGAGCGTATCGACCCGAACCGCGCCGACGAGATCCAGCTCGATCGGCTGCCGGGTGTCGGCCCGGCGACGGCGCGCGCAATCGTTGGGGCGCGTGACTCGGGCATCGTATTCCGGCGTCCGGAGGATCTCGTGGCGGTGCGCGGAATCGGCCCGGCTACGGTGGGTCGCCTGGCAAACCTGCTCGACCTCGACTCGCCCCCGCCGGCGATCCGATCGCGGGCTTCGGCGCGGGGTGGGGGCGTGCCCTCCGGCCACCCCCCGGTCGACATCAACCGCGCTGGCACCGATGAGCTCCAGCGCCTCCCCGGTATCGGCGCGGCCCTGGCCGAGCGTATCGCGGAAGAACGAACTAAACGCATGTTTATGTCCGTGGACGATCTCGTGCGGGTGCCCGGGATCGGTCCAGCCACGGTCGAGCGGCTGCGCGGCGCGGCCCGCGTCGGTGGCGCGCGGTGATGGGAAGCTTGTAGAGTGCCGGGGGGGACCCGTAGTTTTCAAGCTCACCGCTATGCCGCCGCTATCCGTGTCCTGGCCCAAGGGGAACGATCGCTGATGGGAGCCAAGGTCGCTCAGGAAGTTCGACTAGGAGATCTCTTCGTCCGGGAGGGACTCATCACGGAGAATCAACTCCGCGAGGGGCTCGCCGAGGCCAAGACGACCGGTCACCGGATCGGGTATGCGCTGGTGCATCTCGGATTCGTCGCGGAAGAGGAACTCACCCGGATGCTCGCGAAACAGTACCGGGTGCCCGCGGTCGACCTCGACAAGTTCAACGTCGATTCAAAGATCCTGAAGCTCATCTCTCCCGACGTGGCGCAGAAGCACATGGTTCTGCCGCTCCGGAGGGTGGGACGCACGCTCACGGTCGCGATGACCAATCCGACCGACTTCTCCGCCATCGATGATCTGAAGTTCATCACCAAGCTCGATATCGAGCCGGTCATCGTCGGCGAGTACACCCTCCGCAAGCATCTCGAGAATTACTACGGGGCGTTCGAAGAAACGCAGATCAACAATCTCATCGAGGGATGGGAGGACTTCGACGACGTCGAGGTCATCGAGGAGCAGGACGACGAGGACTACTCGGCGCTCGCCGCGGAGATCGACTCGGCGCCGGTCGTGAAGTTCATCAACGGGCTTCTGACCGACGCCGTGCTCAAGGGCGTGTCCGACATCCACATCGAACCGTTCGAGAAGGAGCTCCGGGTCCGGTACAGGATCGACGGCGCGCTGCAGGAGGTCATGAAGCCGCCCATGAAGATGAAAGCGGCCCTCACCTCCCGGATCAAGATCCTCGCGGACCTCAACATCGCCGAGCGTCGGGTGCCCCAGGACGGGCGCATCAAGCTGAAGCTCAAGAACAAGGTCGTCGACTTCCGTGTGTCGACGCTCCCGGTCATTTTCGGCGAGAAGATCGTGCTCCGGATCCTCGACAAGGGGAACCTGACCTTCGATCTCAAGACATTCGGATTCGAGCCGAAGGCCGAGAAGGACTTCATGTGGGCCATCTCGCGGCCTTACGGAATGGTGCTCGTCACGGGACCGACCGGTTCCGGGAAGACGACGACGCTCTACTCGGCGCTGTCGCAGATCAATACGATCGACACCAACATCATGACGGCCGAAGATCCGGTCGAGTACAACCTTCACGGTATCAACCAGGTGTTGGTGCGCACGGAGATCGGGCTCGACTTCCCGGCGGCCCTGAAGGCGTTCCTTCGGCAGGACCCGAACATCATCATGGTCGGTGAGATCCGGGACCTGTCGACCGGCGGCATCGCGATCAAGGCCGCGCTCACGGGACACCTCGTGCTCTCCACGCTGCACACGAACGACTGTCCCGGCACCATCACCCGTCTGCTCGACATGGGCCTCGAGCCCTTCAACGTCGCGTCCGCGCTGAACCTCGTCTCCGCCCAGCGTCTGGCCCGCCGCATCTGCAAGACCTGCAAGGCCGAGACGAGCTACTCGGAGGAATACCTGGCTTCCGCGAAGCTTCCCCTCGACTGGGCCGAGACGACGACATTCTACAAAGGAGCCGGGTGCAACGAGTGCGGCGGCAGCGGCTACAAGGGGCGGTGCGGCATCTACGAGGTGATGATCATGACGCCCGGCCTGCGCAAAGCGATCATGAACGAGGCGAGCACCGACGAGATTCGAGAGACCGCCTGCGCCGAGGGAATGCTCACGCTGCGTGAGGACGGCTTGAAGAAGGTTGCGTCCGGCGTGACCACGCTCGACGAAGTGATCAAGGAAACGACGGTCGCCGAGTGACGGCGTTCGTCCCCAACCAACCGAAGGACGAAACATGAATCAGCCGGCACCTCCGGCGGACGCACAGGCGCGCCCCAAACAGGAGCTCAACCTGAGGGTCCTCCTCCAGGAGATGATCCAGCGCGGGGCGTCCGATCTTCATATCACGGTGGGGGCGCCGCCCAAGCTCAGGGTGGATGGCGAGTTGATGAACTCGTCGAACGCCCAGGTGCTTGCGCCCAAGGACACGATGGCGCTCTCGTATTCGATTCTTACGGAGAACCAGAAGAAGCGGTTCGAGACCGAGGACGAGCTCGACTTCTCGTTCGGCGTGCAGAACCTGTCCCGCTTCCGGGGCAACGTCTACAAGCAGCGCGGGTGCGTGGCGATGGCCATCCGCCAGATCCCCTACGAGATCGTCTCGATCGAGAAGCTCGGCCTGCCACCGATCGTCAACAAGCTCGCCGACCGGCCGCGCGGGCTCGTGCTCGTCACCGGGCCCACCGGCTCGGGTAAGTCGACGACGCTCGCCGCGATGATCGACAAGGTGAACAAGGAGCGGAAGAGCCACATCATCACGGTGGAGGACCCGATCGAGTTCATCCATCGGCACCAGAGTTGCACGATCAACCAGCGTGAGGTCGGGGCGGACACGCAGAGCTTCGCGGCGGCGCTGAAGTACGCGCTCCGGCAGGACCCCGACATCATCCTGGTCGGTGAGATGCGGGACCTCGAGACCATCTCGGCGGCGCTCACCATCGCCGAGACCGGTCACTTGGTCTTCGCGACGCTCCACACCAACTCGGCGGCCGAATCCATCAACCGCATCATCGACGCGTTTCCTTCCCATCAGCAGTCCCAGGTGCGGGCGCAGCTCGCGTTCGTGCTCGAGGGCGTGGTGACGCAGACGCTGCTTCCCAAGGCCAAGGGGAAAGGGCGGATCGCCGCCGTCGAGGTCATGATCTGCACGCCCGCCATCCGGGCCGTCATCCGGGACGAGAAAATCCACCAGATCTACTCGCTCATGCAGGCCGGAAAGAAGCACGGCATGCAGACCATGAACGATGCCCTGCAGATGCTCTACATCCAGGGGCATGTCACGCTCGCCGAGGCGCTCAAGCGCTCCGGTGATCCGAACGAGCTCCTGCGCGCGGTGGGGGAAACCGCGCCCAGCGAGTAACCTGTGGTACCCACTTCATAGGTAGTCATCATGCCCGTCTTCAGCTACAGCGCCAGACCCGCATCCGGTGGAGACATCCAGACCGGCGAGCTCGACCTCGGCAGCAAGGACGACGTTCTCGCACATCTGCATCGGCAGAAGCTGATCCCCGTCACTGTCCGGGAAAAGCCGAAGGAGCTCAATCTGTCCTTCGGGACCGGTGTCTCGACCCGGGACATCGTCATCTTCACGCGACAGTTCGCGACGATGATCAACGCCGGGCTCCCGCTGGTGCAGAGCCTCGACATCTTGGCGGAGCAGACCGAGAATCCGGCGCTACGCAAGACGATCAGCGAGGTCCTGTACGACGTCGAGTCCGGGAATACGCTTGCCGACGCCATGGGGAAACATCCGAAGATCTTCACCGAGCTGTACGTCAACATGGTCGCGGCGGGTGAGGCGGGGGGTATCCTGGACACCATTCTGCTCCGGCTCGCCACCTTCCTCGAGAAGAACGACGCGCTCGTCCGGAAGATCAAAGGTGCCATGATCTACCCGGCCGTCATCTTCTCAGTGGCCGGCGGCGCGATCGTCATCCTGCTCATCTTCGTCATCCCGACGTTCCAGCAGATGTTCGCGTCCGCGGGTATCCCGCTTCCGCTGCCGACCCAGATCGTGATCTCCATGTCCGTGTTCCTCCAGGCATGGTGGTGGGCCGTGGGTGCGGGCATCGTGGCCGCGGTGGTGGCGATCAAGCAGTTCTACACGACCGATTCCGGCCAGCTGATCATCGACCGGATGATTCTCGCCATGCCCGTGCTGGGCGACCTCCAGCGCAAGGCGGCCGTCGCGCGCTTCACGCGTACGCTCGGGACCCTGGTGTCGTCCGGTGTGTCGATCCTCGAAGGCCTCGAGATCACCGCGAAGACCGCGGGCAACCGCGTGATCCATGATGCGGTCATGGGCTCGCGCGCCTCGATCGCGGGGGGTGAGACGATTGCCGGCCCGCTCCGTGAGTCGGGCGTCTTCCCGCCCATGGTCGTGCAGATGATCAACGTGGGTGAGCAGACCGGCGGGCTCGACGACATGCTCTCGAAGATCGCCGATTTCTACGACGAAGAGGTCGATACCGCGGTCGACGCGTTGCTCGCGGCGCTGGAGCCGATCATGATCGTGGTGCTGGGCGTGATCGTCGGTGGGATGATCGTGGCGATGTATTTGCCGATCTTCGACATGATCAACGCGGTGCAGTAGTTCCGGGCATGGCGCGGTCGGCGCTCGTGGTGGTGGCGCTCGCTCTGCTGCTCGCCACCGCGGGGTGTGCGCAGAGCGCGGGCTCGGGCGACGGTGTGCGCAGCGTCGCGACCACGCCGCGAGTGACGGGCAACCCGGGCTCGGGTCACAGTGATGCGCAGAGCCTCACCGTCGGTGTCCAGGAGGCCATGCTACGGCGTACCCTGGGCGATCGGCGGATCAGCACCTATCTGAGCTGCGGCCGGGATATGACCGGCGATTTGGCGGACCGGGCCACGATCCGACTCTGGATGGTCACCCGCTTGCTCCCATCGATGGAAGGGGGCACGCAGATCCGTACGGAACTCACGGCGAACGCGACGGACAACGACGGAACGAGCCGAACGGTCCGGCCTTGCTCATCGAACCACCGTCTCGAGATGGGCCTGGCGCAGCACGTAGCGGAAGCGATCGGGTCAGGCGGGTAGGCGGTAGCCGGTAAGGAAGGA
>JBBDSN010000007.1:9201-13415 GCA_040904885.1 Gemmatimonadota bacterium | reverse complement strand
AAATCGGTTGACCTCCTCCTCTCCCATACCGGAGGGATGCCGCATCCCGTGGAAGCGGACGAACCTACGCGTCCAGAGGACGTAAGCCTGTTCCGTCCCGGGGCTGTAGTGGCGGGCCCGCAACTCGCCTCGGAGGCGGTGGAGCAACTTCGGACCCGGCGACTCGGAGATTGTTTCCGGCACGAAGGAGCTCCCGGGGACTGAGATACGATCAGTTGACGTACTTGAGGGATGCAGCGCGGAGAGGGCCATACCATGGCGGGCTGGGCCACCGCCACGATCGAAGATCGCCCATCCGCCTCTGGCATCGACCTATGTTTTCGGTTTATGTTCGGGTCATGCCCTACGTCGAGCTCCACTGCCACTCCGGCTTCTCCTTCCTGGACGGCGCCTCCCACCCCGAGGAGCTGGTCCTGCGCGCGAAGGAGATCGGCTACCCCGCCCTGGCCCTCACCGACCATGACGGCCTGTACGGCTCCATGGAGTTCGCGCAGGCCGCGAAGCACTCGGGGCTACAGCCGGTCACGGGAGCCGAGATCACGCTCCGCGACTGTTTCCCGGACGTGGAGAGCCCGCCGGCCGGCCACCACGTCACCCTGCTCGCCGAAAGCCCGGCCGGCTACGCGAACCTGTGCCGGTTGATCACCGAGTCGCACATGGGCTCGGAGCGGGGCGCCCCCCGCCTTCCCATCTCCTCGCTCCTCGAGCGGACAGAGGGGCTGATCCTCCTGACGGGGTGCCGACAGAGTCCGGTGGCGGCCGCGCTCGCCTCCTCGGTCGCGGACGGAGAGACGTTCGTGCGTCGGCTCGTGGACGCATTCGGACCGGCCAGCGTCTTCGTCGAGCTCCAGGACAACGCGGTCCAGGGCGACACGGCCCGCAACCGGGCGCTCGCGCGTCTCGCGGGCCGGATGGGGCTCGGGGTCGTGGCAACCGGCAACGTGCATTACCACCGTCCCGAGCGGCACCGCCTCCAGGACGTCCTGGTCTCGATCCGGAACCGCGCCACGCTCGACGGAGCGCATGGCGCTCGGCGCGCGAACCGGCTCTTCCACCTCGCCGAGCCCTGGGAGATGGAGCACCGGTTCGAGAGCCGCCCGGAAGCGCTCACCAACACGCTGCTCATCGCCGAGCGATGCGCGGGCTTCGACCTGACCGAAGACCTGGGCTACGAGTTTCCGGACTTCGAAGGAGGAGGCGAGCCAGGCGGGGCCGCCGGTGGTGGCCACTCGGGCGAAGCGCGCGGCGGCCGTGCCCTCGAGACCCTCGCGGCGATCTGCAGGGCGAAGATCGGTGAGCGATACCCGGCCGGGAGCCGGGAGACCGAAGCCGCCGAAGCCCGCCTCCAGCAAGAGCTCGCGCTCGTCGACCTGCACGGGCTCGCCGGCTTCTTCCTGGTCTACCGGGACATCATGGAGCTCGCCGCAGAGGTCGCGCGCGAGGTGCGGGGCGACGC
The DNA here is from genome assembly GCA_040904885.1 of Gemmatimonadota bacterium. Classification (GTDB taxonomy): domain Bacteria; phylum Gemmatimonadota; class Gemmatimonadetes; order Longimicrobiales; family Gaopeijiaceae; genus JAWLHJ01. The sequence continues at coordinate 11,959 of JBBDSN010000007.1, read as the reverse complement.
GCCGCGGGCCCGCTCGGGACTCCCGCCGGGCCGGGGACGGGGCTCGTCGGTGTCGAGCGTCATCTGCTACCTGATCGGACTCTCGCACATCGATCCGGTGAAGAACGACCTCTTCATCGGCCGCTTTCTGAACGAGGCGCTTCGGAGCGTGCCGGACATCGATCTCGATTTCCCGCGCGATATCCGCGAACAGCTCATCCTCAGGGTGTACCAGAAATACGGATACGACCACACGGGCTTGGTCTGCACCTTCCCGACGTACCGGCTCAAATCCGCGGTCCGGGAGATCGGCAAGGCGCTCGACCTCCCCATGGGCGAGTTGGAGAAGCTGTCCAAGCTGGCCGAGCACCGCTCGGCGTCCGGGCTCGCCGAGGAGATCACATCGCTGCCGGAGTTCCGCGACCGTGCCGACGCCCCGCTCTGGAAGCTGCTCGGCGAGTTGGCCGAAGACGTTTCGGGGCTGCCGCGGCACATCTCGCAGCACGTGGGCGGGATGATCGTGTCGAGCCGTCCGCTGCTCGAGCTGGTTCCCCTCGAGCCGGCCGCATGGGAGGGCCGGGTGCTCTGTCAGTGGGACAAGGACTCGTGCGAGGACGCGGGCTTCATCAAGATCGACTTCCTCGCCCTGGGGATGCTCTCGCTGGTCGAAGAGGGCATCGATCTGATCTCGGAGCGGCACGGGGAAGCCCCGGACCTGTCGCGGATCGACTTCGAGGACGAGGTCATCTACGACCGGCTCTGCGACGGCGACACGGTGGGCATCTTCCAGGTCGAGAGCCGCGCCCAGATCCAGATGCTCCGGCGCACCCGTCCCCGGAACCTCGAGGACCTCGCGGTACAGGTCGCCATCGTGCGGCCGGGCCCCATCGTGGGCGGCGCGGTGAACCCCTACGTGCGCCGGCGCGAGCTGCTCCGCGAGAATCCGGAGTACCTGGTCCCCTACCCCCACCCCCTCCTCGAAGACGCGCTCGGCGAGACGCTCGGGGTGGTCATCTATCAAGATCAGGTGCTCGAAGTGTGCCAGGCGCTCGCGGGGTTCCCGGACGGCCAGGCCGAGTCGCTCCGGCGGGCGATGAGCCGGAAGCGCTCGAAGGAAGCGCTCGAGGCGCACTGGGAAGCATTCCGGGACGGAGCGACGGCTCGCAGTGTGGACGAGACGACCGCGCGCGAGGTGTTCGCCCAGGTCACCGCATTCTCCGAGTTCGGGTTCCCCAAATCCCACGCGGTCGCGTTCGGGCTGCTCGCCTATCAGTCGGCATGGCTCCGGCACTACTATCCCGTCGAGTTCTACGTCGCCCTCTTCAACAACCAGCCCATGGGCTTCTACTCGCTCGACGCGCTCGGTCGGGACGCACGGCGGAACGGCATCCGCACCCTGCTTCCGGATGTGAACCGCAGCCGGATCGCGTGCACCGCCGAGGGTACGGCAGACGGCGCCGCCCTGCGGATCGGCCTCGGTTTCGTACGGGGGTGGGGTGAGGAGATCGCCGAGCGGGTGGTCGCCGAGCGTGAGCGCCGCGGCCCGTTCCGTTCGCTCGTCGACTTCCTCCGCCGCACACCCGCCGCCCTCAAGCGACCCGCCATCGAGAACCTCGTCTGGGTCGGCGGTTTCGAAGGGTTGGGCCTCACGCGCCGGGAGCTGCTCTGGCAGATCGGCATCTGGCTCGGTCCCGACGGCGATGGGGAGCGGACCGGTGGGCGCGACGACCACACCCAGACCGAGCTCGCGCTCGACGACCCCTATGCCGACCGCACGTTCCCGGATCTCGACGCGAGCGACCGGCTGGTCGCCGAGTACCGGATGCTTCGCTTCTCGGCCGAAAAGCACCCGCTCTCGCTGCTCGAGGGCGCGCTGCCCGACGGCACCGTCTCGTCGCATCGGCTCGCCGACCTCCGCCAGGGGAGCACCGTGCGGGTCGCGGGCCTCGTCACGACGCGGCAGCGTCCCGGCACCGCCAAAGGATACGTGTTCGTGCTCATGGAGGACGAGTCCGGCCCCGTGAACGTCATCGTGAAGCCGGACGTGTACGCCCGGGACAAGAACGCGGTGCGCATGGAGCCGTTCCTCTCGGTGCGCGGCCGCCTCCAGAAGGACGGCGCGACGCTGAACGTCATCGCCGAGCGGGTCGAGGCGCTTCGGGTGCCCGGACGGCCGGTGCGGCGGCGCGGGTTCGCGCACGCGAGCGCCTCGGACCGCGGCGCCCTGACCGATACCGAGCTCCCCCGCACCACCGAGTACTGGAGCGACCCCGACGATCCGGCGGCCGACCGCTTCCGCTACTTATCCGCCCTCCGTGAATCTCCACCCGGCATCAAGAGCTGGGGATGACACGGTGATTCCACCAACCCCGAGGACCACGACCATGCGCAAGCTGACCCCGATCATCACCGTCGAAACCATCGAACCCTGCCTCGCATTCTGGACCGAGACCCTCGGCTTCGACGTGCCCGTCACGGTGCCGCACGAGGACGCCATCGGCTTCGCCATCCTCCAGAAGGACGGCGCCGAGCTCATGTACCAGACACGGGCGAGCATCGACGCGGACCTCGGCGAGTCCGGGACCCCCACCGGGCTCGGCACGGAGCTCGCCGGTGGGCGGTCCCTGCTCTTCGTCGAAGTGGACGCCATCGACCCGCTCCTGCCGAAGCTCGAAGACATCGAGGTCGTCGTGCCGCGTCGCAAGACCTTCTACGGCATGGACGAGGTCTTCGTTCGGGCGCCGTGCGGCACGGTGGTGGGGTTCGCCGCGAAAGTCGA
>JBBDSN010000007.1:0-9101 GCA_040904885.1 Gemmatimonadota bacterium | reverse complement strand
CGTATCTCGACTCGGGACATGCGCACGCACGCCCCGCTACGTATACAGAACGAGCGAGCCAGTCGGGTCATGCCAGCGAAGAACAGCCTTCACCCCCGCGGCCACAGGTTGTTGCTCCGGTCCACGTCCGGCGCATAGCCTGTCGGGTCGATCTCGACCCGTGTCACCCGCCCGGCCGAAGCCGGCACTTCGTATTCGTGGTGGATCTCGCCGGTGAGCCAATGCTCGACGGGGATGGCATACTCGATGGTCTCGCCGCTGGTGGTCCGGACGCGAACCTGCGTCGGGAAGATCGCGAGGCCGCGATCCTGCACGACGACGATGGACTCGCCGCTGGTGACGGGCCGCACGTTCTCGACCGAGTGGTCGAGCGTCCACGTCTCGTAGTAGAACGACGTCCAGAACCAATCGAGGTCCCGGCCCGCCACACGCTCGAAGGTGTTGAAGAAGTCCCAGGGCGTGGGATGCTTGTAACTCCACTCGGACAGGAATGTCCGGTAGGCCTCGGTCCAAACCTCGTGCCCCAGCACTTCTCGGAGCGCGACCATGAGCGTGGCCGGCTTGGAGTACGAGGCGACACCATACCCTGGGCCCGGCTCGTAGTAATCGCCGTGGCGCATCATGCTCTGCTCGAGCCCGGCGGCGGCGACCTGCAGATACCCTCTGGCCTCGGTACGGAGGTGGTCCACGCCCGGCCAGATTTCCATGCGGCTCTCGCCTTCGAGGAACGTGGTCATCCCCTCGTCCATCCAGGCATGCCGCTTCTCATTGGTGCTCACGATCATGGGCACCCACATGTGAGCAAGCTCGTGAGAGGTCACGTTGAACAGCGCCTGCTCCGCCTGGCCCGTATACGGGCCCATCACCGTCATCATCGGGAACTCCATCCCACCGCCGATGATGTCGGCGCCTTCGACGGAGGTCATATGCGGCCAGGGATAGGAGATGCCCGTGTACCGCGAATGGAACTCGATGGACTGCTTCCCGTAGCGCCATTGGTCGGCCCAGAGCGGCGCACGATCCTCGCGCCAGAACGAGTGGATGAGCACCCGGTCGTCCTGTCCGTCTTCGTCCCGGTCCGGGACCAGGGCGGACGTCGCGTCCCACCTCTGCACGTTCGAGGTGGTCCAGGCGAAGTCCCGCACACTGTCCGCCGCGAAGCGGTATGTGAGCCAGCCGGAGGGCGCCTCTTCGGTCACGGTGCCCGCGTCCCGCTCTCCCTGGGCGGCGATGGTGACGCGCTCGTCCGACGTGGCGGCCTCCTCCAACCGGGACCGCGTCAACGCCGTGTAGACCTCCTCGGGGTTCTCGAGATCGCCCGTCGCCATCACGGTCCACCCCTCCGGAACGGAAAGCGCCGCGGTGTAGTCGCCGAACCCGTCGTGGAACTCGGCGTTGCCGAGATAGGGCTGGGCGTCCCACCCTCGGAGGGCGTCGAACACGGCCATGCGCGGGAACCAGTACGCGACGAAGTAGACTTCCCGGTCCGAGTGACCCATGCGCCCGGCGCCTGCCTGCGGCAGCACCACGCTCCAGTCGATCTCGAGGTCGAGCGTGTCTCCCTGCTCCAGAGGCTCCGGCGGCCGGATCTCCATGAGCGTGCCCTGAACCCGGTAGGCCGGGCCGGCGGGCAGCGTACCCTCGGAGAGCGTGTCGCCCTGGGCGACGACGTGCTCGAGTGTCACTCCACCCGTGATCTCCTCGGGGGAGGTACGCGGCACGCCCTCCTTGTGCAGATTCTGATGCAGATGGAGCCAGACGGAGCCGAGTGTGGCCGGCGCGTTGTTGGCGTAACGGATCCGGACGGATCCTTCGAGCCTGCCGGTCTCGGGATCAAGCCTGCCTTCGATGTCATACGTGCTGAACTGCTGCCAGTACGAGTGGCCCGGGCTCCCGTCCGCGCTACGCCACCCCCGCTCGACGGCCTGACGGTGCACCCTCGGCGGCACGACCGCGGCCGGAATCGCCCGCACGATGATCGCCTCGGATTCCTGCGCGGTCGCCGGCAACTGCTGCGCGGCGAGCGGAGGAACCGCATACCCTGTCATCGTGGCCGCCAGCAGAAGCGCCGAGGCTCCAGCGGCGATCATCCTTGAACGGGCATGGCCCGGCATCAGCTTCGTCATCTCGTCCTCACGGGTTCCGTTTCAGATAGAAGGCCACGCCCGCCCAATCGGTCGCGGCCGAAAACATGTCGAAGTACCGGTCCACTTGCTCGCGGCCCATGAACGGGGCGAGCTCTTCACGCACCTCTTCGTCGAAGCGTGCCGCGTCGTACTCGTCCTCCGTCTCGAGCGCTGCGCGCACCCGCGTCTCCAACGCGGCCAGACGGGTCGCGAGCTGATTTCGCCGGTCCTCGACGTCCTCATGGACGCCGAAGTGCGTCACCGCTGCACGCTCCGGCCCGATCCTTCCGATTTCGTCCAACGTGCGCTCCCAGGCGCGCAGATCGACCGATGGCGGAGGCGTGGCCGGATGCGTCGGCCCCTCGCCGAGCACGATCCCCAACGAATCGCCGGAGAACAACGTGCCGTCGCGCTCGTCCAGGTATCCGAGGTGATGGGCGATGTGGCCCGGCGTCGGGACGGCGCGCAGCCCGCGCCACGGTCTGCGCTCACCCTCCCGCCAGGCACGCACCCGTTCCTCGGGCACGGGCTTCACCTCACCCCACAGCCGGTCGTGTGCATCTCCAAACGTTCTCCGCGTACTGGCCACCAGGCGCTCCGGGTCCACCATATGAGACGCGCCATCCTCGTGGACATGCACAACGGCCTCGGGAAAGCGCTCCACCAGATGTCCGGTCGCACCGGCATGGTCGAGGTGCACGTGCGTCAGCGCGACGTGCCGGAGATCGCGCGGCCCGATCCCCCGGCCGGCCAACTCATCGACCAGTCGGTCGAGGGTCGTGGTCGGCCCGGGGTCCACGATCGTGGGCTCGTCCGCATCGATCAGGTAGCAGGCGATCGCCCCCTCGAGACCCAGGTGGAGCAGGTCGATACACTCCGGATTCTTCATGAAGCTTCCAGCCTCCCTCGGAAGGACTTCTCAATCAAAAGGGGCGCCCCGCGGGGCGCCCCTTCAGAATCATCGTAGCATGATGCGGCGCGTCACCGAACCGCGCGATCCGTCACCCGTTCGCCGACGACCTTAACGAGCCCAACGGTTCGCGATCACCGCTCACCGATCGGCACGAAGTCGCGCTCGCCCGATCCCACGTACACCTGCCGTGGCCGCGCGATCTTCTGCTCGCCGTCCTCCAGCATCTCCTCCCACTGCGCGAGCCAGCCCACCGCCCGCGGAATCGCGAAAAGGACGGGGAACATCTCGACCGGGAAGCCCATCGCCTGGTAGATGATACCGGAGTAGAAATCGACGTTCGGGTACAGGTTCCGCTCGACGAAGAAGTCCTCGTTGAGCGCGATCTTCTCCAGCTCGAGCGCGATGTCGAGGAGATGGTTTCTGCCCGTGACCTCGAACACCTCGTCGGCCGTGCGCTTGATGATGTTCGCGCGCGGGTCGTACGCCTTGTACACCCGGTGCCCGAAGCCCATCAACCGCTCCTCACGGTTCTTCACACCGTCGATGAAGTCGGGGATGTTCTCGACGCTGCCAATGCGCTTGAGCATGCGGAGCACGGCTTCATTCGCCCCGCCGTGCAGCGGACCGTAGAGCGCCGCCATCCCGCCGGCCAGGGCGGAGTAAGGATCGGATTCCGAAGATCCGATGACCCGCATCGCCGTCGTCGAGCAATTCTGCTCATGATCCGCATGCAGGATGAAGAGCGTGTCGAGCGCCTTCGCCAACACCGGGCTCGGCCTGTAGTCCCGCGACCCGATCCGGAACAGCATGTTCAGGAAGTTCTCGGTGTACGAGAACTCGTTCTCGGGATAGACGTACGGAAGCCCCCGGTGATGCCGGTAAGAGTACGCGGCCAGCGTCGGCATCTTCGCGACGATCCGGACGATCTGCTCCCACCGCACGCCCGGGTTGCGGATCTCCTTCGCCTCGGGATAGAACGTCGACAGCGCGGACATACCGCTGATCACCATCCCCATGGCGTGGGCATCGTAACGGAAGCCCTCGAACAGGTCGGTGATGTTTTCGTGCACGTAGGTGTGGAACGTGACGTCGTGCACGAAATCGTCCAGCTGGGACTGGGTCGGCAACTCCCCCTTCAGGAGAAGGTACGAGACCTCGAGGTGGGAGCTCCGCTCCGCAAGTTGCTCGATAGGATAGCCGCGGTAGCGGAGGATGCCTTCCCCGCCATCGATGTACGTGATCGTACTCCGGGTCGAAGCCGTGTTCGTGAACGCGGGGTCGTAGGACATCATCCCGAAGTCCGAATCCTCGACCTTGATCTGCCGCAAATCCATCGCGCGGACCACGTCACCCTCGAGGATATCGATCTCGTACTCCCGGCCGGTCCGGTTGTCCCGGATCGAAAGCGTGTCCTTCTTCTCGCTTCCGCTCGCTCCCATGAAAATCTCCGTGTGCGTTGGCTGCTGCGTCGCCGAAATGCGGGTTGGGGGTCCCCCCTGAGTCGACCGAGGTCGTCGGGGAGCCTGTTATTATACCGATCGTGCGCCCTTCCCCCAAGAGCGTCCAGACCAATGCCGGGGGCGGGATTCGAACCCGCACGCCCTTGCGGACAGCGGCTTTTGAGGCCGCCGCGTCTACCGTTCCGCCACCCCGGCCGAGCAAGATCCGCAAGCTAACGCAGCCCGCGCCCATGGCTCAATAGACGAAGCGAGCGCGAGACACCTGACAGAGGCGCCCATTTCTCGCATCATTAGGGTTCACAGAGCACCGATTGTCGGCCATGCCAACCAGGTGGGGCCGACGTACGACGACAGGAGCCACCCGTGGCGGACTTCAAGCGAGATCCATTCGGAGCACGGACGACCATCGACCTACCGGAAGGCCCGACGGTCTTCTACCGGCTCGCGCGGCTGGAAGAAGAGGGGATCGTCGACTCCCTCGACCGCCTTCCCTTCTCGATCCGTATCCTCCTCGAGAACACACTCCGAAACGCCGGCAGCCCGTATGTGAGCGAAGATCACGTGCGCGCCGTGGCGGCCTGGAGCCCGACCAACGCGGGAGCGGACGTGCCCTTCATGCCGAGCCGCGTGGTACTCCAGGACTTCACCGGCGTGCCCGCCGTGGTCGATCTCGCGGCCATGCGTGACGGCCTCAGCGACCTCGGTGGCGATCCGTCACGCATCAACCCGGTGGTGCCCGCCGACCTCGTCATCGACCATTCGGTCCAGGTCGACTACTTCGGCACGGCCCAGGCTTTCGGTCTCAACGTCGAGCGCGAGTATGAGCGCAACCACGAGCGGTACGCGCTGCTCCGCTGGGCGCAGGAAGCGTTCGACAACTTCTCCGTGGTCCCGCCGGGCACCGGCATCGTGCACCAGGTGAACCTCGAATACCTCGCGTCCGTGGTGCACCGCAGGAAGGACGGCGACGACTTCGTGGCCTACCCCGACACGCTGGTCGGCACGGACTCTCACACGACCATGATCAACGGACTGGGTGTCGTCGGCTGGGGTGTGGGCGGCATCGAGGCCGAGGCGGTCGTGCTCGGGCAGCCTTATTACATGCTGATGCCCGAGGTGGTGGGCATGAGGATGACCGGCGCCCTGCCGGAAGGTGCGACCGCCACCGACCTCGTGTTGCGGGTGACCGAGATGCTCCGGGAGCACGGCGTGGTCGGTCGCTTCGTCGAGTTCTACGGCACGGGCCTGAGCAACCTGTCCCTTCCCGACAAGGCCACGCTCGCGAACATGTCGCCCGAATACGGGGCGACCATCGGGTTCTTTCCGGTCGACCAGTCGACCCTGGACTACCTCACCGGCAGCGGCCGAAGCCCCGAGCTCGTCCAGCGCGTGGAGCGCATTTCGAGGGAGCTGGGTCTTTTCCGCACGGACGAGACGCCGGACCCCGAGTTCACCTCGACGCTCGAGCTCGACATGTCGACCGTGGAGCCGAGCCTGGCTGGCCCCAAGCGGCCTCAGGACCGCATCCGGATGGGCGACATGCGCTCGGCCTTCCAGCGAGACCTTCCGGACCTCGTCCCCGCGGGCTTCGATTTCCCGTCGTGCGAGGAGGCGGAGGGTGAGGGTGAGCCCCGCAAGGCCGAGAGCTGGGCCGGTGAAGGAGGAAACGAGCCCGTGACGGTCGCCGGACAGGTCTCGAGCGCACATGGCACGGCGAATGGGAACGGACGTTCGGTCACGATCTCCCACGACGGCCACGACGTCGAGATTTCCGACGGCACGGTGGTGATCGCGGCGATCACGTCCTGCACCAACACCTCGAACCCATCCGTCATGGTCGGTGCCGGGCTCGTCGCCCAGAAAGCCGTCGCGCTCGGGCTCGAGATGCCGTCCTGGGTCAAGACGAGCATGGCGCCCGGCTCCAAGGTGGTGACCGATTACCTCGAAGGCTCGGGCCTGCTCGAGCCACTCGAGAAGCTCAACTTCCAGGTGGTCGGATACGGCTGCACGACGTGCATCGGAAACTCCGGTCCGCTCGCCGAGAACATCCACAAGGCCATCGAGGAGAACGGGTTGGTGGTCGGTGCGGTCCTTTCCGGTAACCGGAACTTCGAGGCCCGCATCCACCCGCTCGTGCGCGCGAACTACCTGGCCTCACCGATGCTCGTGGTCGCCTACGCGCTCGCGGGCCGGATGGATATCGACATGTACAACGAGCCGCTGGGCCACGGGCGCGACGGCAAGCCGGTGTTCCTGGCGGACATCTGGCCGACACAGCAGGAGATCCGGGACACGGTGGCTTCGGCGCTCAAGCCGGAGATGTACCGTGAGCGGTATGGCGAGGTCTTCGAGGGCGACGAGCACTGGCGTGCGCTCCCGCTCCCGGAGGAAGGGAGCCGCTACGCGTGGTCCGACGACTCCACGTACGTCCAACGCCCTCCGTTCTTCGAGGGAATGAGCCTGGACGTGCCGGAGACCCCCGACGTTCGTGGCGCCCGTGTCCTGGCGCTCCTGGGCCAATCGGTCACGACGGACCACATCTCCCCGGCCGGCGCGATCCCCAAGCACGAGCCTGCCGGACGCTACCTGAGGGAGAAAGGCATCGAAGTGAAGGACTTCAACACGTTCGGCGCCCGGCGCGGCAACCACGAGGTCATGATGCGCGGCACGTTCGGGAATGTGCGAATCAAGAACCTCCTGCTCGACGACAAGGAAGGGGGATACACCGTCCACTTCCCGACCGGCGAGGAGATGCCGATCTACGACGCCTCCATGCTTTATCAGGAGGCAGGCACACCCCTGGTGGTCCTCGCGGGCCAGGAGTACGGTACCGGCAGCTCACGCGACTGGGCCGCCAAGGGCACGATTCTCCTCGGCGTCAAGGCGGTCATCGCCGAGAGCTTCGAGCGGATCCACCGGAGCAACCTCGTCGGTATGGGTGTGCTCCCGCTCGAGTTCCCCACGGGGGAAGGCGCGGAGTCGCTGGGGCTGAGCGGCCGTGAAACGTTCGACATCGAGAACGTCGCGGACAATCTGAAGCCCGGTGGCACGGTGACGGTCAAGGCCACCGCGGAGGACGGAACGGTGACGACGTTCGAGGCGACGCTCCGTCTCGATTCCGACGTGGATGTCGAATACTACGTGAACGGAGGCATCCTGCAGACGGTGCTGCGGAAGATGGCTCGCGGGGAGATGTAGACCCGCTCAGTCGTCCTTCATGGCCGTGGGCGGTCCGAGGACCTCCCGCAGGATGAACGCCTGTTTGAGCGCGTCCGTGCCTTCGCTCCCTCGGAGCATGGCGCGGACGCGCTTTGCATTGCGGTTCTGTCGAGCCTCCGGCCGCCAGTCCTGCTCGGACGGCGTCCGTTCCGACGGGTCCGTCCCGAGCTCCGGGTGCAACCGGTGCATCCGGTGCTCCATCTCCTTGGTCGCCGGTATACGGCTCAGAGTCGGCGCGGGAGTGCGATGCGTCTTCGGGAGCGGCGTGTATCCCCGCGGGCTTTCACTCTCATAGGAGGGGGTCGGCGCGGGGGCCGGCTTGGGTCTGGGAGCCGGCGTGGGCTGGGGGGCCGGCGCCCACTCCGTCGGCTCCGGCTCCGGCTCCGGCTCTCGCCGTCCCTGGCCCAGCCCCGCGATCTCCTCCCAGATGTCCGCGGGGATCATCGTCTCGGATGGTTCGTCCTCGCGCTCGTGAGGGCCCGACCGGCGAGCCAACCGCTCGCGGTCGGACACCTCCCCGCCTGCTTCCTCGCCGCCCTCGCCGCCCTCGGCGCCCTCGGCGCGCTTCTTCCGCGCCTTCGAGATCGCCTCGATGATCGTGAAGAGAATGATGACCGCGAAGAAGATGAGCTCGTTCACGGGTGACTACTCCTCCGTGATGTCGCTCGAGGTGCCGTCATCCGGACCGGCGATCGACTGACGCATGGAGGTGTCGGCCTGGACGTTGCGGTACCGGACGTAGTCCATCACGCCGAAGTTGCCGCTCCGCAGCGCTTCGGCCAGGGCCCGCGGAACCTCCGCCTCGGCCTGGACGACGTCGGCACGCCGCTGCACCACGAGTGCCTTCATCTCCTGCTCCTGCGCGACCGCCATGGCCCGCCGCTCCTCGGCCCGCGCCTGCGCGACCCGCTTGTCGGCCTCGGCCTGGTCCGTCTGGAGCTCGGCACCGATGTTCTTACCGACGTCGACGTCCGCGATATCGATGGAGAGGATCTCGAACGCCGTGCCCGAATCGAGTCCTTTCGCGAGCACGCCCTTCGAGATGGCATCCGGGTTCTCGAGCACCGCCTTGTGCGACTCCGCGGAACCGATGGTCGATACGATGCCCTCGCCCACGCGGGCCAGGATCGTCTCTTCGCCGGCCCCGCCGACCAGCCGGTTGATGTTCGCGCGCACGGTGACACGAGCGAGCGCGATGAGCTGAATGCCGTCCTTGGCCATCGCCGCCACCTTGGGCGTGTTGATGACCTTCGGGTTGACCGACACCTGGACAGCCTCGAACACGTCACGACCCGCGAGGTCGATGGCGGCGGCCTGATTGAACTTCAGCTCGATGTTGGCCTTGTCCGCGCTGATGAGCGCGCCCACGACCCGGTCGACCCG
>JBBDSN010000006.1:0-13490 GCA_040904885.1 Gemmatimonadota bacterium | reverse complement strand
CGCACGTCTGGCGCAGGATCGGACGATCGACTTCTTCAACGAGCATCTCAGCTAGGGGCGGCTCGCGGGCCCGTGTGTGACTTAGGGACGTTCCTCCTGGCCAGGGACGTCCGCCGTGGGCAAGTCGCTCACGCTCATGTCCTCCGGGAGCCGCAGCCCGACGGCTTCGAGCAGCTTGAGCGCATTCCGGGTGGTCGCGATTCCGGGACGCAGCCGGTAGTCGAACGTGATGCGTGGCCGCCCGTCGGGCCCACGGCCCTCCACTTCTTCGCGGAAGTGCACCGGTACGGCCGCCGCACCCAGCTCGGGTGTTTCGGCGAGCGTCAGGTCGTGCGTGCTCACGGCCCCGATAGCGCCGGTCTCCACAAGGTGTCGCACGATCCCCCGGGCCGCCACACGCCGCTCCGCCGTGTTCGTCCCGTGAAGCATCTCATCGAGAAGATAGAGCACCGGCCGCCCCTCCTCGGGATCAGGCGTGCGCGCGGCCTCGACGACCGACCGGATCCTGAGCAACTCCGCCATGAACAGCGACACACCCTCCTCGAGCGAGTCGTCCACACGCATGCAGGTGAAGACACGCATGCAGGGGATCCGGAGCGCATCCGCCGCCACGGGAGCCCCCGCGCCGGCCAGCACCGCATTCAGCCCGAGGGCGCGCAGCAGCGTGCTCTTACCCGACATGTTGGAGCCGGTCACGAGCAAGAACGTCCCGGGAGGACCCACCTCGACATCGTTACGGACGCACCGATCCGGATGCAGTAGTGGGTGCCCGAGCCCTTCGGCCGAGACCACCGGGTCTCCCTCCTGCGTGAGGTCCGGAAAGCACCAATCCGGATGGTCGTGGGCGAGCGTGCTCAGCGCCGAAAGCGCCTCCCACTCGCCCGACGCCTCGAGCCAGTCCCGCACGGCCGACCCGTGGCGGGCTCGCCAGCGGTCGAGCGCGAGCCCAAGGTGGAGATCGAGCAGAAAGACCGGTGCGAGGGTCGCGTATACGAGATTCCGTCGACTCTCGACTGTGTCGAGGAGGCGCAACAAGCCGACGAGGCGGGCATGCGCGGCATTGGGTCCGTGGCCGAGGCGATCGCGAATGCGGGAAAGCAAGGCGGTCTTCCACGTGGTGCCGTCCAGCAGGAGGAGCTGGGGGACCAGTGCCCTCACCACGCCACCGACACCACCGACCGCCGCGAACGACGCACCCGTAGCGCGCCCGACCTTACGCACGACCCATAGCTGAACGGCGGCGGGCAGGAGCCACCACGGCCCCGCCGCGAGCACGACGTCGGCGAGGACCGTCAGCAGCAAGACGAGGGGCAGACTCCGACCTCCCCAGATGAGCCAAGGGCGGCGTGGCAGAACAGCCTCCGCTTCGGCCCAGGCCAGGAACCGATCCAGGCTGGGAAGCGCGTCGAGCTCCTCCAGCCGTCCATACGCCGTGAACTCGGCACGCAAGTCCGCCTGCGGTGCGAGCTCACGAATGGCATCCTGACGGGCCCGCGCCGGCTCCACTGCCCCCGGAGTCAGGAGCCAGTCACGCACGAGCTCCTGCGCTCGCTTCGACGTGACAGGACCAAGCAAACTGAAGAGCGACGCCCGCCCGACCATGTCCAGATCCGCGGCGTACGGATGTCCGGCCGGAGCGGGAGCGACGTCTCGCTCGACGGAGGGCAATGCCTCTTCGAGCTCACTCCACCGACGCCCGGCGCGGAGCACGCCCTCGCGGGCGATCGCGGCGAGCAGCGCGGACCAGCGCTCCTCGCGGCGCACACGACGGTGCACGACGACCTGACCCAGGAAAGTCACGACGAGCGCACCCAACACGCCGAGCGCCAGCGACTCCGCGCCACCCTCCAGGAAATCCACCGCGATGAGCGCGGCCACCATCCCGAGAAACGTGACGCCCCTCAGGCTCGAGAGACGGCGGGACCGATTCATGGCCGACGTCGTGACCGACTCGTGGCGGGTCCAACGAGCTTCGTATTCGTCCGAGACCTTGCTCACGCTCATCGTCGCAACCGGTTCATGCTCCAGGAAAGAAACCAAGCTAACAGGCCCGGTGGGGTCCAGGCCCGCCAGCGGGCCTTTCGACATCGGGAGGTGGGCGGTAGCCTGCTACGATCCTCTGCCCTCTGTTTCCCCTGGATACCACCCCGACCCGCCATGAAATCTCGGGCGATCACCACCAACGTCGTACTCGCGATCGTCTACGCCGCCGCCGGCGCCGCGACGTTGGCGTTCGCTCATACGGTAGGCCCCAACCTGAGCAGCGTCCTCTGGATTGGGTCGGGTATCGCGCTCGCCGTGGCGCTTCAAGTGCCGTATCCGGTCTGGCCCGGGGTCGCCGTAGGCGCGGCGATCGCCACGCTCTCGGACGGATCCCCGTGGATGCATGCGGCTGGCACCGCCGTAGGCAACGGTGGAGAGATCGCCCTCGGCATCTTCCTCCTCCGAAGGGTCGGCTTCAACAGAAGGTTCGGAACGGCCCGGGACGTGCTCCTCCTGGTCGGACTGGCTTGTGGTGGGTCGGCCGCGCTCGCCGCGCTCGTCAGTGTGACGTCGCTGATCCTGACCGGAGGCGCGCCGGCCTCCGAGTTCGTGCGCATCTGGCTCATGTGGTGGCTGACCCACGGCATGGGCATGCTCGTCGTGGTGCCGCCCACTCTGATCGTGCGAGCACGCGGTCTCGAGCTGAGCCGCGCCACCCTCGGAGAGGCGGCCATCCTCCTTCCTGCCATCGCCGCCGCGGCCTGGATCTCCTTTCTCGCGCCCCCGACCAGCCTCCTCGCCGAGCTCTTCTTCCTTCCGTTCCCGCTCCTGTTGCTCGGCGCGGTCCGGGGCGATGCGCTGGTCGCCACGTTCGGAGGCCTGATCGTCACGGTCGTCGCCATCATCGGCGCCCTGGCCCTGCGCGGTCCGTTCTCCACCGGAACCCCCAACGAAGCGCTCTTTCTCACGTGGGCCTTCGCCGCCGTAACGATCATCGCCACGGTCATCGCGACCGCGGTCGTGAGGGAACGGGCACTCGCGCAGCGTAGCGTCGAGCGCGGGGAGCGGAGGCTACGGGCCGTCCTCGAGGCGACGAGTGAGGGCATCCTCGTCGCAGACGATCTCGGCCGGGTCACCGACGTGAACTCCGCGTTTTTGCGGCTTGTCGGCAAGGATAGCCGTGAGGTACCACGGTACGCGGAGGCGGAGACACTGCTGGCACCGCTTCGGCCGGCGGACGGCGGTACGGCCGCGCACCAGCGAGTCCTCGATCCGGACATCGACCCGGACCTCAAGGCCTGGGAGGAAGTGAAGCTCGGAGACGGGCGTGTCCTCGAGGCCGAGTCCGTTCCGCTGGCCGGTCCGAACGAGCAGTCGGGTCGCGTGTGGTCCGTGCGGGACGTCACGCAACGTGTGACCTCCGAGGAGGAACGCCGCAGGCTGCACGAGCAGATCCTGCATAGCCAGAAGCTCGAAGGGCTCGGCGTGTTGGCGGGGGGGGTCGCTCACGACTTCAACAACGTGCTCGCAGGCATCATGGGGTACGCCGAGCTCCTTCTGGCGCAGCCCACGCTCGACGACGAGGGTCGTGGCGACGCCGAAGGCATCATCAAGGCGGCGCAACACGCGGCGGGTCTCTGCGGCCAACTCCTCACCTACGCTGGCAAGACGACGGCGATGCTCGCCCCCGTGGATCTCTCGGAGTGTGCCAGGGACATGCGCCAGTTCCTGGCGTTGTCCGTGAACAAAAACGTCGAACTCGAGCTGGACGTGCCGGAACGCGCCGTGCTGGCCGTGGCGGACGAGGTACAGTTGCGGCAGGTCATCTTCAACCTCGTGACCAACGCATCCGAGGCCATTCTCGAGGGTTCCGGGACAGGCCGCGTGCGCGTGCGCGTGAGCTCACGTTTCTGCGACAGGGATTGGCTCAGCCGCGCTTATGCCGCCGACGGACTCGCCGAGGGAGGATACGCCACGGTGGAGGTCGAGGACAACGGGGTGGGGATGGACGCCGAGGCGGTCACCCAGATCTTCGATCCGTTCTACTCCTCGAAAGGCCCCGGACGCGGTCTCGGGCTGTCGGCGGTCCTGGGCGTGCTACGCAGCCACCATGGCGCCCTCACGGTGGAAACCGAAGCCGGCACCGGCACCAGGTTCCAGATCGCGCTGCCTCAATCCAAGCCTCGCCAGTTGGTCGAAGGAGTGCGCGCGCCGCGAAAGACGCTGGCCGAAGGTCCGGCGATGATCCTGATCGTGGACGACGAGCCGGTCGTGCGTCAGACTGTCGCACGCATGATGACCAGGGACGGGCACCGGGTCATTGAAGCCGAGGACGGAGACATCGCGCTCGCGATCCTGGAGGAGAGGCACGAAGAAGTGGATCTCATGGTGCTCGACCTCACCATGCCCCACAGGGACGGGCTCTCCACCCTCGCCGAGATGCGGGAGCGCGGATACCGCATCCCCGTCCTCCTCGCCAGCGGGTACTCAAATGAAGCGGTCCCCCCGGACGCTGCAGTCGCCGGCTTCATCCAAAAGCCGTTCCGCTCGGCCGAACTCCGCGAGCATGTGGCGACCATCCTCAGCGAAGGGACGCCCCGGACGGTCTGAGACGGTCGGTTTCCGTCGTGGCATGGCAAGCGACGGGACTTCGGCCTTCTAGGCCGGGTCCTCCGGCCGCTCCCGGTGGAAGTCGGTCACAGCCTGGTACGCGGCGACCACCGCGAGCAGCCGCTCTTCACCGAAAGGTCCGGCGCCGATCGCCGATCCCCGCGGTACCCGCCGGCCCGTGTCCTCGTCGGTATCGAAGCCGATCGGGAAACCCATGAGCGGGAGTCCCGTGCCGTCGAAGGCACCGGTCGACGAGGTCAAGACCACGTCGCACTGGTTGAAGAGCTGCGAGACCATGCGCTCGAGCAAAAGGTGTCTCGCCTGCTGGACCTTCACGTACGTGTCGGCGCTCTGAAGCATCCCGTTCAGGAAGCGCGGCAGCCGGTCCGCGAAGAGCCTCACGTCTCGCCGGAGGTGCTCGATGAAGAACGCCGTCGGATCTCCGTGTGATCCGCCGAGCGGGCTCGCCGATAACATCTCGAAGTCGTCCGGAAGGGTCACCTCCGGCACGATCGTCACGCCGGGGGTCCGCTCCAGCTCCGACACCAGGGCGCGCCTGAGCTCGGCCGTCCGCCCGTCGTCGTCCGACAGATACCCGGGCCAGATCCCCACGCGCGTCGGCCAGCGCACGCGCGGCCGATCGCCGCCGAAAGGTGTCGCGGCGAGTGCATAGTTCGGGGGCTTGGGCAGACCCAGGGTGCGTGGGTCCAACGGATCTGGCTGTGCCAGAACCTGCAGGAGGATCGCCGCATCGAGGGCGTTGCGCGCCATCGGGCCGACGTGGTCGCGCGTGTAGCTGAGCGGAATGACGCCGTGCAGCGAGATGCGGCCGAAGGTCGGCTTGAGGGTCGTCAACCCCTGGGCATTCCCGGGTCCAAGCACGGAACCGCCCGTCTGCGTGCCGATTCCGGCCGCGGCCAAACGCGCGGTCACGGCGGTGCCCGTTCCCGAGGAGGATCCGCCTGGAGAGTACCCGACGTCGTTCGGCGTCCAGGCGTTCCGGGTCGTCGGGATCGTCGTGCCGTAGCGACGGGCCCGGCCGCCGGCCAGGTTCCCCATCTGCGCCTTCCCGACGATGACACCCCCGGCGGCGCGGAACAGCGAGATCGCCGTGCCGTCGTAGTCGGGCCGGAAGCCTTCGAATACCCGTGATCCGCCCTCCGTCAGAAGGTCGGATGTGTAGAAGTTGTCCTTCGGCGCCAGCGCGATGCCGCGCAGCGGTGCATCGACGCCGCCGACCGGAATGCGTTCGGCCTCGGCCAGGACCGTCGCCCGGCCGGGGCGGGCCGCGAATGCCTGGTAGACGTCGTCGTAGATGTCGATGCGGTCCACGTACGCTTCGATGAGCTCGGCCGGACTGAGGGTGCCGTTCCGGATGAGCGTCATGGACTGCGACACGGTGAGCTCGGTGAGCTCCCCGACGTCCTGGAGGCGCACCGACTCACCGAACGCTTCCTCGGTGACCACCGGGCCCGTGGGGCTCGCCACCCCGGGCACCCGGGCGAACAGCGTTCCGGCCGCCGCCGCCGAGGACACCCATGCCATCCGGTTGAGAAACCAACGCCGCGAGACGGGTCCATCGAGAGGGGGTGCCGTTTCGTGGTCGGAGCCGGAGGCCGCGCTCGCTGGATCGCGCCGCACGTGCGTCATGCGTTCTCCTCGTCGGTCCACGAGGTGAACGGGGCCGGAAACGGCTGCGGCAGGTGGTGCTGAGGATCGATCTCGAAGTTCGCCGCCTCCACGTCGTCCCTGAGAATCGAGCGACCGTTGGCCAGAAGGCGCTCCTGATCCATCGGAGCCTCGCTGTCCGACACCGGTAGGACCGAGATGTCGATGCCCAGGAGGGCATAGCGGGTACGGATGTAGCGGTCGAGCTCGTCGTCCGTGGGCGAGGGCGGCGTCCTGGGTACCTGCATCTCGTGGCGCTCCGGTGGAAGGGAATGGGCGACCGTACGGTCCTCCCGCGCCCGCGTCAAGCGCAACTCGGCGGTGCCGCCCGCGTCGAGACGCGTCATCGCGTGCTACGGAGCCGCGTTCAGCTCCCCTTCCAACTCCGCCCAGACCCGGCGCACGGCGCGCTCGGCCTGATACACGTAGTCCGCCTGTCGCGTCAGCGCTCCGAAGTTCGCCTGCTCCACGGCCTCGTCCACGTCGAGCCCGGCGTCGTGGAGCCTCCGCACCTCGGCAATCACCTGCTCCACGGCGTTCCGGTATCGAACCAGGTCTTGCTTGCCGTACTGGACGGAGCCCCGCACTCCGTGCCCGGCCACGTAGGTCTCCACGTCCATCGCCTCGGCAAGGCGGAGCAGTTCGACCCATTCCGAGGGGTAGGCCGAGATCATGAGCGGGAAGACCCGGTCGAGGTACGCCTCACTCATGAACAGGATTCCCTCTTCCGGCAGGTGCACCGCGAGGTCCCCCGCGGTATGGCCGCGACCGAGAAAGAGGATCTCGATCGCGCGCCCGCCAAGCACGATGCGCTCCTGATCCGACACGAGGTGGTCCGGCGTGAGTACGGGCTCACCCTCCGCCGAGAGTGCTTCGGCCGTTGCGGGGTGTGCGTAGACCTCGACGGACTCCGGGAAGGCGGCGTTCCCACCGGTGTGGTCACCGTGGTCGGAGGCCATGACGAGATGCGTGACCGGGGCATCCGTCACGCTTCGGATCTCCTCGAGCAACCGCTCGGTCTCCTCGACATTCCCCTGCCCGTCGGCGACCAGCACGCCCTCGTCGGTGACCACGAACAGGCTGACCGTCGTCACCGGGTCCTCGGGCCGCGCATACTCGTAGGTGTACACACCGTCGGCGATGGACCGAACCAAGCGGTGGGCCTCGTTCGGCGCCTCGGGCGCGTAGGGACCCGTCAATGCGTCCGCCTCAGACGTGGTTCCGCCAGCGGAGTCCGGGTCCGCACCATCGCCGCAACCGACGAGCGTCAGAGCCGAGAGTACGAGCAATGCGGCAATGTGGCTTCGTGTCTTCATGCTCTCTTCCGTACCCGTCGATCGAGTTTGCCCACAGTGGGCTTCATTCCTAGCTTTCCGGCTCCTCCGGTGCGCTGTTCTCCGCGCTCTCCACGGAGCCGTCTCCGCCCCCATCCGGGGGACCGGTAAGGCTCGGACCCGAAGGAAACTTCATTCAACCAGGAGGCCCCGCCAATGCCCCGTTACCGTCCGCCGGACGCGATGGAGAGTCCCCGAATCGGGGGCATCCGTACGTTCATGCGATTGCCGCACGTTCGAACGACCGAAGATGTCGACTTCGTCGTCGTCGGCATCCCCTTCGACACGAGCACGACCTACCGCGTCGGTGCCCGCTTCGGACCCCAGGCGATCCGGGCCGGATCGACCATGCTCCGCCCGTTCAATCCCTACCACGGCGTCGACATCTTCGAACACCTGTCCGGTGTCGACTACGGGGACGTCGGAGTCGTTCCCGGCTACATCGAGTCGTCCTACGAGCGGATCGAGGCCGGTCTCGAACCCATCGTCGATGCCGGCGTGATCCCGATCGGGCTCGGCGGAGACCACTCGATCACACTGGCGGAGCTTCGGGCGCTGAGCAAGCGCCATGGCCCGCTCGGACTCGTCCAGATCGATGCCCACCCCGACACCTGGGAAGGCCACTGGGGCAAGAAGTACAACCATGGCACGGTCTTCCGCAGAGCGACCGAGGAGGGCATCATCGACCCGAGCCGGGTCATCCAGGTCGGGCTTCGAGGATCCATCTACGGATACGAGGACTACGACCAGTCCCGCGACATGGGCATGGAGTTCATCACCATGCAGGAGTTCCGGGAGATCGGCATCGAGAAGGTGAAGGAGCGCATCCGGACCCGGGTGGGCGACGGAAAGACCTTCCTCACGTACGACATCGATTCGTGGGACCCCGCCTACGCACCGGGCACCGGCACCCCCGAGGTGGAGGGGTTCACAAGCCACGAGGGGCTCTCCCTCGTGCGCGGCATGACCGGCATCGACTTCGTCGGTGCGGATCTCGTCGAGGTCTATCCGATGTACGACCATGCCGAGATCACGGCCATGGGCGCAGCCAACGTTCTGTTCGAGTTCATCTCACTGTTGGCGGTCCGTAGGCGCGACGGAGCGTAGCGCCGAACGGCGGTTTGTGGGGCTGTCCGTGCGACTCGGGACAGCCCGCGGGGGGGGGGGCGCCGCGTGGGCGACCGGCCGTAATTCCGGGCGCCCCGCGATGGTCCGGGGATTTCCGGTGTCACCCGGCGATCAGCGCGCGCACCTCGGGAGAGATGTTGCCGCCGCAGAGCACCACCGCGACGGTCCGGCCGTCGTATTCCTCGCGGTGCCTCATGAAGGCGGCCAGAGCCACGCCGGCCGAGCCCTCGACCCACCAGTCCCGGCGCTCCCTGAGCAGGCGCATCGCCGTGAGGATCTCTTCCTCCGACACCATCACCGAGCGATCCACCACGTCTTTCGCCAGGTCGAACGTGATCGACCCGTCCTCGATGCCCCCCGCCGTGCTCTCCGAGAGCGTCGGCCGCTCCGGAACCTCGACGATGCGGCCGCGGCGAAGGCACTCGTGGAGCGCCGGGGCGTTTTCGGGCCAACACCCCACCACTTCGACGTCCGGCGCGCGCGCTTTCAAATAGGCCCCGATTCCGCCGATGAGCCCACCCCCACCGACCGCGACGAATACGGCATCGAGATCCGGTGCCTGCTGCAGGAGCTCCAGCCCGATCGTCCCCTGCCCGGCGACCACGTCGGGGTCGTTGTAGGGGGAGATATAGACCTTGCCCGATTCGCGGGCCGCGCGGCGCGCGGCGACCTCGGCGTCGAGGACCGAAGTCCCGACGACCCGCAGCACCGCGTCCAGCGCTCGCATGCGCTCGAGACGGTCGGCGGAGACGTGGGGTGACACGAAGACCTCGACCGGTACGCCGGCCTCTCGGGCGGCGAACGCCACGCCCAGACCGTGATTGCCCATCGACGACGTGGTCACGCCGGCCGCCGCCTCAGAAGGGGTGAGCACAGCGATGCGGTTCGCCGCACCTCTGAGCTTGAAGGAGCCGGTTTGCTGGCGCTGCTCGAGCTTGAAGCCCAATTTGCCACCGAAGCTCGGAGCCACGTCCGGCGCGAGATCGAGCTCCGTGCGCACGATGAGCGGCTTGATCCGCTCGTGTGCCTCCTCGATCCTGTCGGCCCATCCGAGCGCTTCGGACCCGGTCGTCTCGTCGATGTCCATGGCCTCGAAGATATCCTTTTCCTTCCACAACGTGCGGTCCCGACCATGCCTCGCTTCCACCCCTTCGAGCTCGAACACTACCAGTCGCTTTTCGAGCACTCCGTGGACATCAATCTCGCGGACAGCTCGGTGAAGTGTGCGGACGTGGGATCCTGGCTCGAGCCCGGGGAACGGGAGCGCCTCCTCGAGCTGGGCCTCTTCTACCCTGAGGTGAACGGCCTCCATTCGATGCGTGAGAAGATCGCCGCACTGTACGACGATACGTCGCCGGACGAGGTTCTCGTCACGACCGGCGCGGCGCAGGCCAACTACCTCGTCGCTTCGACGGTGCTCGAAGCGGGGCATCGTGTCGTGTGGTTCTCTCCTGGCTACCGTCAGCTCCCGGGAATCGCGGAGAACCTAGGGTGCGAGGTCCGCGATGTCCCGCTCGATCCGGACGCGGACTGGGCTATCGACTGGAACGCATTCGACGCGCAGGTGACCCGCGGAGTGCGGATGGTCGCGGTCGTCAACCCGAACAACCCGACCGGGAGGATCCTGGAGCGGGAGGAAATGGAGCGGATCGTCGCGGCCTGCGAACGGGTCGGTGCGTGGCTCCACGCCGACGAGGTATACCACGGAACCGAGCTCGACGGCGAGCCCACGCCATCGTTCAGGGGCATGTACGACAAGCTGATCGTGACGAACTCGCTCTCGAAGGCCTACGGGTTGGCCGGCCTTCGTATCGGCTGGGCCGTCGCCGCTCCGGACGTGATCCAGGACCTGTGGCGGCGGCACGAATACCAGGTGATCGCGGCCGCCGCTCCGAGCATGCTTCTGGGAGACATCGCGCTCGGAGCCGACCGGCGTCGGAGGCTCATCGATCGGCAACGCGAGCTGACACGGGCGGGGCACGACGTCCTGACCGAGTGGTTGGCCGACCAGGACGGGCTCTTCAGCATAGCCCGTCGCCAGGCTACCTCCATTGGCTTCGTCCGCTATCACGTGGACGCGCCATCGCTGGACGTCGCGGAACGCATCCGGAAGGAGGCGTCGGTCCTCACGGCTCCCGGCGGGTTCCTGGGCACCGAAGGCCACCTCCGCATCACGGTCGGATACGAGCCCGAGCGCATACGGCCAGCCCTGGACCGCATCGCCCGAGTGGTCCGCGGCATGGCCTGAAGATCTCAGTAGAACAACGTATGCGCCATGAGGGCGATGATCGGCAGCGTGATCACCGTCCGAAGTCCGAAGACCACGACGAGCTCCGGGAAGCTGAGCGGGATCTTCGATTTCAGGATCAGCACGCCAATCTCGGACATGTAGATGAGCTGCGTGAGGGACAGGCACCCGATCACGAAGCGGGTCAACTCGCTCTCCACGCCGGTCAGCAGCACCGCCGGCAGGAACATGTCCGCGAAGCCAACCAGTGTGGCCGGCGCCGCTGCCGCCGCTTCGGGGAGACGGAGTAACTCGAGCACCGGAACCATTGGATACGAGATCCAGGTGAACACGGGTGTGTGCTCGGCCAGCGCGAGCGCGGCAGTCCCAATGGCCATCACCAACGGAAGCAATCCGAAGAAGATGTCTCCGATGCTCAGCAGCACGCCCCTGGCGAGCTCCCTCGGGCCGGGCGCGGTGTTGGCGCGTGCGGTCGCGGCACCCAGACTCGCGGTGAACACACCGACGCCGGGTGCACGGTCCGGCTCCTCGATGCGCTTCCCCACCGGCGGGTAGTAATCGTCCGGCTTCCACGAGAGGGGCGGAATCCGCGGCATGATGATGGCGGCCGTCAGGCCCGCGACCACCACCGTGAAGTACATCTGCACGAACATGTGATCGAGCCCGATGAAGCCCGCGATCAGCAGGCTGAACGCGATGGACGCGACCGAGAAGTTGGTGGCGATGACCGAGGCCTCACGCTGAGAGTAGAAGCCCCGCTCGTATTGCTGATACGTGATCAGCACACCCAGAGGGGCGGCTCCCATCCAGGAGGCGGTCGCATCGATCGCGCTTCGGCCGGGCAGGCCGAAGATCTTGCGGAAGGGTTTCCGCACGATCGTGCCGATGAACTCCATCAGGCCGAACTCGACGAGAAACGGGAGCGCCATCAGCGCGAAGAGAAAGAACGTGAGAAGAACCGGAATCAGATCGTTCAGGATGACCCCGCCGGTCGCCCCGCCACGCAAGACATCCGGACCGAACTCGAAGAAAGTCATGAGGCCCAAGACCGCGCCGACCAGCCGAAGTCCGAACCAGTACGGGCCGACATGGAAAATCTCGCCCCACCCCTCCGCCCTCATCCATGCTGGATTGGCGATGCGGGCGAACACCGTCGCGACCACGGACAGGCAGAGTACGCCCACGCCGAGCGGCACGACCAAGCCACCGAGGAGCGCCGTCAGAGCATCCGCAAGCACACCGATTCCGATGGTCACCGACTCACCGGAGGCCAGGGGGAGGTGGGGGATGGTCGGGCGGGGGATGACCCTCTCACCGAGGGTGATCCAATCTTCGGTTCCGAGCGGGATCAGGAACATGCCCATCCCGATGAGCGTGGGCACCAGAAAACGGAGGACACCTCGCGCGTCGACCGGCCCCGCCACCCGACTCGCCGCAGCGTCTTCTTCGCTCACACGCTCACCCGCGGCTCCACCCTGGCTCATCATGGCTTCCTGGTTGATCGGTCATGGCTGCCCAAAAGAACGCCGAGCGGTGATTCCCGCACGACGCTCCCCGCGAGGAATAGCAGGTTCGCCGGTCGTTCCGCGAGCCTGCGCATCAGATACGGATACCACTGTTCGCCGAAGGGAACGTAGACCCGAACATTCCAGCCGTCACGGATCAACTGTTGCTGGAGGTCTCGACGCACGCCGAACAGCATCTGAAACTCGAAGCGCTCGGGCCGGACATCGTTGCGCGTCGCATGTTCGAGCGTCGCCTCGATCATGCGCTCGTCGTGGGTGGCGATGCCCGGATACGTACCCCCGTCCAGGAGCTCCCGCATGAGTCGGATGAAGTTCGCACCGACCTCGTCGCGCTCCTTGTAGGCAATGGATGCCGGCTCGTCGTAGGCGCCTTTGCAGAGACGAACACGGGCACCCAGCTGGTTCATACGCGCCACGTCGCCCGCGGTCCGGTGGAGGTAGGCCTGAAGCACCACCCCGATGTTGCGCCGCCACCCTTCGGCCCAGAGCTTCTCGAAGGCGTCCAGGGTGCGTTGCGTGTAGGCGGACGACTCCATGTCGAATCGGACGAAGGTACCGTCGCGCCGCGACCGCTCGAGGATGGGAGCGAGGTTGTCGGTGAGGAATGACTCCGAGATGGCCTGTCCCAACTGACTGAACTTCACCGACACATTGGCGGCCAGACCTCCTCGGGTGATCCTGTCCATGACGTCGACGTAGGTGTCGGCCGCCTGGCGCGCGGCCTCCTCGGTCTTGACCGACTCCCCGAGATAGTTGCCCGTGGCGGACATCCCCTGGGCGTTGGCCGCGCGAATGGCGTCGACGAGGTCGCCTACGCCTTCGCCCGGCACGAACCGGCGGCTCATGCCCCGCAACGGCGTGCGTGTGACCGCGAAGCGTGCGACGTCCGAGTCGCCGAGCGCGATCAAAGTGCTCCTCAGCACGATGTCTCTAACCCTCTAGCAGCCCGTGGTAAAAGTCACGTGGAGCCGTTCGGCATCTAGCGGTTGCGTA
>JBBDSN010000005.1:59054-64044 GCA_040904885.1 Gemmatimonadota bacterium | reverse complement strand
CGAACCGGAGATCCCCGATGGCGACCTACACCTGTGGCAAATGCGGTATGAGCGTCAACATGACCTGCGCGGTCTAGCCGCCGACGTAGGTACGCCGTAGCCTGAGGTCCCACGTGTATTGCCCTGCCTCGACCGGCCAGCAGTGCCCGGCCTCCGTACGCCCAGCAATGCCCAGCCCTTCGACCGGCCAGCCATACCCGGCCTCGCCCGGCCAAGCATACCCGCCATGGAGGTGGACCCTATGACCATCGGCTCGCTCGCCCTTTTCGCGCTCCTCCAGGTCGCCGTACCGACCCAACCGCTCGCGCCTGGAACGACGTACGATCCGGCGATTCCGACGCTCGAAGAGGTCGTGGGCCACGACTTCCATGAAGAGATCACCGCGCCGGTCGACGTCGTGCGCTACATGGACGCCCTCGCCGATGCCGCACCGG
Source organism: Gemmatimonadota bacterium (assembly GCA_040904885.1). GTDB lineage: Bacteria > Gemmatimonadota > Gemmatimonadetes > Longimicrobiales > Gaopeijiaceae > JAWLHJ01. Next base: position 63,610 of record JBBDSN010000005.1, on the reverse strand, counting down.
ACCGAACCCGACTCATACAGTATGCCGAGAGTTGGGAGGGCCGCCCGCTCCTCCTGCTCGTCATCGGAGCGCCTGACCGGATCGCGCGGCTGGACGAGATCAAGGCAGATCTCCGGCGGCTCGCCCACCCCGAAGGCCTGACTGATGCCGATGCCGATGCGCTGATCGCCCGCACGCCCGTGGTCACCGCGCTCATGCACGCGATCCACGGGAACGAGATCAGCTCGACGGGCGCGGCCATGGTGGAGGCGTATCACCTCCTCGCAGCTCGCAGCGATCCGGTCGTCGACTTGATTCTGGCCGAGTCTCTGGTGCTCATCGATCCGGTCGAGAACCCCGACGGCCGCGCCCGTTTCGTGCACGAGGACCTCCAGGCCCGCGCCCGTTGGCCCAGCCCCGAGCCTTACTCCGCCGAGCACGACGAGCCCTGGCCGGGCGGGCGGGTGAATCACTATCTGTTCGATCTCAACCGCGACATGTTCATCCAGAGCCAGCCCGAGTCCCGTGGGCGCGCCGAGATCTTTCTCGACTACTGGCCGCACATCGTGGTCGATCTGCACGAGATGAGCGGGAACTCGACCTACTTCTTCCCGCCGACCGCGGAGCCGACCAACCCCTGGTACGGCGAGCGACAAATCGCGCTCATGGACGTGTTCGGTCGTGCCAACGCCGCGGCGTTCGACCGGCGGGGGTTCGCCTACTTCAATCGGAACGTCTACGACCTCTTCTATCCTGGTTACGTGGATGGCTGGCCGACGGGGCACGGCGCGCTCGGCATGACGTACGAGCAGGCCTCCGCCCGTGCGCTCGTTCTGCTCCGAGACGACGGTGACCTCCTCACCTACGGCGACGGCGTCCTCCACCACTTTACCGCTGCGATCACCACCGCGGAGACCGCGGCACGCAACCGAGAGCGAATTCTCCGCGACTACCTCGCGTTTCGGCGCGAGGGGATCGAGATGGGCCAGCAAGGCGCGACCGAGCTGGTCTTGCACTCCGCGCACGACCCCGGCGCGGCCGAGCGGCTCGCGCGCCTCATGGTGCGCAACGGCATCGAGGTCCGAGAGGCGGCCGACCCCGTCTCCATCGGCGAGCGCACGCTGCCCGCCCGCGGCACCTACGTCATTCCGCTTGCCCAGCCCGCGAGTCGACACGCGCGTAATCTGCTCGACCGTCATGTCACGATGGACCCCGAGTTCATCCAGCGTCAGATCGAGCGACGGGCCAGACGCCAGAACGACGAGATCTACGACCTGACCGCATGGAGCCAGTCGCTCCTATGGGACGTGGAGGTCATCGAGTCGACCGGTACCGCCACGCTGGCCGGTCCGGCGCTTGCCCCCGAGCGGCCTGTACAGACCCAGGCGCTCCCTGCGGCCAACGTCGGCTACCTCCTGCCCTGGAACACCACCACCGCGGCGGCGGTCGCGGAAGCCTTGAGGGAAGGCATCCGTATCGAGGCCGCGGGCGGAGCCTTCGAGCTCGGGGGCCGCGCGTACGGTGTGGGCACGGCCATCGTGCGGGTCTCCGAGAACAACGACGATCTGAGCGAGCGTCTCGGCCGCATCGCCGGTGCGCACAACGCCGAGGTCGTGCCGATCGATGACTCCTACGTGACCGAAGGTGTTTCGCTGGGGAGCGCAAGCGCCCGCGTGCTACGGGAGCCCAGAGTCCTACTCGTCTACGATCAGCCCGGCTCGATCTACTCCGTCGGGTGGGCCCGCTACGTGCTGGAGCGGCGCTATGGGCAGCGCACGACCGCGGTCCGGACGTCGACCCTCGGCTCGGTCCCGCTCGCCGACTACGATGTCGTCGTCTTCCCCAGCGGGAATTACTCCGGTGCCGTCTCGGACGCACTCGTCGACGACCTGCGCGACTGGGTATCCAGTGGCGGGACCCTGATCACCATGGCGAACTCGACCACATGGGCCACCCGGGTCGGGCTCCTGTCCACCCACGTGGAGCGTCGCGGTGGCCGAGCGGAAGGGACCGATCCCTCGAGCGGCGGCACCCCCGAGCAACCCATCGATTACCTCGAGGCCATCACGCCCGAGGACGAAGCGCCTCCGTCCGTTCCCGGAGCCATCCTCCGTACGGTTCTCGACACCGAGCACTGGCTCGCCGCGGGCACGGACGGTGAGATCGGAGTGCTCGTCGAAAGCTCGCGTATCTTCACCCCGCTCACGCTCGACGACGGGACCAACGTCGGCCGGTACGCTGAGCTCGACGAGCTCGTGATGAGCGGTATCGTCTGGGAAGAAGCCCGGCCTCAGCTCGCCAACAAGTCGTTCCTGATGTACGAGCCCATCGGGAGCGGGCAGGTCGTCTCGTTCGCCGAGGATCCAAACTACCGGGCCTATGCAGAAGCGACACAGCTCCTGTTCATGAATGCGGTCCTGTTGGGACCCGGGAGATAACCATGGAGATCGCAGCGTGAGCGCTATGGACAGAAGAGACTTCATTCGCACGGGGCTCGCCACGGGCGCCGGAGCGGTCATCCTGGGCACGGGCGCGTGCGTTCCCGGAGATCCCGATCGCGGTCCCGATGGATCGCGGGGTGCCGTGAGCTCGAGCGCCGGAGCCTTCGACATTCCCGACTTCCCATTGGAAGAGATCACCTTCGACGAGCTCGCCGCCGGTCTGGCCACCGGCGCCTACACGTGTCGATCGATCACCGAGGCGTACCTGGCGAGGATCGAAGCCCTCGACCGCCAGGGCCCGCGCCTTTTCGCGGTGCTCGAAACCAACCCCGATGCGCTCGAGATCGCCGATGCGCTCGACGCCGAGCTTCGCGACGGTGGTTCGCGAGGTCCGCTCCACGGTGTCCCCGTTCTTCTGAAGGACAACATCGACACCGCCGATCGCATGACCACCACCGCCGGTTCCACGGCGCTACGCGGCTCCATCGCTCCCCGGGACGCCATGATCGCGGCCAAGCTGCGCGATGCCGGCGCGATTCTGCTCGGCAAGGCGAACATGAGCGAGTGGGCCGGCTTCAAGTCGTTCGAGCGAGGGACGTCGGGCTGGAGCGGCCGGGGTTGGGACGGAGGCCGGGGCGGGCTATGCCGGAATCCCTACGCCCTCGACCGATCTCCGGGAGGCTCCAGCGCCGGCTCGGGCGCGGGCTGCTCGGCCAATCTGGCCGCGGCCGCGGTCGGCACGGAGACCGACGGCTCCGTCGTGGGGCCCACCTCGAGGAATTGTCTCGTCGGCTTGAAGCCCACGCTCGGCCTCATGAGTCGGGGAGGCGTCATTCCCATCGCGCACAGCCAGGACAGCGCCGGCCCCATGGCGCGTACCGTGCGGGACGCGGCGATCCTGCTCGGAGCCATGGCCGGACCGGACCCGCGCGACCCGATGAGTCAGGACGCAGCGCAGCACGTCCAGCCTGACTACACGGCGTTTCTCGACCCGGATGGACTCCGGGGCGCGCGCATCGGAGTCGCTCGCGGCTACCTCGGCTTCGACGAGCGAGTCGACGCGTTGCTCGAGGATGCGCTCGACGTCATGCGGGGTCTGGGCGCGACCGTGATCGATCCGATCACGCTGCCCGAGATCCTACGTTTCGGCAACGACTTCGAGATGGAGGTCCTCTACCACGAGTTCAAGGCGGATCTGAACGCCTATCTCGCCTCACTCGGACCCGACGCGCCGGTCCGTACGCTCGAGGAAGTGATCGCCTACAACGAACAGAATCCCGAGCTCGAGCTGTCGCTGTTCGGGCACGAGCTCCTTACCGAGTCTCAGGCACGAGGCCCGCTCACCGACGCCCGCTACACGAACTCTCTGCTCAACAGCCGTCGAGTCTCCCGTCAGGACGGCATCGACCGCGTCATGGACGAGCAGCGGCTCGACGCTATCGTCGGGGCGACGTCCGGAATTCCCGAGCTCCACGATTACACGGGCGCGACCGGGGGGCGGGGTGGGGGATGCTCGACCCCGTCGGCCATGGCCGGCTATCCGAACATGAGCGTGCCCATGGGCTTCCTGTTCGGACTGCCCGTCGGGATGTCTCTGTTCGGCCGGGCCTGGAGCGAGCCTATGCTCCTCCGGCTGGCCTACGCGTACGAACAGGCCACAAACCATAGACGGCCCCCGCGCTTCTTGACGACCATCGAGGCCACCACCCCGCGCGCCGCTGCCGCCGGAGTGGCCTGATGCCCGCCGCCGAGCACCACCCTGAGCCGCATCGAGGGCCGATGGGGGGATTCAGGCTCGGCTCGGTGTCGGGTTTCGAGATCCGAATCGACTATTCGTGGTTCGTCATCGCCTTCCTCATCCTCTGGTCACTCTCGGCCGGTGTATTTCCGTTTCGTCTCCCCGATCTGACGTTCGCCGCCTATTTCGCCATGGGCATCGCCGGTACGGTGTTGTTCTTCGCCTCGCTTCTGGCACACGAGCTGTCCCATTCGTTGGTCGCGCGTACACGGGGAGTGGAGGTCGCGGGAATCACGTTGTTCGTATTCGGAGGGATGGCCCACACTCGCGGCGAGGCGGACAACCCGGAGGACGAGCTTGCCATCGCTGGGGTCGGTCCACTTTGCAGCCTGGCTCTG
>JBBDSN010000005.1:17323-58954 GCA_040904885.1 Gemmatimonadota bacterium | reverse complement strand
CCCGGAGGACGAGCTTGCCATCGCTGGGGTCGGTCCACTTTGCAGCCTGGCTCTGGCAATCGGCTTCTGGGTGCTGGCATGGCTCGGCGGCCGTGCAGGCTGGCCCACGCCGATGATCGTCGTCGCCGAATATCTGGCTCTGCTCAACCTGATCCTGGCCGTGTTCAACATGCTTCCCGGTTTTCCGCTGGATGGCGGACGGCTCTTCAGAGCGCTCGTATGGAGACAGACTGGCGATCTCACGATGGCCACCCGGTGGGCGGCGCAAGGTGGAAAGGTGCTGGGCTACGTGCTGATCGTGCTCGGAGCGATCCAGGCGTTGATGGGTGCCGTCGTCGGTGGTCTGTGGCTCGTGTTCATCGGGTGGTTCCTGCGTACCACCGCGGCGATGTCGTTCGAGCAGCACATGCTGAGCGGGGCCCTGGGCGGCATTCGAGCCCAACAGGTCATGACATCCGATCCCAGGACCGTGCCGCCAGAGATCTCAATGGCCGACTTCGTCGAACGACGCCTGTTGCGCGAGCCGCATCAAGGGTTTCCGGTCGTGGATGCCGGACGGGTGCTCGGGCTCATCACGCTCGACCATGCGCGCGGCACACCGAGGGAGAAGTGGGCCGACACCACGGTAGCCGAGGCCATGACGCCAGCGGCCAGGCTGATCGTCACGCCAGCGTCCACGCTGACCGAAGTGTTGGAGACGATGTCAGGGGCAGGATCGAATCGAATCTTGGTGCTGGACGACGGCCGACTGGTCGGAGTGATCTCCGCGAGCGACGTGTCACGCTGGATTCAGAAGGCACAATTGATCGGCGGGGTGGGGCGTGGGATGGCTCCGGTGGCGTAAGGGGTCCATGAGCGTCGACGAAGCGCACCGCATGGTCGACCGCCAGATCGCCCGCCGTGGTGTCACGGACGCGGCGGTCCTCGAGGCGATGCGGACCGTACCAAGGGAGCGTTTCGTGCCCGAGCATCTGCGGGGCGAGGCGTACGAAGACCGACCGCTCCCGATCGGTGAAGGCCAGACGATCTCGCAGCCCTACGTCGTCGCGCTGATGGCGGCGGCGCTCGAGCTCACCCCCGGCGACCGCGTGCTCGAGGTCGGGGCCGGTTCCGGATACGCCGCGGCAGTGCTCGGGCAGATCGCCGACGAGGTGGTGGCCATCGAGCGTCACGAATCGCTCGCCCGTGCATCGGCCAATCGGCTCGCAGAGCTGGGATATACCAACGTTCGAGTCATCACGGGGGACGGAACCCTCGGCGCTCCCGACAATGCACCCTTCGACGCGATCCTCGTCTCGGCCGGGGCTCCGGAGGTGCCCCAGCCGCTTCTCGATCAGCTTGCGGAAGGTGGGCGCCTCGTTATCCCGATCGGAGGAAAGCGTGGGAGCCAGGAGCTGCTCAAAGTCGTCCGCGAGGGACCCGGACGGTATCACGAAACGTCACTGGGCAAGGTGCAGTTCGTCCCGCTGGTCGGCGATCGAGGATGGCAGGGCGGCGACCCCGCGTCGGGAACGCATTCACCTCTCAAGTGAATACACATGCAGCGTGCGTCGTTGCCGATTCCGGTTTGGCGCGCCTTCGATTCATATATAGGGAGAATCTCACATATGAGCAGACGGATCCTACGTCCGGTCTGGTCGACGCTCCTCTTGGCTCTGGCGCTGGTGGTGCCCGCGTCCGCGCAGGACCGGGTCACGAGCCCGGTCGAGCGCTTCGGTCACGAGCTCGGAGCCGACTACGAGCTGATCAACTACCAGGAGTTGCACGACTACTGGATCGAGCTGGCCAATCAGTCCGACCGCATGGTGCTGGACACCATCGGTCTCACGGAAGAAGGCCGGCCCCAGATCCAGGCGATCATCACCTCGCCCGAGAACCACGCGAACATCGACCGATACCGGGACATCGCGCAGCGTCTCGCCAAGGTCGAGGGGTTGAGCGAGGAAGAAGCCCGACAACTGGCCGCCGAGGGTAAAGCCGTCGTCTGGATCGACGGTGGCCTGCACGCGACCGAGGTTCTCGGTGCTCAGCAGCTTGCGGAGATGGTCTACCGTCTGAACGACTACACGGACCCCGAGACGCTCCGCATCCTGGACGACGTCATCATCCTCGCGACGCACGCCAACCCGGACGGACAGGATCTCGTCTCGAACTGGTACACGCGTGTGGACGACCCGCTCGAGCGCAGCACTTCGGGCATTCCGGTGCTCTATCAGAAGTACGCGGGTCATGACAACAACCGCGACTTTTACATGGCTGCGCTCGCGGAAACGCAGAACATGAACACCTCGATGTACCGCGAGTGGTACCCGCAGATCGTCTACAACCACCATCAGACCGGGCCGGCCGGCACCGTGATGTTCGCGCCGCCCTTCCGTGATCCGCCCAACCACTACCTCGACGGGCTGATTCTCACGAGCCTCGACCAGGTCGGCTCGGCCATGCACCATCGCTTCGTGCGCGAGGACAAGGGCGGCACGACGATGCGGTCGGGCGCTTCCTACTCGACTTGGTGGAACGGTGGCCTGCGGACGACGCCGTACTTCAAGAACATGATCGGGCTGCTCACCGAAACCGTCGGGCATCCCACGCCTATCGAGATCCCGTTCGTCCCGCGGACGCAGCTTCCGTCGGCGGATTACCCGCTCCCGGTCGAGCCTGGCCCGTGGCACTTCCGCCAGTCGGTGGAATACTCGCAGACCGCGAACTGGGCCGTGCTCGACTACGCGTCACGCAACTCGGATCTTCTGCTGTTCAACATCTGGCAGATGGGTCAGAACTCCATCGAACGTGGTAGCCGTGACTCGTGGACCACGCTTCCGTTCGAGATCGACCGAGCCGCGGAGGAGTTGGACCGCGGTGACCGGGCCGATTGGGCGCGTTTCCTGCGCAACCCCGAGGATCGGGAACCTCGTGGCTTCATCATCCCGTCGGATCAGATCGACTTCCCGACCACGACCAAGTTCGTGAACTCGCTTCTTTACAACGGTGTGGACGTGCACCGCGCGACGGCGGCATTCACCGTACAGGGGGAGCGTTATCCCCAGGGATCGTATGTGGTCCAGGCCGCGCAGGCGTTCCGCCCGCACGTGCTGGACATGTTCGAGGAGCAGCAGCACCCGAACGACTTTCCCTATCCGGGTGCGCCGCCCACGGCGCCCTACGACAACACCGGTTGGACGCTCGCCTGGCAGATGGGCGTGGAGTTCGACCGGATCATGGAAGGGTTCGACGGGCCCTTCGAGCTGATTCCTGACGTGATCGACACGCCCCCGATGGGCACGATTGCCGGGCCGACGAACGCCAGCGGTTATCTGGTGGCGCATATCAACGACGCGTTCACCGCCGTGAACCGGGTGCTCGGCGCGGGTGACGCGGCCTGGTGGTACACGGAGCCCGTGGTCGCCGAAGGCACGACATTCGACGTCGGCGCGTTCTACCTGCAGACCGATCGCGGCACGATCGAGCGTTTGGCCGAGGAGAAGGGCCTCGACTTCGTCGGAGTCACGAGCCGGCCCGCCGGTGCCGCCATGGAGCTCGAGCCGGTCAAGATCGGGCTCTGGGACCGCTACGGTGGCTCCATGCCGTCCGGTTGGACGCGCATGATCCTCGAAGACTTCGAGTTCGACTTCGACGTGCTGTATCCGCCGGATCTCGATGAGGCCGACCTTTCCGAGTACGATGTGCTTCTGTTCGAGGACGGCGCCATTCCCGAGGAGGGTGGAAGCGGCGGTGGCGGTATGGATCCGGAGAGCGTTCCCCAGGAGTACCGGGACCGCATCGGGGAGCTCACGGTCGGCACGACCGTCCCGCGCATCCTCGACTTCGTGCGGGAGGGTGGCGCGGCCATCACCATTGGCTCGTCCGCCAATCTCGCCTATCACGCGGGGCTACCGGTCGAGAATCATCTCGTTCGTGATGGGGAGCCACTGTCGCGTGAGGAGTACTTCACGCCCGGCTCCATCCTCGAGATGAGCGTGGATCACGGCACACCGATCACGCATGGATACGAAGACCAGGTCGACGTGCTGTTCAGCCACAGCCCGACGTTCTCGATCGTTCCCGGATCGGAGGGCGTGCGGCGCATCGGTTGGTATGACAGCGCCGAGCCGCTGAAGAGCGGCTGGTCGTGGGGCCAGGAGCACCTGGAGAACGGAGTCGGCGCGTTCGAGGCCGACTACGGCGAGGGGAAGATGTTCATCTTCGGCCCGAAGATCACGTTCCGTTCGCAGTCGCACGGAACCTTCGGCTTCCTCTTCAACGGCATCTACTACGGTGCCGTGAGCCAGAGGCCGATCTCGCAGTAGCACCGAGGGAAGCTTGCTGCGCGCGCCCTCTCGTCGGCCCCGACAGTCGGGCCGGTGAGGGGGTTTCGCGCAGGGTAGGGGGTCGGGGGAGTGGCGCCGACGCACAAAAAAAAAGCGGGCCGCCCCCGAAGGAGCGGCCCGCTTCAGCCGTTCAACGTTACCGTTGAAAGCTTAGAGCTGCACCACGTTCTCAGCAGCCGGACCCTTGGTGCCCTGGACGATATCGAACTCGACCGTGGCGCCCTCGGCGAGGGACTTGAAGCCCTCGGCCTGGATCGAGTTGTGATGGACGAAGCAATCCTTGCTACCGTCCTCCGGCGTGATGAAGCCGAAGCCCTTCTGGTCGTTGAACCACTTTACTGTGCCCTTGGTACGCATCAAGCGTCTCCTCGGTTTTGTCGATGGCCGGAGTAACGATGATCCGTACTTCCCGACTACCATATTGCGCGGAACTCCCCGCGCGGTGCGTGGCCGATTTGGCCACAAAAAAAGGGGCGTCAATCTCCTCGAAGAAGACTGCCGCCCTCAATCAAGATCTGTCGCTTCACTACTCATAAGCTATGTGATAGGATCGTGGAAACCGACGTTCACGTCAATGGGGGAGCTTCTCTATCCAGGCAGGTATCCCTCCGCGATCGCGTTGAACGCCTTCAACTGGTCCGCAATCCAGCCCTCGTCCCGGTCGAGCTCTCGGGCCATGAGGTTCGCTACGGCGGGAGCCGCTTCGATGGCCGCGCGAGCATCGAAGACGAGCGAGCGCGACCTGCGCGACAGAACGTCGTCCACCGTATGAGCCATCTCCTCCCGGCACGCCCAGACGACTTCCGCGCCGGTGAGGTCGAGACGCTCGTGGATGGGCTCCGCGAGTTCCGGCGCGTCCTTTCCCAGCTCCCGGATGTGCGGTGCATCCGATCCGTACATGGCGAGGGATCCGAACCGGTCCGAGTTCGTGTGATAGCCGTGGATGTTCAGCTCGGCCGTGACGCACCGGGCCGGGTCCAGGTCGCCGAGCGTCTCGGCCGCGTCCACCGCGTCCTCCGCCATCTTGCGGTAGGTCGTCCACTTTCCGCCGGCGATGGTGAGCATGCCCGAGGCGCTGACGCGCAAGGCGTGCTCGCGGGAAATCTCCGACGTGTCATCGGCTTCGACCTCCGCCACCAGGGGGCGGATCCCGACGAAGATGCTCAGCACGTCCTTCATGACCGGGTCTCGGGTCAGGTAACGGGCCGCGTGGGTCAGCAGAAAATCGACCTCCTCGCGGAGCGGTCTCGGCTCGAGGGAGACCTCGTCGACCGGCGTGTCGGTGGTGCCCACGACCACCCGGTCCCGCCAGGGAATAGCGAACAACACGCGTCCGTCGTCGGTCTGGGGGACCATGATCGCAGAAGATCCGGGGAGGAACGCCCGGTCGAGGACGATATGCACGCCCTGGCTGGGGCGGATGATCGGTGCTGCGGTGGGCTCGTCCATGACACGGACGGCATCCGCGAAGGCGCCTGTCGCATTCACGACCGCACGACCCGGAATCTCCAAAACACGCCCCGAGTCACTCTCGCGCACCGTGACCCCCGCGACGAATCCGCGCTCGTCTTTCAGGATCCCGGTGACCGGGGCGTAGCTCAGCAGGGTCGCGCCCTGTTCCGCGGCGGTCATCGCCAGGTGGATGAGGAGCCGGGCGTCGTCGAACTGCCCGTCGTGATAGACCACGCCGCCGCGCAGCCCGTCCGTCTCGATGGTCGGGATCCGCTCGACGGTCTCTTCCACCGACAGGTTCCTGGACTTCCCGAATCCGTACTTGCCCGCCAGGACGTCGTAGACACGCATCCCGATGCCGTAGAACGGGGCTTCCCACCAGCGATAGTTCGGGACGATGAACGGGAGGTCCGTGACCAGGTGGGGCGCGTTCCGTCGCAGGATGCCGCGCTCCTTGAGCGCCTCCATGACGAGGGGGACGTTCCCCTGCTGGAGATACCGGACTCCGCCGTGCACGAGCTTGGTGGAGCGGCTCGACGTGCCCTTGCCCAGATCGCTCTGCTCGAGCAGGAGGATGTCGTGCCCGCGGGACGCCGCATCCAGCGCGATCCCGACCCCCGTCGCGCCACCTCCGATCACGATCATGTCCCACGGATCGCCATCCCGGAGCCGGTCGTCGATCCGTTGGAGCATGTCGGTTCGGTTCATCGGGCGTCGTGCGTGGGTTCGGTGGACGAAGGACGGCTCACCCGGCGGGAGGGAAGAGCCCGCCCACGATGACCCTGCTGGTGCCGCACGGCAAGGGACGGAGGTGTCGCGTCAGGGGCTGTAGTTGAACACGTCACCGGGTGCGAAAGCCATGACTGTGCGGCATGAGCGGGGAACGTGGCATGAGTGGGCGGGTTGAGGTCCAGCATGCATCCCGCCTACTTCGAGACCCGCTTCCGCACGCCCGATCCCGTCGCGACCTGGCCGGATGCGTTCGTGATCGTTTCGGCGTATGCGACGACCGGCGCGTCCTGGTCCGAAGATGAGAACCGGCGGGCCGACGAGCGGCTCGAGGGCGCGTTGGGCTCGTCGTGGCGTCGACGGGTCACCGGCTATTCCCTCAGCACCGGGCACGCGGAGCCGGGTTGGGCCGCCGTCCTGCCGTTCGATGACGCTTGCGATCTGGGTGCACGCTTTCGGCAGGACGCCATCTACCTGGTTCAGGCGGACGATCTGTTCGTCACGCACTGTGACGAGCGTCGCGCCCTCGTGAGGGTCGGGTCGTTCAGGCAACGGCTCGACGGCGCGGCCGACCCGGGCACTTCCTGACCCGGGCTGCCACGCGAGCGTTGAGCCGTCCTTCAGAGCTCCACATCGCCTCCGGGGTCGCGGCCCCGGAGGTCGTCGAGGATGTCCTTCGCCTCGTCCCTGCGGGCGCGCTCCGCTTCGGCGTCCGCGCGGGCGCTCGTCCACGCCAGCGTGCCCGACGCGGAAATGGGGACGCGGAGGACGGTGCCCTCCCGGACCGGCACGCCGATGCCCGAACGTCCGACTTCGGCGGTGCGGCCGGTCGCGTCCTCCACGAGGACCACGCGCTCGCCCTCGATGCGGTCGACGATCCAGAGGAAGTGCTCGTCGGTCATCGTTCCGTGCTGACCACGTATCGTCCATCCTCGTAGCCCAGCACGCTCACCGCTCCGTGCAGGTCCGTGCGGTAGACGTTGCGAGCCACGGCCCCGTAAGCCTCGAGCGCCTCTTGGTGCGGATGTCCGTAGCTGTTCGTTCCCAGCGGGATCACGACCACCTGGGGACGAGCGGCTTGCAGGAATGCCATCGTAAATCCGTTCCGACTTCCGTGGTGTGGGGCTTTCAGGACCGTGGAGGCCGGCACCGCACCGTGTTCGAGGAAGTGGGCGAGTTGGCGGCGCTCCGAATCTCCGCTCAGGAACGCCGTGAAGCGTCCGAAACGGAGGACCAGTCCGATCGAACGGTCATTGTGGTCTACCTCGTCGGGTGGTGGCAAGGGGAGCACCTCGAGCGTGACGCTCCCGAGGGTGATCGTGCGGGGCACCGCTTCGAGGTAGGAGATGTCGGGCCGGGCCCGCAGCGTCCGCATCAGACTCAGGTACGTGGCGGTCGTGTGCGTCTGGCCGTTGTCCATGTAGGCGCCCACCGGAAATGCAGCCAGGACGGCTTCGATCCCGCCGATGTGGTCGGCGTGCGGATGGCTGGCGACGACGAGGTCGATTCGCTCGATTCCCGCCGCCCGAAGCTGGGGGGTGGGGTCACTCCGCCCAGCGTCGATCAACGCGGTTCGGCCCTCTGGGGTGCGGATGAGCGTTGCATCACCCTGGCCGACGTCGAGGAAGATCAACTCGACCTGCTGCGCAGTATCGATCAACGTATCGGAGGAGCCCGTTCCGCCCTGGCCGGGCGCGCCGCAAGCGAGGCACGCGAGCATCCCGAAAACGGTGAGTGCCCTCGGTGCGCCCGGGTTTCGGTGACTCTGCTTCACGTCAGCCCGCCTCCGCTGGCGGCTTCTTGAAGCCCACTCTGGGCATCACGCCCCATCCCTTAGCCTTCCCGAGGAACCGAACGAGTCCGCGGAACCGCCAGAAGGCCGTGAGCTGCCGATATCCGAAGTTCTCGATGACGGCGAGTATGAAGAGTCGCAGCAGGTCGGCGAGCTTCGGGTAGCGCCTGAACGCGAGTTCTTCGAGGGCGAGCGCGGCGACGGAGAGCGTGATGCCGAGGAAGACGGCGACCATGAGGAACGCCGAAACGTAGGTCAGGGACGTCCACCCCAGGAGCAGGGTCAGGCCGAAGACGAGGTATCCCAGCACCTCGACCACCGGACCCCACATCTCCAGGAAGTAGAAGTGCGGCATGACCCACATCCCGATCCTCCCGTACTTGGGCCGGAGCAACATGGCCCGGTGCATGGTGAGGGATTCGCTGAGGCCGCGCTGCCACCGGTCCCGTTGACGGCCCAGGACCCGAAGGCTCTCCGGGGCCTCTGTCCACGCCACCGGATCCGGGACGAAGCTGATTCGGTAGGGCAGGTCGTGGTCCCGGCAGTAACGGTGTAGCCGGACCACGAGCTCCATGTCCTCACCGACCGTGTCGGTCGAGAAGCCTCCCGCGGCGATGACCGTGGAACGGCGGAAGATACCGAACGCTCCCGAGATGATGAGGTTCCCCTGCAGTGCGTCCCAACCCATGCGGCCCACGAGGAAAGCCCGCAGATACTCGAGTACCTGGAAGCGTGCGACCAGGCTCCGGGGCAGGCGCACGTCGGTCACGGCGCCGGCCTCGATGGTGCATCCGTTCGCGATCCGGATGATGCCGCCCGCGGCCACCGTCGTCGATTCCTCGAGGAATGGCCTCACCACACGGATGAGGGCGTCCCGCTCCAGCAGCGTGTCGGCGTCCATGGCGCAGAAGAGGGGCGTTCGGCAGTAGCACAGCCCCGCGTTGAGTGCGTCGGCCTTTCCGCCGTTCTCCTTGTCGACCAGCCAGAGGTGCGGATGGCGGCGGCTCCGGTATGTCCCGCGAATCTCGGCGGTGTTCACGTCGAAGGTGGACATCTTCGGAAACGGTCGCAGGTCGAAGGCCTCGACGAGTCTCTCGACAGTGGCGTCTTTCGACCCGTCGTTGACGACGATGACCTCGAACTCCGGGTAGTTCAGCGAAAGGAGCGAGCGCACGGACTCCACGACCGTGGACTCTTCGTTGAACGCCGGGGCGATGAGGGTGATTGGCGGCGCCCCGGCATGCGCGATGGTCTCCTTCACGTCGAGGGACCGGAGGCGCTCGGCGTACCGGCGAACCGCCCGGAACGCGATGACGCTGGTGGCCAGGTAGGAGCCGTTCAGGACGATGAAGTACGTGAACACAACTGCGTTCAGTCCCCACAGCGTGGGCCCGATGAACGGTCCGACCCAGGACTCGAAGAGCGCGTCGATCACCGGTGGGCCTCCAGCACTTCCGCGGCAAGGTCGGCTCTGGGGCTGGCGGAGTTCGCGAGCGCGACCAGCTCGTCGCGCCGGCCTAGCGTCATGATGCCTCGGGCAGCCTGGAGCGCGACCCAGGGTGAGGGATCATCGAGGCCCCGGGAGACCATTTCGACGTCCGATGTGCGCCGGTCGGTCACGTTGCTCACCGCGCGGAGCGCGGCGGCTCGTACGTGTGGCGCCGCTGCCGTCACGAAGGGCCGCACGACCACGAGATGCTCGGGACGTCCGAGATGGCCGATCAGGCGGATGAGGTCGCCCTGGATTTCGAGGTGGAGTTCCTCTGGTAGGAGGCGCATGGCTGGTTCCACCGATTCGACATCGTTCAGCTCCTTGAGCGCCTGGAGCGCCACCGAGCGCAGGCGGTCGGGTGCGCGGGTGTCGAATGCGAGATCCCGAAGCGCGGGCGCGGCCTCCGGCCCGAAGCTCGTGAGCAGGCTCGCGAGGTAGTTGGCGCTCCAGTTCCCGAAGCCGTCGAGCCCCGCGAGAATGACGGGCACGAAACTGGGATCGCCGTGTCTCGCGAGGGCACGGGCCGCAACCATCGCGACCAGTCCGGAATCGTCCTCGAGTCCGTGGGCGATCCGGTCGCGCGCATCCTCGTAGCCCAGCTCGCCGAGGATATCCAGGGCATAGGCGCGACGGTAGGGATCGGGATCGTCCAGCAGCGGATCGAGCGCAGCGAGGTACGGCCTGGCCAGCTCCTCCAGATTCTTGCGCTCCGGACCCTCGAGGGCTCGGGCATACTCGGTGACCAGGTCCAGAAACAGGGTCTGGTCTTCCTCGGGGACCTCTCGTTGCGCCGTGACGGCTGGGCCTCCGGGGGATGACGCGTCACCGGTTCCAGCGTCCAGGAGCCGGCCTCTCCATCGAGCTTCCAGGGCTTCGCGCCGCCGTTCGAGTCGCTTGGCCCGTAGGTGCAGGAGGAACGCGTATCCCATGAATGCGAGCGTGAAGCCCGACAGCGTCAGGACCGTGAAAATTGCGAGCCGGAGCGTGAGGTCCGGGCCGGCGCTCATCGCTTTCGGACCAGTCGGAGCACGCGCGTCAGGAGCTCGCTGGGTGAGAACGGCTTGGTGACGTAGTCGTCGGCACCAAGCTCGAAGCCGCGCGACACATGCTCCTGCCGCCCCAGCGAGGTGAACATCAGGACCGGGACGGTCCGGGCGGCCGGGTCCTCCTTCATCCGTCCGAGGATTTCGAATCCGTCCATCGAGGGCAGCTGCACGTCGAGGATCACGACATTGGGCGGGGTGGCGAGGATGCCGTCCAGCGCCTGCGCGCCGTCGGTGTAGTGATCGACCAGGAAGCCGCTGCGCTCCAGCCGGTGGCGTACGAGGCCAGCCGTGACGGGGTCGTCCTCCACCAACGTCGCGTGAGGTCGGGTGCGGGCTTGGGTTGTTTCGACCTCGATTTCCGGTCCGGTCGGGCTGGTCTCCTCGGCCAGATTCGACGCCATCTGTGAGACCGCATCGAGGAGGTCCTCGTCCCTGCCCACCCTGCGGACGCGCCCATAGAGGGACTTCGCGACCCCGGGCAGCTCGCTGAGATCCTGGACCAGCACCGCGAGGGCTCTTTCCGCCCGGTCGGGGCTCACCACGACGAGTTGATCGACGCCCCACCGTGCGATCAGCTCACCCTTCTGGAGCTTCGGCACCAGGTCGGCGATCACGGACCGGAGCAGGCCGGGGAGGAGGGGGGGCTCCGACTCCCCTCCCAGCGGCGCGTCGACCTCGATCAGGGCCACGGTCCAGGGATGATCACCGGATGCCTCCCTTCGCTGCGCGGACAGGAGCTTCTGGACTTCGGAGAGGGTCAGCGGCGCGTTGAGCGGGTCCGGTGCGGGCGCGCGGGAGCGGCCTTCGGAGAGCACGAGCTCGACCGCGCTCGAAAGGGCATCGGCTTCGAAAGGCTTGTCGAAGAAATCGTCCGCTCCCAGCGCGAAGCACTCCTCCCGGGTTCTCGGCCCGGCTCTTCCCGTCACGACCACCACCCCGGTGTTCTTCGTCTTCGGATCGCGGCGGAGTTCCGTGAGGACGTTGCGGCCGTCTTCATCGGGGAGCACCAGGTCGAGGACGATCGCGTCGGGCGTCTCGGCCGCGATCAGGCTTCGCGCCTCCTTGGCAGTGGTCGCGAGCACCATGCGGCGGTCGGGGCGCGAAAGAGCGCCTTCGAGCATCCGCGCTGCGGACGGCTCGTCCTCGAGTACGAGCACGAGAGAGGGGCGCGGGGCGGGCGGGGTATCCACGGTGGAGGGTCGCCCGAGGGACGCTTCTGGTACCGCCGAAGTCGCTGGCGCCGGAGTCGCCGGCTCCGGAGGCGTGGGTGCCGGAGTTGATGATGCCCTAGTCGGTTGCGACGGGGGTGGGGAAGCGCGGGCGAGCCGTAGATCCGACCGGCGCGCCAGCACCTCGAGGTCGATGTCGTCCGCCAGCACTTCCAGGTCGTCACGCACGGCGATGGCCGCCAGGAGGCACACGGAGAGAGAGCTCACGGGTGTGCCCGCGTCCCGGCAACTCCGGTAGAGGTACGCCGCGCGTTCGAGATCGAGTGGGCCCGCGGGCGGACAACGGTCTACGGACGACAGGAAACGTCCCAGGTGACGCGCGGACTCCTCGTCGGCCGCGCCCGCCAGGAGCTCAGCGACCACGGTGTCGGTCGTGAATACGCGTGCACGCTCGGCCAGCAGCCTTTCCACCGCGTGGTCGGCTTCGCTTCCGGTGGCGCGCAGGAATGCGATCCACGCGGAGGTGTCGACGAGCGTCATGAAGGGGGCTCGCTGTCGGGGTCGCGGGCCCCACGCGGCTGTGCGCGCAGGGCCGCGAGGTCGCCCGACCAACCGGTCCCGCGAAGGGACAACATGTCGCTTCGTGAAAGCGGTGGCTCGGCTGCACGGCGGAGGGCGAAATCGAGGGCTTCAGTCGGCGACTCGAGGCCGTGCCGTCGCATGACCTGTCGTAGTAGGTCGGGGTCGGGGGCGGGTGCGTCTGTAGCCGGAGGCCCGGGCCGGGTCGTGCCGCTGGCCGGAGCTCGTTCGGAACCGTCAGGCCGAAGATGGGGTTCGCCATTAGGGGTCCGCGCAGCGCGAAGCGTCTGGCGAACCCATGCCGAGACGGTCAATCGCCGGACGGTGGCCGCCTCCTGAATTTCATCGTACTCCGCGTCCTCCATGACGACCTGCAATCTCTTACTCATGACATGAGTATGACATACTCAGAAGCGGTGAGCAACGATGTCTCTGTGGCGTGCGAGGGCGCTGCACGAAAAGGTGGCGTGTCGGTTCGGGTCCAGGCATCTTCGAGGATGTGCCAGCTCTCGCCCTTCCGCAGCGGTGCCGCCCTCGTGTGTGCGCTGGCTTTGGCCGCGTGCTCCGAAAGTCCGACAGCCAGTCCGGACGCGGACCCGGCGCCCACGTCGATCGCCTTGTCAGAGGGGAGCCTGACCTTCGCAGCCCTGGGGGACACCGCCAGGGTCACCGCGATCGTCCGAGACCAGAATGGCGAGACCATGACGGGTGTCGCCGTGACCTGGTCCAGCTCGAGCGGGTCCGTCGCGTCGGTGTCGAGCACCGGACTCGTGATGTCCACCGGAAACGGGAACGCCACGATCAGCGCGTCGGCCGGTAACGCGGAGAGCGAGCTCGGCGTCGCGGTCTCACAGGTCCCGGTGCGCCTCCGGTTCAGCCCGGATCCCGTGACGCTCGAGAACGTCGAGGACACGGTCACGGTCGTCGCGACCATCGTGGACGCGAACGAGAACCCGATGCCGCCCGAGCCGGTCACGTGGGTCTCGAATGCCCCGGACACCGTGGAAGTGTCGGATGCGGGTCTGGTGAGGGCCGTGACTGACGGCCGGACCTTCCTCGCCGCCATGTCGGGTGGTGTTTCCGGCGAGTTGGCCGCGTTCGTGGGCGACGAGGTGGTGGTGATCGGAAGCGTGAGCCCTTCGCCGATGATCGTGGGGGCGGAGGCGGTCGTTCGCGGGCTGGGATTCTCACCGGTCGCGCTCGAGAATGTCGTGGAGCTGGACGGCTTCCCGGCGGAAGTGACGTCGGCGTCGTCGGTGGAGCTGCGCATCGTGGTGCCGGACGCGGACTGCAGCCCGCCTCGGCAGGGTGAGCTCGCGGTGGCCGCGCGGGGCATGAACGACACGACGGAGGCCGCCGTCCGCCCGGAGGTCCTCGAGTCGCTCGCGGTGGGTGAGGGCGCGTTCGTGGTGGACGGATGCATCCACCTGGGTGCGGGGAACGCGACCGAACGGTATCTGGTCGGGATTCTCTCTTCCTCGGAGGTTCCGAGCTCGCTCACGGCGGCGCGACTGGCCTCGCGAGCCGGATCAAGACTGGTGGCGGCTCCGGCCCGACAGACCTCGATCCGCACGGTAGACGGTTCCCGCACGGGCACCGCGACGTCGGGCGGCGTCCGGTTCAGCGCGCCTCCGGGCCCCTCGGGCACGGAGGCCGTGCAGTCGACGGCCGTGCGGGCCGGACCGGCGCTCGATCTCGAGGGGGCGATCGCGGCGCGGCCGGACCAGAGCGGCGAGGCCGACATCCGTGCCGCGGAGCGGGCGTGGTTGGCGACGCTCGGGGGCGCGACGCCGAGCCTGGCAGGGCCGGCGACAGGACCGCTCAGGGCTCCCCCGAACGAGGGGGAAACGCTCGACCTGACGGTGCCCGAGAGCTGCGACGCCGGGACGGACGTTCGCGCCGTCGTGCGCCACGTCGGGAATGCCGCGGCGTTCCTCGAGGACATCGACAACCCGATGACGGCCTTCACCGACGCCCAGTACGAAGATCTCGACGCTCAGCTGGCCGCCACGACCCTTCCGGTTCTCCGGGATTACTTCGGCGACTTCGCGGACGTCGACGACAACGAGCGGGTGCTCGTCCTCCTCACGAAGGAGGTGAACGAGCGCGAGAACCTCGCCGGCTTCGTGTTCAGCGGGGACCTGGTGAGCCCCGTGAGCTGCGCGAACAGCAACGAAGCCGAGATCTTTTACGGCCTCACACCGGACACGGCGGGTGTACACGGGACCGCGCGGACCCGGGAGTCGCTGCTTGTCACATACCCGCCCCTCATCGCGCACGAGCTCACGCACATCCTTCAGTTCACGACGTTCTTCAGGGACAACGTGCAGGTGAAGTCGACATGGGAGCTCGAAGGCGGGGCCACGTTGGCGGAGCAGTTGGTGGGCTACGACGTGCTCGGGCACGGACCGAGGCAGAACCTCGGTTTCAGTGCTTGGGAAGCGGGGCAGGACCCGGACTGGTACCGTGACTGGGTCGTGGACATGGCGCTGTACTTCGGCTTCAAGGGCGAGGATCCTCCCGAGCCGAACGCTCCGGAGCAGTGCTCGTGGGTCGGGCTGCCACCGGCCAACGACGGCCCCTGCGAGAATCAGCGGGCGGTGTACGGCGTGCCGTCGATGCTGCTGCGGTGGGTGCTCGACGAGAACGGGACGAACGCGGAGGATGACGCCGCGTTGATGACGGCGCTGACCGGCTCATCCACACGGGGTCTCGAGAACCTCGAACAGACGACAGGAGAGGATCGGGTGTCCCTCCTGGTCCGCTTCGGTGCGTCGCTGTGGGCCGACGACCGCCCGGGGCTCGGTAATTGGATCCCCTCGTGGAACGTCTTCGACATCTTCGAGAAGGACAACATCAATCCCGACGCCCAGCTTCGCCCCTACACCCGTACGGGCGCCGAGCCCACGCTCGACGTGCTCGTCCGGGCCGCCTCGAACGCCTACCTTCTGTGGACGCCGCCCGAGCTCCACGACCCGACCAGCCTACGCATCCGTACCCAGGTCGACAACGAGCCGTTGCCCGAACACATGGTGCTCTGGGTGTTGAGGATCCAATGACGATTCCGACCGTGATTCGCCGATGGCTCGTGGGTGTCGCCCCGTTCATCGTCGCGGCATGCGCATCGAGCGGCGCCAACGACGTGGCCTCGGACGCCCCCGATGCGGGCATGGCGTCGAGCGGCGAGTGCGTCACCGGCACGGTGTTCGCCGAGGGCGTCGACATCGCCCCGAGAACCTGGGTGCACCCGATGGACGGCCCCAGGGTCGAGCTTCTGGGTGAGCTCGTCGGGAACGTGCGGCTCCTCGCGGGCACGGTCGTCGAAGTGTGCGGACCAGGCCGGACTCCGGACGAAGCTCTCGAGGTCACCGGTGTGACGCTTCGTCAGGTCGACGGGATGCCGGCCTCGCTCGGGACCCTCCGTGCGGCCGCCCCGGACTGGGTGCTCGACCCGCCGGGCGACGGTGAGCCCGTCCCCCTCACCGCCGTACCCATGGGCCTCGAGCGTGCGGCGGGACAGATGATCTGGGTCGCCGGACCGACGGTCGGAGGACGACTGTCCGTGCGCTCCTACGCCGTTCTGGAGCGCTGGCGCTGACCGAAGAAGCGCCGGGCGCCGGACCTTCCGGCCCTCATTCCACGCGTGCCCGGGTTCTCGCGCTCGCCTGGCCTATCGTGCTCGCCAACTCGGCGGTGCCGCTGCTCGGCCTCGTCGACACCGCGGTCATCGGGAACACCGGCACGGTGCAGGGACTCGGCGCCATCGCGCTCGGCGCCATCATCTTCAACTTCGCCTACTGGAGCTTCGGCTTCCTGCGCATGGGGACCACCGGGTTCACGGCCCAGGCATCGGGGGCCGGCGACGAGCCCGAGGTACGCGCGACGCTCGCGCGGGCGCTCCTGCTGGCGGGCGGCATCGGGCTGCTTCTGCTGGCGGTGCAGCGGCCCCTCATCGATGTCGCGCTGCGGCTGCTCGGCGCCACCGCCGAGGTCGAATCGCTCACTCGTGCGTACTTCGGTGTGCGCATCTGGGGCGCTCCGGCCAGCCTGGGCACCTTCGCCCTGCTCGGCACCTTCGTGGGGCTCGGCCACACACGCCTTCTGCTCCGTACCCAGATCCTGCTGAATGGCCTGAACATCGGCCTGGACGTGCTGTTCGCCGGTGTGCTCGGATGGGGGGTTCGGGGGATCGCGCTCGGCACCGCGATCGCCGAGTGGACCACGCTTCTGCTCGCGCTCTCGTTCGCGTACCGTCTGGTTCGGGAGCGCCACGGCGACGGAGAGCCGTTCTGGCCGTGGGCACGCGTGCTCGATGTCGCCAAGGCGCGACGCACGCTCGGTGCGAATGCCGACATCATGGTCCGCACCCTGGCGCTTCTGAGTGGCTTCGCGTGGTTCACGAGCCAGGGCGCGCGATTCGGCGACACGATGCTCGCAGCCAACCACGTGCTCCTCCAGCTCGTGTCCGCGAGCGCGTACCTGCTCGACGGATACGCGCACGCCACCGAGGTTCTGGTGGGCCGAGCGGTCGGCGCCCGGACGCGCGATGCCTTCGACAGGGCGGTGCGCTCGACCTCGGAGCTCGCTGGCGGAACCGCCGTGATCCTGACCGGCCTCGTGTGGGGCGCGGGGCCATGGGTCATCTCGCTGCTGACCGCCCACGAGCCCGTGCGAGAGGCAGCCGCGGCGTATCTGCCCTACGCCGCGGTCTACGTCCTGCTCTCGTTCGTGGCGTTCCAACTCGACGGGGTCTTCATCGGCGCGACGCGCACCCGGGACATGCGCAACACCGGATTGCTCTCGCTGGCCGCATTTCTTCTCGCGTCCGCCCTGCTGATTCCCGGGTGGGCCAACACCGGTCTCTGGATCGCGTTCGTGATCTACGTCGTGACGCGGGGCCTGACCCTGCTCTCCCGCATGCCCGCGCTGCGCCGCGCGCTCGAGGACTGAGGGGACCCACAAACCGTCAGCCTTCGGTGTCCTCCGGGTCCACGGCACTCTCCGAGGGATCCACGTCCTCCTCCGCCCCCGCCGCGACCAGGACATCCACGAACTCCTGGTTCCCAAACATCTTCGCGAAGTGGAGGGCCGTCGCGCCCTGGCCGTTCGAAAGCGAAGGGTCGGCTCCTCCCTCCAGGAGGACCCGGGCCACGTCGACGTGGCCCTTGAACGCGGTCCCCATCAGGGGGGTGTTGGTGTTCGGGTCACGCAGGTCGGGATCTGCTCCACGCTCGATGAGCAGGCGCACCGTATCGGGTTGGTCGGCATAAGCCGCGATCATGAGCAGCCCATAGCCGCGCCCGTCGAGCAGATCGGGATCCAGCCCGGCATCGAGGAACATGGTCAACACCTCCGCGTCCCCGCGGCGCGCAATCTCGTGGAAGTCGATGTTCTCCGGATCGATGGGCTGGCTCTCGTCCGTCATCCGAACACCTCCCGGAAGGCCTCGAGTTGGGCATCGGATCCGATGGTGAGCAGGGTGCACCCCGGCATCAACGTGGTCGACGCATGCGGATCCGTCACCAACCGGTCGTCGATCTCGAGCGCGATGACCGTGAGGCCCGTCTCCGCGCCGATGCCGCTCTCGCCCAAGGTGAGCCCTTCCAGATTGCGCGGGCACTCGATGTCGTGAAAGCCGATCCCCTGTCCCAGGATCACGGGCGGCCGGTCGTGAAGGAGCGACAAGATATTCTCGACGGCCAGCGTGTTGTAGCTCAGCGTGAGGTCCGCCCCCGCGCGTTGGATGGACGGGAGGTTGCGCTCGTGCGTGATGCGGCTCACGATCTGCGCTTCGGGGCTGATGCGGCGCGTGTAGGCCGCGAGGTAGATGTTCGCCTCGTCGCGGTTCGTGGTGAGCAGCACGGAAGGCGCATCCTCGATCCCTACCTTCCGCATCACATCGCGGTCCGCGGCGTCTCCGATGATGAGGAGGTCGGGAAGGTCGCCGATCTTGCCCGCGAGATCCGGATTCTTCTCGACCATGTGCACGGGGATGGACCGCTGCTTCAGCGCACGGGCCGCCGCCCGCCCCACCTTGCCGCCGCCGAGGATGATGACGGGGTTCCAGTTCGTGTCGTAGATATAGAGGTACTCGTTGAGACGGTTGATGGCTTCCTGGGAGCCGGCCACGACCGGCAGCGACAGGTCGCGGAAGACATGGTCCGGCCGGGCCGGAAGGATCTGGCCCCGGTCCCACACGCCCAGCACGCTCACGCCCGCGATCTCTCTCAGTTGGCTGTCCGCGAGGGTCCTGCCCACGAGCGGCGTGCGATGCACCGAGAACTCGGCGATGAGCAGGTTCCGGTAATGCCCGATGACGTGCGCATGCGCGTGGCCGGCGTTCACGCGGTTGGCGAGCTGCTCGCCGAGGACCTGCTTGAGGGGCAACACGTTGCTGCACCCGCCGAGCTCGAGGATGTCCACGGCGTGCTCGTCCTCGGCGAACGCCACCATCGGAACGTCCGGGGCCACGTCCCGCACGGTGAGTGCGACGTTCGTGTTCATGAGGTCGTCGCGGTTGAGCACGATCAATCGCGCCTGTCCCGCATTCACGCGTTCGAACGTCTTCACGTCGTCCACCTTGCCGCGAATGGTGGAGACTCCGTCGCCGAGAAGGGCGGTCGCTGCCGCCCCGTCCTCGGAGAGCACGAAGTACGGAATACCCTCGCCGTCGAGCCGGGGGACCATGTCTTGGGCCACGCTTTCCCAGTCGGTGAAGATCACGTGTCCGGCCGTCCCGGCGGGCACGGATTCGGGCACGCGGTTGCGAATCTGCGCTTCCAGCCAGGGCGCGTAGAAGTACCGGATGAACGCGAAAGGAAGGACGATGAGAAGCAGGATGATGCCCGACATGAGCACCACGACGCTGAAGATCCGGCCGATATCCGATGTGAAAGTGATGTCACCGAACCCGAGGGTGCTCATCACGGTGAACGTCCAGTAGACGCCCGTGATCCAGGAGTGGTCCCGTTCCTCGACGTGGATCATGATCACGTGGAAGAGGACCGAGTAGACCGCGATCACCACGAGCAGGAACACGGCGTACTTCACCAGCGCGCGCACGTTCTTCCTGAGCTCCTCGTCGCCGAGGGCGTAGGCCAGGTGAAGGCTTAGGAACTTCATAGAATGGGATCGGGTCGGAGTGGACACCGCTGGGGCGGGTCCGGTGGGTGCGGGCCTGGGGTCGTCGGAGGGTAGATATGGCCCGGGTCGGGGGCAAGCGCTTAGACTCGGGGGACACAGGTCCGTCGTCCGTCGCTCAATTCTGGAGCCACCATGAAGGTTGTGACCCGCCCGAGAGGGCTCTCGCTCTTTTCAGGCCTCTTCTCCGCCCTCGTGCTGCTCGCCGGCTGTGGGGCGAACGACGAGGCGTCGGCACCCACCGAAGGTGAGCTCGTCGAGCAGGCGCTCGGGATCCACGATCGGGTGATCACGCTCGATACCCACGTGGATATCAACGCGGCGAACTTCACGGCGGACCGGAACTATGCCGAGGATCTGCCTACCCAGGTGACGCTGCCCAAGATGGAAGCGGGCGGGCTCGACGCGGCCTTCTTCATCGTGTACGTGGGCCAGGGGCCGCTGACCCCCGAGGGGTATGCCCAGGCCCACGCCGCGGCCATCGAGAAGTTCGACGCGATCCACCGACTCACCGAGGAGATCGCGCCCGACCGCATAGGCCTGGCGCTGACGTCCGACGACGTGCGGCGTATCGCCGGGGAGGGGCGGAAGGTCGCGCTGATCGGGATCGAGAACGCGTACCAGGTCGGGACCGATCTGGCGAACATCGCGGACTTCCACGCGCGCGGGGGTCGCTACATGTCCCTCGCGCACAACGGACACAGCCAATTCTCGGATTCGAACACGGGAGAATCCGACGGTGAGTTCCTGCACGGCGGGCTGAGCGAGCTCGGTCGGCAGGCCGTGGACGAGATGAACCGGCTCGGCATGATGATCGATATCTCACATCCCTCCAAGGCGTCGATCATGCAGACACTCGAGCGCACGCAGGCTCCGGTCGTCGCGTCGCACTCGTCCGCCCGTGCCCTGAACGACGTGAGCCGGAATCTGGACGACGAGCAGCTCCTCGCGGTGGGCGAGAACGGCGGTGTCGTGCAGACGGTCGCATTCCGGAGCTATCTCGACTCGGACAAGCACGCGGCGTATCAGCAGGCGATGGACGCCCTCCATGAGAGCGTGGCGTCGGAGATGGGCTTCGAGATGCTGGACAGGGGCGCGGTCGTCAGCCTCCCCCCTGAGCAGCGAGCCGCGTATCAGGACCGCATGGATGAGGTGCGGGTGCTCGCCGAACCCAGGATCGAGGCCGAGGTCCACGCGGTGGCGCCCCCGGTGGACGTCGCCGATCTGGTCGACCACATCGACTACATGGTCGACCTCATCGGGATCGAGCACGTCGGAATCAGCTCGGACTTCGACGGAGGCGGTGGGGTCGAAGGGTGGACCGATGCCTCGGAGACGTTCAACGTCACCCTCGAGTTGGTCCGACGCGGGTACGACGAGCGGGAGATCGAGATGCTCTGGAGCGGCAATCTGCTGCGGGTGCTCGACGACGTGCAGCGCGTCGCGCGGGAGATCCAGGCCGCCGGGGGCGCGTGACCGTACCCCACGACGGGTGGGCGCGTCACTACGATCAGGTTCTGGAGCGCACTTTCGGTAGGGCCTACCGGGACTTCACGGAGCGGACGTTGCGGGAGGTACGGGAGCGGGTGGTGCCTCCCGCGCGGATCATCGATTTCGGAGCGGGAACCGGGCGACTGGCCGTTCCGCTCGCCAGCGAAGGGTACCGGGTCACCGCGGTGGATCCGTCGGGTGCCATGCTCGAGCGGTTGCGGCTCAAAGAGAGCGGTGCCCCCTCGGCCATCGAGTGCGTCGTGAGCGGCGTGGAAGACTATTCCGGGCACATCGAGCACGACTTTGCGCTGTGCGTGTTCACGGTGCTGGGATACCTCCTCGACGAGCGCGCGCTGAGCCGCGCGGCACGCTCCATGGCGGCGGCGCTGCGGCCGGGAGGACTGCTCTTGATCGACATCCCCGGACGGGTCGTATTCGAAGGCTTCGACATCGAGACCGACGACGTGATCCGGTGCGTGGAGATCGACGCGGCCGAGGGTGGTGGAGACCTCTTCTGGTACCGGGAACGTACCGCGATTCAGGTGGACGGAGTCCAGGAAGCCTACGAGGATACGTTCGTGGTGCGGTACTGGCCGAGGGAGGCGGTGTTGGAAGTGCTCGATGCGGCCGGATTCGACCTCGAGGAGGATGTCTCGGAGGGGTTCGCGCAGTGGGATGCGGATTACCTGTTGCTACGTCGCAGGTAGGAAGGGGCGGGGGCTTCGAAGCTCCCCACCCCTTCGTCGGCCTTGGCGGGGGCGTGGCGTCAGCCTTCCGCGAACTCGGCCCCCGGCTCACCCACGGACCCTTCCTGGTCGAGCTTCACCGTGCCTTCCACGCCGGAGAAACGGCCTCGAACGGTGGTGAACATCATGTGCTTCACGGAGAACTCGACCTGGCTGTGGGTCGGGTCGAGCCGAGCTGCTGCGCCTGCAAGCCAGCTTCTATGGGCCGCCGGGCTCTGGCGCGACCCGTCGTTTCACATCGAGCGGCACCCGCGTCCCGTATTCGGTCACGCCGGCCAGCCTGGAGAAGTAGCCGTAGGCCGCCGAGGAGACCTGCTCGATGAGCGCGCCACCGTTCCCGCCGTAGTTCGACATGACGACGAGCACGTAGGGCCGGTCGGGCAGATCCACGAGTGCCCACACGGCGGCCACGCCGGTGATGCCGCCCGGCTTGAACGCCATCGCGATGTCGTCCGGAACGGGCGAACGGACCGGGCCGCCCTTCGGGATCTCGAGAATCTCGCGGACCCGCGCGCACGAAGCCGTGCTCATCGGGAGCGAGCACGAGGCGATGGCCTCCATG
The DNA here is from genome assembly GCA_040904885.1 of Gemmatimonadota bacterium. GTDB lineage: Bacteria > Gemmatimonadota > Gemmatimonadetes > Longimicrobiales > Gaopeijiaceae > JAWLHJ01. The sequence continues at coordinate 36,428 of JBBDSN010000005.1, read as the reverse complement.
ATCCGGGCCGCGTCACGAGGCGTGGAGAGGTTCTCGTCGCCGCGGGCCGACGCCTCGGGTCGAATCATCTTCCGCTGCAGGACGGTTCGTTCCGCGCCGAGCGAGGCGGAGAGCGCGTTGACGGCCTCCATGCCCAACACGTCGATGAGCACATTGGTCGCGGTGTTGTCCGAGTGGAGAATCATGTAGATCGCATAGTCCTCGAGCGAGAGCTCGGAGCCACCCTCCGTGAGGACCCGGAGGACCCCCGACCCGCCGGTGCGCACCGCGTCGGTCATCGGCACGCGCCTGCGCAGGAGGCCGGGTTCGGTCTCCGCTCGCCGGAAGAGCTCGACGAGGATCGAGACCTTGATGGCGCTGGCCTGGGGGAAGATGAACTCGTCCCGGGCGCGGAAGCGCTCCCCGGTCGTCAGATCGACGACGTGCACGCCGGCGACGCCCTCGTAGCCTTGGACGAGGGTCTCGATCTCTGACTGGAAGCGATCGCGGACGACGGCCAGGTGCTCCTCCTGGGCCTCGAGGACGGCAGGGCCGGGGAGGAACATCCCCAGCGAGAAGAGCACGAGAAAAGCGCGGGCGACGCGCAGCGGGCGACGTTCCCGCTCGGAGCAGCGGATTGCAGGAGGAGCTGGAGTCGCCAATGGAACCGCCGTGGCTTCGGGGGATAGCTCCACACCACCCGACTGGGGCGTGGGCATGTCCCTACGAGTCGGCGTCCGAGCATCCCGCGTCAAGTACCGGGCCCGCACCTCGCGTCGTCCCGTGGGCTGGCGATCCACGAACGGTGGAGGCAGACTGGAGCATCGTGATGGTGTCGCTGTTCCCACGGAGGTCTTCGGTGTCGTATATGCGCTCGTCCAACTCGCCTCGATCCAGCACCCCCACCCGGCCGCGGTCCTGCCGCGGCCTCGTTTTCGGCCTGGCACTCGCCGCCTTCACCGCTCTGGCGCCGGCCGCGGGCGTCGCCCAGGACGCGTCCCAGGCCGCGCAGACCAATCCCGATGCGGCGCAGTACGTGCTGCCACCGGTGGAGGTACGCGAGATTCTCGAGACGGACAAGAACTACGCGACCCTCGAGTACGCGAGTCCGGACCGCACGCATTTCCTGGTGCCGCACGTGAACGAGCTTTCGACGCTCGAGCTCATGTCACGCGAGACGTACCGCCTCGCCGAGTTGGAGCTTCGGCCCCGCACGAACCGGCATTGGCACCTCGACACCTGGGGCATCGACGGATTTCGCTTCTATTCGCTCGCCGAGCGGAGCTACGTCGACGTCGACTTGCCCGCAGGCACGTTCGCGAGCGATTTCACATGGTCGCCCGACGGCATCCGGATCGCGTTCCTCGCGCACCTCCCGTCGCACACCGAGGTATGGACGGCGGAAGCGTCGACCGGCCGTGCCCGGAGCTTGAGCGACCTGCCCGTGATGGCGACCCTCGCGACCGGATCCGGAGGGCAGGGCCGGGAAGCTTCATCCATGCTTCAGTGGACGCCGGAAGGCACCGTGCTCACGCTCCTGGTGCCCCCGGAACGCGGCGCGGAGCCTGCTCGCGATCCGGTTCCGGACGGTCCGATCGTACGGCGGACCCGGCCCGAGCCGACACGCTCGCCGACCTATCCGAATCTGCTCGAGGACGCCCACGACGAGATGCTCTTCGAGTACCACACCACCAGCCAGCTCGCCGAGCTCGGAGGCGGCGAGCCGCGCATGTTGGGCCAGCCCCGGATGTACGAGTCGATCTCGTTGAGCGTCGACGGACGACACCTGATGGCCACCTTCGTCGAGCGGCCCTTCAGCTATATCACCTCCTACCGGGGCTTCCCGCGCGAGACGGCTGTGCTCGACCGGGAGGGAAGCGTGGTGGCTACGCTCGAGGAGGTGCCGTTACGAGAGGGCCGCGGCGGTGACGGTGACGGCGACGATCCGCGCGACTTCGCCTGGCGCCCCGACGGCGCGGGTCTCAGCTACCTCGCCCGCGCGCCGCGTGCGGACGGGGAGGTGGAAGAGGCGGCGGATTCTGCGAGGCCCGACCGCGTCCATCTGCTGACGGAACCGTTCGACCTCGAAGCGTCGGTGGTGGTCGCCGAGAGCGACGATCCGATCTCGGACGTGACCTATTCCCGCGACGGACGACATGCCTTTGCCGAAGTCCGTAGGGACGGGCAGCCGGCGCTCGCGTATTGGCCGCTCTCCGGAGACGCCAGCCGCCGCATCCTCGTCGACTTCCACGAGACGGACGATGCCACGGCGCTGCCGGGTACGCTTGTGACGGAGCGCACGCACAACGGGCTCGAGTACGCGGCGTTGTCCTCCGACGGTGCGGCGACGTTCGTCTCCGGTCCGGGATATGCCGAGGATTTCCGCCCGACGCCGTTCGTCGACCGGCTCCGTCTTTCGGACGGCGCGGCGACCCGGATCTTCCAGGGATCCAAGGACCGTTGGGAGCGCCCGTTGGTCACGCTCGACGACGACCGGACGCGCATGGTGGTGAGTCGGGAGTCCGTGTCGGAGTTTCCGAACAGCTATCTGTGGGAGAATGGAAGCTGGGGCCCGAATCTCACGAACAACGTCGACCCGTTCCCGGAGATCACGGCCGCGCGCAGGATCGACTTCTCGTTCGAACGCCGGGACGGGCTGGAGGTCCAGGGGCGTGTCAGCATGCCGGTGGATTGGCGCGAGGGCGACGAGCCGGTTCCGGCCATCTTCTGGACGTATCCGAGAGAGTACGAGCAGCCGGCGGAGTACGAGGACGCCGCGGTGCGAAGCCGGAACCACAACGAGTTCACGCACATGAGTTGGCTGCGGTGGTCGGATATCTGGCTTGCCGCCGGTTACGCGCTCGTCTACCCGGACATCCCGATCGTGGGTGAGAACTACAACGACACCTACATCGCGAGCCTGGTCGATGCCATGTACGGGGCGATCCGCGCGGTGGACGGGCTCGGCATCGTCGACGTGGACCGGATCGGGCACGGCGGGCACAGCTACGGGGCATTCGCGACCGCGAACATCCTGGCGAACGCGCCCTTCTTCAAGGCGGGGATCGCCGGGGACGGAGCGTACAATCGCTCGCTCACACCCGACGGTTTCCAGGCGGAGCGCCGCAGCATCTGGGAGGCGCCGCACACCTACATCGAGATGAGCCCCTTCTTCAGGGCCGACCAGATCGAGACACCGCTGCTCATGTACCACGGCGGGGACGACAACAATACGGGGACCTTCCCGGTCCAGTCGCGCCGGCTCATCAGCGCGCTCACGATTCTGGGAAAGGATGCGGTGCTCTTCGAGTATCCCTACGAGTCGCACACCCCCCGATCCATGGAGAACAAGCTCGACATGTGGGCGCGCTTCATCGAATGGTTCGATGAGCATGTAAAAGACGCGGAGGAGACCGCCACGATTTCCGAGGCCGGGGGTGTGGGGAGCTGACGCGCGGGCGGGCGGCGTGACGCTAACGCGCGGCCGGGAGCCAGATCCGGAACGTCGTGCCCACGCCGACCTCGCTTTCCACGTCGATCCGACCTCCGGACTGTTCCACGATGCCGTAGACGGTCGCGAGTCCGAGGCCCGTGCCGCGTGTCTTGTCCTTCGTCGTGAAGAACGGCTCGAAGATGCGTGCCCGAATGTCGGGGTCCATGCCGATACCGTCGTCGTGCACCTTGATGGTCACGCCCGGTTCCGGGCCCATCGGGCCTTCGCTCCCCGTGGGCACAGTGCGGGTCGCGATCCGGATGGACCCGCCCGAGGACACGGCGTCCCGCGCGTTCAGCACCAGGTTCATGACGATCTGTTCGAGTCGACTCGGATCGGCGTGCACCCGTGGCACCTCGGGATCCAGAGAGGTTTCGAGCCGAATGTCGGCACCGATCAAGCGAAGGAGCATGGCCTCCAACTCCGCGATGACCTGGTTGACGTCCACGTCACGGACGCCGGACCCGTCATCCCGGCTGAACGCGAGGAGCTGCCTGGTCAGCTGCGTCGCGCGGGAGGCCGCGCCTTTCACGTGCATGAGATCGACAGAGGTCGGGCTCTTCTCCGGGAGGGATTCCAACGCGAGCTCGGTATTGGCGCTGATCACCGTCAGCAGGTTGTTGAAGTCGTGGGCGATGCCTCCCGCCAGACGGCCGACGGCTTCCATCTTCTGGGTCTGCCGGAGCTCGAGATCCCTCCGGAGCTCTTCCGTGATGTCGTCGACGATCATCTCGACGCCCTCCCCTCCGTCGTCGGTCTGCACGACTTGGCCGTCGATCCGGACCACGATGGCCTTGCCGTCACGCCGGATCCACTCGGTGACATAGGCTTCGAGCGATCCTTCGGCGAGACACCTGGCCAGCATCACGTCGTGTTGGTCGGGGTCCTGGAAGTGGTCGCGGAGGGGTGCGTCCAGCAGGGGACGAATCTCGCGGTAGCCGAGCATCGTGGCGAGCGCGGGGTTGGCATCGAGGACCCGTCCTTCCGGCGTGGCCACGAAGATCCCGAACACCGCCTCGTTGAAGATCGACGCATAGCGTTCGAGCGCACGGTGCTCCGCCGCCTCGGCCGCGTCGCGCGAGGCCAGGGTACGGTTGAACTGCGTCACGACCTCGCTGACCTCGGCGGGCGTGCCCTCGGGCAGCGCGATCTGGTGCCCTCGTTCGGCGTGCCGTGCGCCTTCCACCAGCTGGCTTAGCGCCGCGGCGATCCGCCGGTAGGTCCACGTTGCGAACAGGAAGCCCGCGAGCAGGAAGAATGCGGTGAGGCCGACTCGCTTCATCGCGGCGATGAGCGCCGGTGCGTTGACCTCACGCTCGGGGACACCGACGAAAACGCTCCATCCGAGTCCGGGAATTTCTGCGATTCCCCACGCACGTTGTACGTCGTCCGCGTCGGGCCCGGTGGCCACCCTCCCACCTTCGACGAGTACGCGGTCTTCGCCTGTGGGGCCGGGGAGGATCTGCCCGACCCAGGCCCCGACATCCGTGGACCGCGTGATCACCTGGAGGTCCGCGGTGGCGATGGTCACCAGGTAGGAGTCGTCGAAGTCGACGCCCCGCAGGAGCTCCTGGAACTGGAGAAGCGGAACCAGTCCCATCAACGTTCGGGCGGTCGCCGTCCCTTCTGCTGGGGTGAAGACGGCTACGGGGAGCACCCAGGTTCCCGATCGCTGATCCAGCAGGGGAAGGCCGACCGCGGGTAGGGTTCCGCTTCCGGACTCGGTGACCGCCGGGAGGGGGAGGCCGGCCAGAACGGTAGGGGCGGGTGCGGCACTGCAGACGAGCGTGCCGTCCGCGTCCAGGACCAGCGTGTTGGCGAAGTAGGGCAACACGTCGGTAAGGACCTCAACGAGGTTGGCGCAGCCCTCGGGCTCCTCGAGGTTTTGCCTGAACACGCGCGCGACGCCCGTCATCATCTCGCCGGCAGTCGCGAGGAATTGCTGTACGCCGACGCTGGTGCGCTCGGCGGTGGCGAGCGCTTCGAGGCTCGCCTGGGTGCCGGCGCTACGGTACTCCTGGTATCCCCACCACATCTCGAGCGCGATCGCCGGAATCGCCAGCGCGAGCACCAGGGCGAAGACTTGACTGCGGAGCGACTCGAGGCGGAGGGACATTCGGTCGGGGCAGGCGGGAAGGATATATGCAACGTGCCGCTACAACCTACCGCCTGGGCCCGGGTGCCGCGATGCGGGCGTCGTCGTGAAGGGTGCTCAGGACCCTCCCGGTCCGGGCGGGGTGGGTGGTGGACCGCCGGCTCCTGGCCTACCGTCCGCTGGTGTGCCGGACGGGCGGCCCCCGCCCGAGGGCCCGACGGGGAACGGGGGTCCAGCGCCTGGGTTGCCGACGCCGGGGGCGCCTTGGCCCCCGGGGCCGAACGGACCCGCGGGTGGCTCGATCGGCGGACCTCGCTCCAGGCCGGGCGCCCCGGCCGGACCGGAGAGATCCGCCAGCAGACCCGCGTCGTCCATCCGGGCGGCGAGTCGCTCGACCACCTGGCTGAGCGCCTGATCCGACGGGAGACCACGTTGGGTCAGCCCACCCAACACGAGGAGCGGCACGGACAGCGAACGCCCTTCGGGCCGCGAGCGCGCGAGGCCCGCGACCGATTCGGCGTCCACGCCCATGCGCATCGCCATACCGGCTGCTTCCACTTCTTCGACGCTCGGCGCGGCGCCCGATCGCGCGAGGGCATCGCGTGCGATGCCCAAGCCTACCGTGAGCCCGTCCAGGGCCGCGAGGACTTCCGAACCGCTCCGACCCTTCGCGACGCCCTGTAGGACGAGGTCGGTGAGGGGCCCGGAAGGAAGCTGCATCTGCTGGGCCCGCTGGATCCGGTCGAGGACCGTGGCTTCGATGTCGGCGGGAAGCCGACCGGCGAGGCGAGCGGCTGGATCTTCCTGCGCCGCCGAGCCACCGGGCATCGCGAGGACCAGGACAGCGGCAAGAAGCCAGGTGCTCGCCGGGGAGCCCTTCGTCGAGATGGTCTGGACACGATTCATCGTTCTATCCCTCCGGGCGTCGACCGCCCCTCTGCGTTCATGATCCACCCTGAACACTCGGATTCGTGGATTCTGGTCACATCCTGAGGGCGGCTCATGAACCCTCCGTGATGATGAGGATGCCCACCTCGCCGCCGAAGCCGTCATCCGACGAGGGTACACCGTCCGGTACGACCCAGCGGGTGCCGTCCACGCGGAGATTGAACCGGTAGATGCCCGGTGCCAGCCCGGCAGGCAAGGTCCAGCGATCGTCCCGGTCGCGCGCCAGTGGCTCGGGGGTCCAGTCGTTCCAGTCACCGGCGACTTCAACCGTCTCCGCCCCTTCGACTTCGAAGCCGATGGAGCCCCGGGTCGCGACCTCCTCACTGAAGAGCAAGGGAGCCCTCGCGGGCGACTCGGGTGCGGGGCGGACCCTGTTTCGGGTGAGCTTGAAGCCGACACTCACGTACTCCCCCCCGGGCAGCCCCTGGAGCACGTCGGGACCGTAACGTCCTCCGGACACGACGAGCGCGGCGGTTCCGCTGAGCCATACGGCCGCGCTCGCGCCCGCCCAAGCCTCGTTCGGCAGCGTGGTGCCGCTGGGCGCGCGGCGCCAACCGGCGAACGTCGTGAGGTCGAGGCGCTCGCCGGAGTACCCGAGCGAAGTCGTCGCCTCGTGGTATGTGCGATCGAGGACCTCCGGCGCCTGGTACGCGAGCGTGAGCCGCACCGGCCCGAACCGACTCCATGCGCCCACATTGGGAACCACGCCCCGCACGGAGGTCGAGTCGAACGAGCTTTGCGTTTGGGCGACGCCGGCGCCGACCCATCCGCCGAACGACGGGCTACGGGCATGCAGGCGGAGGTCCCCGCGCACCAGGTAGGTCTCGAATCCGCTCGAGTGCCGCGATCCGTTCGCGGCGCCGGCCACCTCGAGGTGAACCGGACCGCCGGCTCCTGACAGGGCGAGCCAACGGCTCACGTCACCGGAACCCTGGGCGGTCCAACCGGCGTTCTGGAATCCGGTGATCCCGGTGCCGATGCGTGCCAGAAGCTCCGGACCTCTCCACTCCAGCAGTCCCGACACCGACGGAGCGTTCAACGCGGCGAGCGAATCGTACTGAATACGGGCGCCGGTCAGGGTCGCTTCCCAGCGGGGGCTTTGCGCCTCCACCGCCGTCGGTCCCAGGCTGAGCACGCCCAGGCCGAGCACGCCGGTCAGGAGGGTGGCGGTGGTCCACGGGCCGGAGCGTCGTGTCGGGGTCAAGCTAGTCATCTCCTTCTCCTGGTCCCCGGCCGGCCGGGGGACCCGGGATATCGAGGTCCCGTAGCGCGCGCTCCAGGGCCTGGGGCGGGGCTACGCCCGGCTGCGCCGCTCGGTCGAATCTGCCTGGAATCTGGGCGGCGCGGTCGAGGGGCACGCCGGTGCTGAGGACCTGGCGCATGAGGGCTGAGGCGCTCTGGGCCGGGATCCCGCGGCGGACCAACTCGGCGAGCACCGTGACGGGGATCTCCAGCGAAGTGCCTTCCGGTCTGGATGTCCAGACCTCGGCGACCGCCTCCACCGGAACCCCCTGTCGGCGCGCGAGCGCCGCTGCGACCAGCTCTCCTCCGGAGATCGGGGCATCGGGGAGTCGGTTTCGGAGCTCCGTGCGCGTCGCTCGCAGGTCGTCGGCCAGGCGTGTGGCGACTTGGGCGATCAGCTCAGGGGGACGGTTCTTCGCCGATCCCTCCAGCACCTTGGCGCGCAGCGCCTCGAGCGGGAGCGAGTCCCGTGCGGCCGCCTCCAACGCGGGCCGGACGAGCTCCAGGGTGCGCGCATCGACGCGATCCTCGAGCCCCGCGGTGGCGGCCTGACCGCGCGCCTGCGCCGGCAAGAAGAGCGTGCAGATACCGGCGAGGACGAGAGCCGCCCGAAGCGTCGACGTCAGGTCTCGTCCCCGCCGCATGTTCACGCCTCGCTGTTCCCCGAGACGATGACCACGCTGTTCTGCTGGCCGAACCCGTCGTCGACCTGCGACACCGCGTGTGGATCGGGTCTCCATTCCGTGCCGTCCACGATGAACGTGTACTGGTACACGCCTGGGGTGAGAGGCACGTCCACGGTCCAGACGCCCGTGCCGCGCCCGTCTTCGAGCGGGATCCCCTCGGGATCCCACGACACGAAGTCGCCGGTCATGCGCACCGACGACGCGCTCGGGGCCACGAACACGAAGCGCGTCACCGAACCGTCCGCCTCTTCGGCGGGGGCTTCGGCGGTCGCGACACCAGCGGGCGCGCCGGATGCGGCGGGAGCCGCCCCGTCCGAGCCCGGCCGTAGCACGAACAGCAGCGCGAGACCCGCGAACGCCAGTCCCGCCGTCGCCGGCGTCACGTGGATCGTCCTGGGTCGCAGGATCCAGTCGAACGCCCGCTTCCATAACGGATCGGGGATCTCGCGCACGCGCCGCATCACGTTGTGCTTCAAATCAGGCGGTGCCCGGAAATCTTCCCGGAGCTCGCCCAGCAGATCGCGAAGGCGATCGTCTCTTTCGTCATTCATCGGTCTTCTACCTCCACGAACAGGGGGGCGAGCACGCGTTCGAGCGCGTCCCGGCCTCGCTTGAGCCGCATCTTGACCGCGGAGCTCGAAGCGCCCGTGAGCTCCTCGATTTCCGCGACCGAATATCCTTCCAGGTACATCAGGACCACCGCCTCCCTCTGATCGGGAGGTACCGTGTCCAGCGCTTCCCGGATCCGCTCCCGGGTCCAGGAGCCTTCCATTTGCTCTTCCGGGTCCGGTAGCTCCGAACGGAGTGAGAGCGCGTGGTCGTCCAGCGAATCCGTGCGCTTTCGCGTCGTGCGACTGGCCGCGGTCCGGCACTGATTGCTGACGATGCGGAAGAGCCATCCGCCGAAGCGCTCGGGATCGCCGCAGCGTCGCAGGTGTCGAAAGGCCCGCACGAATCCGTCCTGCACGATGTCCTTCGCTTCTTCCGGTCCAAATCCCATGTGCCGCGCGTAAGCGACCATCTTGTCCTGATGGCGATCGACCAGCGTTCCGAAGGCCTCCTGGTCACCCGCGAGGACCTGCGACACCACGACTGCGTCAGATGCTTGACTCATCGGTCCAATATGGCCCGCGACGACCGCCTCCGCACCCCTGTCCAGGGTACGGAGACGGCGCGTCACAGGCTCGTGCATTGGAAGCTTACGAGCCGCTTGCGACGAGTACGAAGTCGACACCGGTCTCGTTCTCACTGTTCTCCAGCTCCACGTCGGTCGATGCCGGGTTGGTCGTGAGACCATCCGCAGTCTCGATCGACACCGTGTACGATCCGGGCACCAGGAAGTGGACGGTGTACGCACCGTTCGCGTCGGTCACCGCGGTGGCCGTCTGGCTCTGGTACGCCTCGAGCGTGCCTTCATCGAGCGGCTCGGCCGTGACCACCAGGCCTTCCACTGACGTGCCCTCGACGCTCGTGGTCACTGTACCCGCCACACTCGCCGCGACGTCCTGCGCGACCACGCGGATCGTCGGCGTGAAGATGACACCCGTGAAGCCGCCCGAATCGGGCTGGCCCTGCAGCACGAAGCTCTGGTTCACATCGAAGTCGAGCACCAGCACCGTCTCACCACCCGCGATGGTCACCGGGCCCGAGCCCTCGCCACCGTCGCTGCCCGCCAGATTCAGCTTGATGCCCGTCTGGGCGCCGCTCGGCACCATGAGGTCCTTCGCGTTGGTGCTGTCGTTGAACTCGTATCCATCGGCGAGCACGACGCGGGCGGACTCGACGATGAGGCGGAGCTGCGCGTAGTCCCCTGCCGGGATGTCCGTATCGGCGAGCAGCATGGTGGCCGTCCCCTGTAGATCGAGCAGGTCGACGAAGCCGTCGGTCCCGTCGGTCGTCAGCGTGATCGGGGATCCAGCACCGATGAGCTCGACCGCGCCGATGTCGACGAACGCCGAATCGATGTAGTCGGAGGGCGCGTCGGTGAGCAGTACGCGCAAAGAGGTGTCGCCCTCTACGCCCGTACCGTCGCCGCATGCCGCGGCACCGATCGAGAGAAGGAGCGCAGCACCCGTTGCCGCGAGCTTGTGGAAGAATTTGTTAGCGAACATGTGGATCTCCTGAGGTTGTCTAGAACGTTGTTACTGGGATCGCGATTTTGGGGGGTTCGTATTACACACTCCCGGTCTCGGCCATCGGTCACATCCGGGCGGATGGAGGGCCTCGACCCGTGAATGCGAAACGCTCCGCCCGCGACCGAAGTCACGGACGGAGCGTTCGCGGCGCTGCGGGGCCCGTAGCGGACGCCCGTTCAGCTCGGTGTGTTACGAGCCGCTTTCGATCACGGCGAAGTCAACACCGGTGGCGTCTTCACTCTCGTCGAGCTCGACAGTCACGGAGTCGGGGTTTGTCGTCAGGCCGTCCGGCGTGGCGACGGATACCGTGTACTGGCCCGGTACCAGGAAGTAGACGGTGTACTCGCCCTCGGCGTTCGTGGTCGCCGTTCCTTCCTTGGTCTGATACTCTTCGAGTGAGCCGTCGTCCTCGGGAACGGCCGTGACCAGAAGGCCTTCGACCGAAACACCCTCGAGCTCGGTGGAAACCGTGCCGGAGATGCTGGCGGCCACGTCCGAGACTACGACACGGAGGGTCGGCTTGAAGATCATGCCGTTGATGCCGGCCGGCGTATTCGGCGCGCCCTGGATGACGAAGCTTTTGCTTACGTCGAAGTCGAGGACGAGGATCGTTTCACCCGACGCGATCGTGACATGTCCGCTTTCTTCATCCCCGTCCGCGGACCTGAGATTCAGCTTGATGCCGGTCTGCGCCCCGCTGGGGACGAAAAGATCCTGCTCGGTGGACTCGTCGTTGAACGCGTACCCTTCGGCGAGCTCGACTCGCGCGGCTTCCACGATCAGCCTGATCTGGGAATAATCGCCCGCCTCGATGTCGGCCTCGGCGAGGGTGTGGGTCACCGAGCCCTGGAGGTCGAGGAGGTCCACGAAGCCGTCGGTTCCGTCGGCCGTAAGCACGATCGGGTCGTCGTCGTTCGCGGGAATGATCTCCACGGCGCCGATATCGACCCAGGCCGAGGCCACGTAGTCGATCGGAGCGTCGGTCAGGAGGACGCGTACGGACGCGTCGCCCGAAGGACCGGTGCCGTCGTCGCATGCCGCGACGCCGATCCCGAGGATGGCCGCTGCCAGGGCCAATTTGCTTGTCTTGTGACGAACCATGTTTCTGATCTCCTGCGAATACCGAATGAGTCCAAGGACGTATGCTACCCCTGTACACTCCACGACCTTTCGATTGGTCACATCGCGAAGGAGAGGCATCCGACCCATGACAAACGCAAGTGTCGAGCCACGTGATTCTCCGGATCCGCCGGCCGTCGCCCGGGCGCGCCGGATCAGCCGTGTGCTCGACGACCTGATTCGCATTCCGGGCACGCGCCGCAGGGTGGGCCTCGATCCCCTGCTCGGTCTGCTTCCCGGGCTCGGCGATTGGGTGACGCTCGTGATTTCGCTCGACCTGCTCTTTTCGGCGGCCCGGATGGGGGCCGGGGGCGCCGTGCTCGTCCGGATGACGGGCAACATTCTGCTCGACGCGCTCGGCGGCATGGTGCCTCTGGCGGGGGACCTCTTCGATCTCGGATGGAAGGCCAACAAGCGCAACCTGGCGCTGCTGGAAGGACTCCTGCGCGACCCGGACCGCACGCGACGGCGGAGCCGGTGGGTGATCGGCTCCATTCTAGCCGGAGCCGTCACGATGGTTGCGGCGGGTGTATGGCTCGGGTGGCTCGTGCTGCGGTGGGTCGTGGGCCTGATCTGAAACTCTTCGGAATCGCGGTCCGTATGCATAAGAGTCAGATGGGTATAAGTGCGAGGGAGAAGCCGACCATGCCCGACAGCTCGATGGAGCTCCTGAAGGGGACGCTCGACATCCTGATCCTGAAGACCTTGAGCGCAGGAGCGTTGCACGGTTACGGGATCTCGAGGTACCTGCGCGAGGCGACGGACGACACGTTCCAGGTGCAGGAGGGCGCGCTCTATCCGGCGCTCAGACGACTCGAGGCGCGGGGCCTTCTCGAGTCGCGCTGGGACAGCACCGACACCGGCCGGGACGCCAAGTTCTACACGCTGACCAAGGATGGTGAGGCGGAGCTGGAGCGGGGCATCCAGTCCTGGAAGAGTTATGTGGCGGCGATGGCGCAGGTGCTCGGAGGCGCCAGGGCGTGAAGACGCCGGGTCCCGGGTCGCGGCGAGGTCGGATCTTCGGTCCGGGCGTCGGCGAGGACGTGGATCGTGAGCTCCGGACCCATCTGGAGATGAGGACCCGGGAGCTGGTGGAGCAGGGGTGGGACCCCGGTGAGGCGGCGCGGGAGGCCGCGCGACTCTTCGGGGACGCAGAGGAGGTGGCACGAGCGTGCCGAACGATCACGGAACGACAGATCAGAGCGGAGAGGAGGATGGGTATGTGGGATGCGATTCGTCAGGACGTGCGGTATGGGCTTCGGACCCTGCTCAAGGCGCCGGAGTTCGCATTGATCGGGATGCTGACCCTCGGGCTCGGCATCGGCGCGAACACGGCGGTGTTTTCGGTCGTGGACAACGTGCTTCTCGCTCCGCTTCCCTACGAGGCGTCGGATGACATCGTCTGGATGCGCGAGAGGAACACGCGCGGAGGCACGATGGCGGTGGCATGGGCCAACTTCGTCGATTGGCGGGAGCAGGCCGGGGGCTTCCAGGCCCTGGCCGCATACGGCTCGCGTGCTACGACCGTGCTCGGCGCCGAGCAGCCCCTGGTGGGGCGGGTCACCTGGACCACCGCGGATCTCTGGTCGGTCTTCCGGGCACGGCCCGAGCGGGGGAGGCTCACGGTGGCCGACGACCACCAGCCCGGTGCCGAGCCGGTCGGGGTGGTGAGCGGCCGCTTCTGGAGGAACGAGCTCTCGTCCACGCCGCTCGCGGATCTGTTCCTGGAAGTGAACGGCGTGCGGGTGCGCATCGTCGGCGTCGCCGCCGACGGGTTCGATTTCCCTTCCGGCACGGATGTCTGGGTGCCGGTCGACGAAACGGACCAACCGACGAGCCGCACGTCCCACAACTGGGACGTGGTGGGCCGGCTCGGGCCCGGATCGTCCCTGCCTGCCGCCGCCGCTGAGATGAACGCGCTCACGCTCCGATTGGTCGAGGGAAGCGACGACGATCCGGACTTCCTGGCGACCGGGGTGGTCATGAGGACGCTCCACGAGCAGATCGTCGGGGACTCCCGCCGGGCGTTGCTGCTTCTGCTCGGCGCGGCCGGGCTCGTGCTGCTGGTCGCGTGCACGAACCTCGCCAGCACCCTGCTCGCGCGCGGCGCGACGAGGTCGCGGGAGTTGGCGGTACGGGCTTCGCTCGGGGCTCCGAGGGGGCGGATCGCGCGGCAGCTGCTGACGGAGAGCACGCTTCTGGCCCTCGCGGGAACCGCGGTCGGGCTCGGCGTCGCCGCACTCGTTCTGCACGCCCTGAAGGCGCTCGGGCCCGAGTCGATCCCGCGGTTGGGCGAGGTCGCCATCGACGGTTCGGTCGTCGCCTTCGCGGTCGGGATCGCCTTGCTCACGGTCCTCGTCTTCGGGCTGCTTCCGGCCCGACGCTTGAGCAGGCCCGACGCGGGCGCGGCGCTGCGGGAGGGAGGACGTGGTGTGGCGGCCGACCGCCGGGCCGGCGTCTGGAGGGTCTTGGTGGTGGGCGAGGTGTCGCTCGCCCTCGTGCTCCTCGTTGGCTCGGGCCTCGTCGTCCGCTCGTTCCAGAATCTCCTCCAGGAAGAGGTCGGCTTCGATGCCGCGGACGTGACGACGCTGGCCCTGAGCCTGTCGCCCGCCAAATACCCATCCTCGGCCGAGCACGCGGACTGGTATCGCCGATTCGTGGAGGAAGTGCGAGGGATTCCGGGGGTATCGGCGGCGGGCTTCGTCAGCAGCGTTCCGTTCCAGGGCTACTTCCCGAATGCTCGCCTCGAGCTGGACGGAGACCTCGAGAAGCATGCGGTGGGCGGGTACGTGCTGGCCGACGCCGGAGCGTTCGAGGCTCTGGACATCCCCCTCGTCGCGGGCCGCCTCTTCGATGAACGGGACGGGCCGGACGGGGCGCACGTGGCGGTCGTGAGCGAAAGCTTCGCCGAAGCGTACTGGCCGGGGGAGAACCCCATCGGAAAGTCCGTCACCGGCGGCGGGATGGACGAGTTCTGGCAGGATGGTCGCTTCGCGCAGGTCGTCGGCGTCGTGGGTGACGTCCGCTTCCGGGCGCTCGCGCGGGAGTCCGAGCCCACCGTTTACTTCCCCTACGCTCAGCGCCCGTCCCGCACTCAGTTCTCGGCATACGTGGTGGTTGAAGCGGCCACCGGGGACGTCGGCGCGTTGGCGCCCGCTCTCCGAACGACGCTCCAGCGGCTCGATCCGGACGTACCGCCCAGGATCACGCCGCTCGAGGAGACGTTGAGGGCGTCCGTCGCGCCTCAGCGGTTCACGATGCTCCTGCTCGGCGGATTCGCGGTGCTTGCCCTCGTTCTCGCGGCCGCCGGCATCTACGGCGTGGTGTCCTACCAGGTGGCGCAACGCACTCGGGAGATGGGGATCCGCCTCGCGCTTGGCGGCCGGCGTTCCACCGTCCGGCGGATGGTCGTGGGACAGTCGTTGGGGGTCGTCGGGCTGGGTCTCATGATCGGGGTGTTGGCGGTCCTGGCCGGAGGGCGTGTCATGAGCGCCTTCCTCCATGGTGTCGCGCCCACCGATCCGTTCAGCCTGGCCGCCGCGGTCGTCGTGCTCGGCGTCGCGGCCGCCCTCGCCGCTTGGATCCCGGCCGCGAGAGGCACGCGGGTCGACCCGATGATCACCATGCGAGCGGAGTAGGATTCATGATTCGCGTGCCCGGGCCGCGCGTGCTCCCGGCTTGCGCACCCGGCCCGCACGTGTCCCGGCCTGCGCGCCTGCCGCCTCCTACCCGTCGATCAGTCGCTCACTCAACACACGGAGCCGCTCCCGAGCCTCGGCATCATAGGCCTGGGCGTGGGCCCGGTCCGGCTCCTGTCCGCGGAAATACCGGCCGGAGCCGACGTCCGGGGCCAGGATGAGCCGCAGGAGGGCGTCGCGCCCTTCCTCGACCGTGGCCCTCGGCGCCACCCCGGCTTCGCGGACCATGTCCGTGTCCATGAGCGTGGCGGGGTGGAGCGCGTTCACGGTGACCCCGGTCCCTTCGAGCGTTTCGGCCAGATCGAAGGTGAACAGGATCTGCGCCAGCTTGCTCTGACCGTAGGCCCGTCCGCCGCTGTACCCACGTTCGAGCATGACGTCGTCGAAGTCGATCTCGTTTTGGGCGATGGACGAGACGTTCACGATTCGGGACGGGGCCGACCGGCGGAGTAGCGGCAGGAGCGCGTGCGTGAGCTGGAAGCCGGAGAGGTAGTTCACGTGGAAGGACAGCTCGAGTCCGTCCTGGCTGGTCCTCCGGGTGTCGTCTCCGGTGAGCCAGATCCCGGCGTTGTTCGCGAGCACGTCGAGCCGGTCGAAGTCACGGAGGATCGCCTCTCCGAAGCTTCGCACCTCGTCGATGGACGCCAGGTCGGCTGCGTAGAACGTCGCCGATCCCGGACCCGATTCGATCTCGCGAGCGACGTCTCGGCCGCGCTCGAGGTCGCGCCCGTGCACGATGACGTGCCAACCGAGGTCGCCGAGCTCGAGCGCGACGGCCCGCCCGAGGCCACCCGTCGACCCGGTGATCAGGGCGATCCTGCGGTCTTCGAGCGCGTCGGGCGGGGGTGGCGGTGTGTCCGGCATGACGGTCTGCGCATGGGAGGAGGCCGCGGTGAGCGCCAGTGCCAGCACGGCGGGAAGCGCGGCGGCGATGAGCATGTCTCGTTTCATGGGGCGGCGGCGGCCGGAGGTGCGGTGACGGTATCCCGCGGGGCGGGCGGGTCTTTATAATGGGTCTTCAATTCTACGGATTTCTGGCCGATCGGATCCCCGAACGTCGTTCGGCACTGAAGGCTCATGCAGAGACAGGGGTGGGGATGAACGTCACGAAGCTTTGGGTCGCGGCCGCTTGCGCGGTTCTCGTAGGTGCCTGTTCGACGGCATCGACCCCGGATCCTACGGTTCCCGCGGCCACCGGACCGAGCGTCGAGGTGGACCGTCTCGAGTCGATGGTCTACGCGTTCGCGCACGACTCCATGATGGGTCGGGAGGCCGGCACCGCAGGGCATCGCCGGGCGACGCGCTTCCTGGAGGACCGCGCACGTGCGTTCGGGCTCGAGCCCGCCGGCGAGAACGGCACCTATCTACAGGAGGTCCCTCTCGTGCGCCGGGGCATGACCTCCACGGTCCGGGGGCCCTCCGGCGCCGTCGAGATCGGCGCCGACTTCGCGCCGCTGGTGCTAAAGGACCTGAACAGCCCATCCTCGGTCGATTTCGACGGAGTCCCCGTGGTCTACGGAGGGGATATGGCGTCTCCCGGGGAGATCTCCGCCGAGGAAGGCACCGGCAAGATCGTGGTGCTCGGAGCGGCCCGTGGCCCCGAGGGGCGGGCGTTCGGGCTGGTCGGACCGACCCTCCAGAAGCTGGCGGGCGCCGAGGCCATCCTGATGGCGTCTCTCGATTACGCGAGCTCGGACATCATGGCGTTCCTCGTGGAGCCCCAGGTCGCGTTGGACGAAGGTGACGACGAAGCGGCGTCGGAAGGGGAAGGACCGTTCCTCGCGTTCGTCTCGGAGGCTTTCGTCGAGCAACTCTTCGGAGCAGGGGTCGACGCGCTCCAGACGGGGACCGAAGGACTGGCTCTGACCGGTGGCGTGGAGCCGACAGCGCGTCCCGTGGACGTGCCGACCTACAACGTGGTCGCGAGGGTTCCGGGCAGCGATCCGGCGCTGCGCGACGAGCACGTCGTCCTCTCGGCACACAGCGATCATGTCGGCTTTACCCTGCCTCCGGTGGATCACGACTCCTTGCGCGCGTATCTCGAAGTCGTCAGGCCTGGCGGAGCGGACGACCCGGAGCGGGACCCGACGCCCGCGGAGGCTGAGCGCATTCGTGAGGTCCTCACGGCGCGAGAGGGTGGGACCCGGCTCGACTCCATCAACAACGGCGCGGACGACGACGGAAGCGGAAGCGTGGCGCTCCTGGAGATCGGACGCGTGCTCGCGGCTTCCGCGGAACGGCCCCGGCGCTCGGTGCTTCTCGTCTGGCATACCGCCGAAGAAGGCGGCCTGCTCGGAGCCCGTCATTACACCGACAACCCGACCGTGCCCATCGAGCGGATGGTCGCCACGGTGAATATCGACATGATCGGTCGCGGCACGGCAGAGGACAACGAGATGGGTGGGCCCGGCTACATGCAGCTCATCGGTAGCCGGCGGTTGTCGACGGAGCTCGGAGATCTCGTCGAAGCCGTGAACGAGCGGGAAGGGCACGGGATGACGTTCGACTACAGCTACGACGCGGACGGGCATCCGGCCAACTACTACTGCCGGAGTGACCACTATATGTACGCCCGGTACGGTGTGCCGGTCGTATTCATGACCACGGGCGGGCATCGTGACTACCACATGCGCACCGATGAGGCGCAGTACATCGACTATCCCAAGCTGGCCGGCGTGTCGGGCTTCGTGAGGGGTGTGGTCGAAGCCGTGGCGAATCTGGACGAGCGACCGGTGGTGGATGGTCCCATCCCGGACCCCAACGAGCCCTGTCAGCAGTAGGCGGAGAATCCACATGGAAGTCATCCTGTATCCGAATCAGGCACGCCCGGGCGTCGGTCAGCGGCCGAAGAGCGAGAGCCAGCGTCCGCTCCTGCCGCAGCACAGCCGGCATTGCCCGGTCCTCGAGGCGGGAAGTGCGCTGGGCTATCTCGTGTATCCCGCGCTCGAGAAGCACGAGGCGTTCTTCGTCGAGTACAAGGGCGACGGGATCTACGATTTCAAGTACTTCCTGGCCGATGCCCAGGGAAAGTGGGATCCGCTCTTCGGTGTCCGGTATCAGATGCCCATCGGAAGCATCGGGCAGCTGACGACGGAGGTCGCGTTCGCGGTGGAGAAGCCTCCCATCGACGAGGCGGGCGCACTGCGCATCGTGAGGGCGTTCATCGTGCCGGAAGACCTCGGTACGCCCCCCGGCGCCATCACCTTCCGCGGAGCCTACAACTTCCGCACGCCGGAAGGGTGGGACACGGTCTACACCTCGGTCCTGAATCACATCGACAGACCCGTCGCACCGGCGCTTTCGGTGCGTGTCGAGACGGATTGGTACGCGCAACATACAGAGTTCCGGTACGTGCTCGAGCCCGGTCAGGGCATGCCGGGTGCGCACGGGCTCCCCATCGGACAGGTCATGTTCGTGCCCCGGGAGGAGGTATCCCTCCGCGACGCCACGGAAGGCGAGATCGAAGAGATCAACGCCTCGCGAGACGAGTTCAACGAGAAGAAGGCGGCCGAGAAGACGACGACGCGCTACGGCTTGGAGTACAGCCCGCACTACGCCAAGGAAAGCCGTGCGCGTCGCGGCGCCGGAGCGACGCACACCGGGTCCGATGACGACGAGCGTGACGACGACGAGCGCGACGACGACGAATCCTGAACTGCGTTCGCGTGAGACCGGGTCCCCCCTGACTTCCGCATCGTAGACGGCCCGGA
>JBBDSN010000005.1:853-17223 GCA_040904885.1 Gemmatimonadota bacterium | reverse complement strand
CTGCGTTCGCGTGAGACCGGGTCCCCCCTGACTTCCGCATCGTAGACGGCCCGGACGGGCGCCCCTCACCTCGGTGATCCTCGGTTGACGCCCCGCCCCGGGGTCCACTAGGTTGCCCAACACATTCAAGAACGTTGCGGACGGAGCAATTCGGAAGCCGGTGAGAATCCGGCACGGCCCCGCCACTGTAATGGGCTCGGCAGCAGCATCGCCGAAAGGCCCCCTCGAACGAGCCACTGGGGTTAGAACACCCTGGGAAGGCGAGGGACAGCCGCCCTGAGTCAGGAGACCTGCACGCCCGCGTTCCTAGGCACTCTTCGAGGGGAAGCGTGCGGGTTTTTCCGTATCTGGTGGGAGCCTTCGCGCTCCTCGTCATGCCGTTGGACATCCGGGCGCAGTTTCCCGGAGAGGTCCGGGGAGTCGTCGTCGACGTGCTCTCCGGCCGTCCTGTGCCGTCCGCCGAGGCGGCGCTGTCCGGCTCGTCCGCCCTGGCCGCCACCGATGCGGCGGGATCGTTCCGCCTGCGTGGCATCGAGCCTGGGCGACATACCCTGCGGGTGCGGGCACCGGGCTACGCGCCGCTTACCCGCGACATCGCGGTCGAGAACGGAAAGGTCACGAGCGTTCGCGTCGAGCTCGTGCCCGAGGTGGTCGAGGTCGAGGGTGTCCTCGCGCAGATCGAGGCCGGGCCGACCGGTGCCCGCTCCCTGCGGGGCGAGGAGCTAAGGGGTTTTCCCGCCAGCACGGCGGGAGACCTCGCGGCGAGCCTGCCCGGGGTGCGCATCGAGACCCGGGGGCGGGGTGGGGCCCAGGTGCCGTCGATTCGCGCGAGTGGCGGAGACGCGGTGCTCGTCCTCGTCGATGGTGTGCCGATCAATGACCCGGTCACTGGCGAGGCCGATCTCTCGACGGTTCGGGCCGGGGACGTGACGGCGGTTCATGTGCTGCCGGGTGGACAGTCGGCCCGCTACGGCGCCCGTGCGGAGGGCGGCGTCATCCTCCTGGAGACCACCGGGAGCGTGAATGGAGACCGGAGCGTGGGCATCGCCGTGGGTTCGCTGGGCGAGCAAAGCCTGGACGCGAGGTTCGAGCGCGAGCTGGCTTTGGGGACGTTCGGCGTGTCGGCGGGTGTCCGCAGGCTGGACGGCCAGTTCGGGTTCGAGATCCCGGAGTCCGCGGGAGGCGGACGTTCGACACGCGAGAACGCTCACGTACGCGGAGAAGACGCCTCGGTCCGGTGGTCGGGACAGTCCGACCGGGTGCGTTTTCATCTCGGCGCTTCCGGTGAGCGGTTGGAGCGGGGCTTGCCGGGTCGCGCGTTCGCTCCTTCGCGGACCGGTGACCAGGCGTTGAGCCGGGGCCGCCTGTTCGGATCCCTCGAGATCGCGGATGGGTCACGGCGCGAGCTCGCCACGAACGGTTACTTCGTGTTCCAGACGATGGAGCACCGTGATTCGGCTCCGCCTTTCGGCGACCCGTTCGACGACCAGACCACGTTGCGCGGCGCAGGCGGGGAAGCACGGGGCAGCATGGCCATCCGGCCTGGCACCAGGCTCGGGGCCGGGCTCGGCGTGAGCCATCTGCGCGTCCGGAGCACCCAGCTCGTACCGGACCTCCAGGACATGACCCGGACCGACGCCGGCCTCTGGCTTTCCGGCTCTCAGGAGGGGCCACTCGCGACCATGCTGTCGGCGTCCGCGCGCCTCGATCGCTCGGGCCTTCCCGGTCGCTGGTACGTGAGTCACGACGTGGCCCTGGCCTGGTCCGAAGGCCGGTTCGGCGCCCGGATCGGCCACCGAAGCTCGTTCAGCCCACCGACGCTCGGCGACCAGTTCTTCCGTGAGGGGGTGGGCGTCGAGCCGAATCCCGACCTCGAGGCCGAGCGAGTGCCCTCGGAGTGGGTCGTGGGCGTCACGTACGAAGGCCGGGTGTCGGGCGTGCTCGCCTCGGTCGAGGCGGAGGCGTACCACGGAGATATCCAGGGGATGATCGTCTGGCTCCCCGATTTCCGCTTCGTGTGGAGTCCACGCAACCGGGACGTCCATCGCCGGGGCCTCGACCTGAGCATGCGGCTCGGCCATGCCGCTTCCGGTCTCGACGTTCGCGGCCACGTCGCCTGGAATCGCGCGACCTATGCGCGACCCGGCCAGGAGGACGTGCAGGTGGTCTACCGGCCCGAGCACGGCGGGGGCGTCCTCGTCACCTGGTCGTCGGAGTCTTGGCGCGCCTCCATGGGCACCGACTTCGTCGGGGCGCGCTATCCCGTGCCGAACCGGGTGAACGAGCTCCCGTCGTTCTGGACCACGGACGTCTCCGTCGCGCGCCGCGTCAGGACGTCCATCGGCACCCTCGAAATCGCGGCGGAGGTCGAGCGGGTCTTCGATCACGAGGACTCGCTGATCTTCGCCTTTCCCGATCCCGGTCGTACCGCACGCGTTTCCGTGCGGCTCGGCCGATGAATTTGCTCGATCCCATATCACTTCATCCAATACGGAGTTCTTTCATGTCCGCACGTTCTTTTCGCAAGTTTTTCAACGGTTTTCTGGGCGTCCTGCTGCTCGTCGCCCTACCTGCATGTGGCGACGACCCCCTCGTTCCGGTCGTCCCGGACATCTCGACCAGAGAGATCGGCGTCGTCGTGACCAGCACCGACGTCGCGCTCACGATCTTCGACGTCGAGGATCCCACGCAGACCGAGACGGTCGGCCTCGGAGCCGACGGCAGTCCGGTATCGCTCGCGGTGCGCGGCCCACTCGCCGCCGTGCCGCTCGGTGTCGTGCCCGCCGTCGCCGTGGTCGACCTGGGTGACGGGTCGCTCCTTCGCACGATCGGACTCGCCGAGGGGTCGGGCGCCACAGGAGTCGCGTTCGTGAACGATTCGATCGTGCTGGTGGCGAACCCGAACCTCAATTCGGTCACGCCGGTCAACGTTCTGGCCGGCACCACCGGGGCCGCCATCGACGTCGGCCGCTTCCCGCAGGGCGTGGTGGTGGAAGGTGGCCGCGCCTACGTGCTCAATGCCGAGTTGGAGAACTTCGCTCCCGCGGGGCCGTCCACCATCACGGTCCTCGACGCCTCGAGCCTCGCCGTGATCGACACCATCGAGCTCAGTGGCCAGAATGCCGCGGACGGTGTGATCGGACCCGATGGACGCCTGTACGTCATCCAGTCGGGAAGCTGGGGTGAATCGAACGGCTCCCTTTCGGTGGTCGATCTGGCGAGCGGGACCGAGGTCGACTTCGTGGAGGGCTTCGGCAACTTTCCTGGCTCGATCGCGATGGACGGCGACGGGCGGGTCTACTCGGGCGTGTTCGGGGTCGGCATGCTCGTCTGGAATTCCTCGACCGGCGGTTTCACGCATGGCCCCGACGACGCGGCCACCCCGGGTGGGGTCGCGAGCACATCGGGGATCGCCATCGACTCCGAGGGTCGGGTCTACGCGCTCACGCCGGACTGCCAGGACCCCGCTTTCGTGCATCGTCTGAATACGAGCTACGAGTCCGAAACGTCGATTCCGGTCGGCATCTGCCCCTTCGCGATCGCGTTCACGGAGGTCGAGGAAGGGCTGTGATCTCACGCCCGGCGTGCTTCGCGCTCCTCGCACTCGCATGGGTGGCGGGTGGTTGCGCGATGGATTCGTCCGCCGAGGACGTTTCGTCGCAGGATCCGTCGGTGAGCGGGACGGTCGTGGATGGGCGGGGGGTCTCCCTGTCCGCGGCCGTCCCGCGCGAGCGGGTCGTGTCGCTCGTGCCTTCCTTGACCGAGATCGTGGTCGCGCTCGGCGGTGCTTCACAGCTCGTCGGGCGGACGCGCTTCGACGAGCATCCCGCGATTTCGGACGTGCCATCGGTCGGGGGCACGGTGAATCCGGACGTCGAGGCGATTCTCGACACACGTCCGGACCTGGTGATCACCTGGGCGGACGCGGACGCCCGTGCGCTCTCGGACCGATTCGAGTCGTTCGGGTTGCCCGTGTATGCTGCGCGCGCTCGAGCGATCGAGGATTTCGAACGACACGCGTTGGCCCTCGGAACGCTGCTCGGACGCAGTGACGCTTCGAAGGCCTTGGTCGAGCACGTGCGCGCTCGACTCGATGAGGTGCGGGTCGAGGTTCCTGAGGAGGAGCGCCCGAGCGTGTTGTTCGTGGTCTGGCCGAGACCGCTCATCACCACCGGGCGGGGGACGTTCGTCGACGAGCTGATCCGGACGGTCGGGGGACGGGGCGCGTTCGATGACCTCGAAGACCCGTGGCCGACCGTGTCCCTGGAGGCGGTTCTGGACAGGAGCCCGGACGTGGTCGTCATCGCGAGCGAGCACGCCGAAGGGCTCGTGCCTGACTGGATCGAGCAGGATCCCGTCTGGCGCACCCTGGACGCCGTGCGGCTCGGCCGGGTGCACCTGGTCGACGCCGACGTGTTCAACCGGCCCGGTCCCCGCATGGTGGACGCGGCCTTCGAGCTCGCGGGGTATGTGCGTGCCGCGAGGGAAGAGCCGTGACCGCGGAGCGAGCTTCCGGCCACGGCCTGGGGAACGGCGTTTGGGCCGCCATCGGCTTTCTGACCGTGCTGTCGGTCCCGGAACGGCGCGCGGAATCCGGTCGCCCGTTCGCGACACCTTTTTTTCCCCTCGTGGGCGTCGTGCTCGGGGTGGCGGCCGCCTCCATCGCCCGGATTCCACTGGATTCACTGGTCGCAGGGCTGCTCGCCTTGGCGTTCCTGGCGGCGGTCACCGGCGGGCTCCACTGGGATGGCTGGGCGGACGTGCTCGATGCCACGCTCACACCGGGCGTGAGCCGAGCGCGTCGGCTCGAGATCCTCGGCGATCCGCGCGTCGGCGCGCATGCCGCGCTCGGTGTGGCGCTGCTTGCGCTCGCTTGCGTGACGGCCCTTGCTCGCGCTCCGGTCTGGGGTGTCGTCCTGGGTGCGACGCTCGGGCGTTGGGTCATGGTCGCCACGCTGCGTTGGGCCCCGTCCCTGCGCGCCTCGGGGGCCGGAGCACGGATGCGGGGGGACGCCCGTCCTCTCGGCGCGGCGCTCGGCGTTCTCCTTCTGGTGGCGATCCTGCTCGCGCGGGGCGTCGTCGCTTCTTCGGTTCTGATCGCATTGACGTTCGGGACCGGAGTCGCGCTGCTGTTCGCGACCTTCCTGGTGCGCAAGCTGGGGGGCATGAACGGGGACTGCCACGGGGCCGTGGGTCTGCTTGCGGAGGTCGTCGTGTGGCTGACCGCGGCCGAGCTGCACGGGGCGGGGTCGTGAGAGCGGCGGAGGTGCTCGCGGCTGGGGTGGCGGATGCGGTCCTGGGTGAGCCACGGGTGGCTCACCCAGTGCGGGGCATGGGCTCCGCGTTGCTGGCCGGGCGACGATGGAACGCGGAAGCCGATCGCTCGCCACGGAGCCGCAAGCTGGCCGGCACCGCCCTGGTCCTCGGCGGAGCTTGTCTGTCCTGGTGGTCCGGGCGGGTGCTTGCCGGACGCGCTCGCCCGGGCGCCGCGGCCATCCTCCGGCGCGGGATCGCGGTCTCCTGGGTGATTTCGCTCAGGGAGCTGCTGGCCGCGGGGCGGCGGGTCCGGCGGGCACTCGAGGCCGGAGATCTCGAAGGCGCCCGCGCCTCGCTCGCTCGCGACCTGGTGAGCCGGAACACCCGGGATCTCACAGCGGACGAGGTCGCCGGAGCCGCGATCCAGTCGTTGGCGGAGAACCTGAACGACGCCTTCGTCGCGCCTCTCTTCTGGGGGTCCGTGGCGGGGCCGGGTGCCGCGTACGCGTACCGGTGGGTGAACACCGCCGACGCCGTGCTCGGGTACCGCACCGCCGAGTTGGAAGACTTCGGGTGGGCTGCGGCCCGGTCCGACGACGTGCTCGGGTGGATTCCCGCGCGCCTGACGGCCGCCGCGCTCATCCTGGCGGCGCCGACGGCCGGGGGCTCCTCCCACGGCGCTCTCCGTGCCCTACGCGCCAGCGCGCACGTGACGCCCAGTCCCAACGGGGGGTGGCCGATGGCGGCCGCGGCGGGCGCCCTCGACGTCCGGCTCGAGAAACGAGGAGCGTACGTGCTGAATCCCGCGGGACTTCCTCCCACCGCCGAACGGCTCGAGGCCGCGGAGCGGCTGATCGCACGTGCCGGTGGCATGGCCGTCGCTCTGGCCATCGGCCTCGACCTGTCGTTCGGGAGGGCGTGATGCGTCCCTGGATCGAGCGCATCGGCGAGCGTCACACGCGGGCGGTCCATGGTGGACCCCAGGCCGGTGGATCCGACCCGGACGTCGTGGACTTCTCCGTGAACGTGAACCCATTCGCGCCTGCGCCCGGTGTCGCGGACGCCTGGAGCCGGGCCGATCCGGTCGGCTATCCCGATCCGGCTTCACTCGAGACCTGCCGCGTCGCCGCGCGTCTCTGGGAAATCCCGGTCGAGGCCGTCCGCTTCGCCCCGGGTGCGACGGAACTCCTCCATCGCGCCGCGCTCGCCTGGCTCGCTCCCGGCGCGGTCGGCGTCGTGCCCGAGCCGTGCTTCGCCGAATACGCGCGAGCCGTGACGCTCGCTCGCGGCCGTGCCCTGACCGTGCCGCCCCTCGACTCCGAGGGTACGCTGGACCTCGCCGGAGTGTTGGAGGCCTGCCGAACGCATCGGGCCGGCATCGTCTACCTTGGCCGCCCGAACACGCCCACGGGCGCGTCCGTCGACCCCGACCGGCTGATCGAGCTTCGAGCGGAGCTACCGCGCGACTGTCTCCTCGTACTCGACGAATCGTTCGTGTCGTTCGAGGCAGGGTCGGTGGGTGCCGGGCCGGTGCTGGGTGTCTCCGAAGGGGTGCTGAGCATCCGCTCGATCACCAAGGATTGCGGGCTCGCCGGGCTCCGGGCCGGCTTCGCGGTCGGGTCCGAACGGGTGCTGCGGGCACTCGACCGGGTCGCTCTTCCGTGGGCTGCGTCCGCGCCCGCTCAGGTCGCTGCACGCGTGTCGCTCGAAGCGGCTTCGGTGACGTATCTCGACCGCACGCTCGGGCTCGTACGCGCCGAGCTGCACGCACTGACGGACATGCTCCGCGACTCCGGCCTCTCGCCCCTCCCCTCCCGCGCCAACTTCGCCTGCGTTCGCGTGCCCGACGCCTCGGCGCTGGCCGACGAGCTCGACTCGATGGGGCTCCGGCTTCGCAGATGCGCGTCGTTTGGACTGCCCGACCACCTGCGCATCGGCATCCGGCGTCCGGAAGAGAATCGCCGGTTGACCGCAGCGCTCAGGAGACTCCTATGCGTTTGATCCTGGTCCGCCACGGCGAGACTCCGTGGAACGAAGCAGGCCGCTACCAGGGATGGGAGGACACGCCGCTCTCCCCGCGTGGGAGCATCACGGCGAAGGGGATCGGCGTTCGCCTCCGGGCCCGCGGGGTCACCCGCTTCCATCTCTGGTCCAGCGACCTCGCGCGGGCGGTCGCGACGGCCCGGATCGCATTCACGCGCGTACCGAGGATCGACCCTCGGCTACGCGAGCTCGACTTCGGTGAGTTCGCGGGCCGGACATACCAGGAAAACCTCGACCACTTCGGTTCGCGCTTCGCGGCGTGGGTCGAGCACCGAGGCCATCCCGCTCCGCCAGGAGGGGAGCAGCTGACGGACTTCTTCGCGCGGACGGAAGCCTGGCTGAGCGACGTCCGGGGGATCGTCCCGTCGGGGGACACCGTCGTCGCGGTCACGCACGGTGGCGTCGTGCGCGCTCTGATCCGCCCGTTCGTGGATGAGGAGCTCTGGCCCGGTAACGGAGAGCTGATCGTGCTCCGGTGGAACGACGGACGGGAGATTCCCGTCGTCGAACGATGGAACGACCCCAAGGAAAAGAAATGAGCCAATCTTCCGATTCCGAAGCGCGTCACCCCAAGGCGCCACGGCCGAAGGCCCGTGTCCCCGGCCCGTATCCGGTGCCTCCGAGGGAGCGTCGCACGGGTCTCGTCATCGTCAATACGGGGAAGGGAAAGGGGAAGACGACCGCTGCGCTCGGCATCCTGCTCCGCGCGAGTGGCCGGGACATGTCGGTCGCCATGCTCCAGTTCATCAAGAGCGCGGACTCGGAGCGCGGCGAGCACATCGCGGCCCGGCGCCTCGGCGTCGAGATCATTCCCATGGGCGCCGGATTCACCTGGCTCTCCGAGCGGATCGAAGAGGACAAGGCTCTGGCCCGGGAGTGCTGGAGCCGGTGCTCCGAGGTGCTGCTGTCCGGGGAGCACGACGTCGTGATCTTCGACGAGCTGACGTATGCCTTCAAATACGGATGGCTGCAGCACGAGGAGGTCTTCGAAGTGCTGCGCGAGCGACCCCGCGGCACGCATGTCGTCATCACCGGGCGGGACGCGACGCCGGAGCTGATGGAATTCGCGGATCTCGTCACCGAGATGAACGAGATCAAGCATCCGTACCGGACGGTGGGACTCGGCGCACAACCGGGTATCGAGCTGTGAGTGGGACCGGCGAGACCGGCGAGCGGACCTCCGTGCAGGAGCTCATCGACTCGGTACGCCTCCCGGAGGGCGCCGACACGGCGTCGGTGCGAGCTCACCTCGACGACCTGACCAAGCCTCCGGGGAGCCTCGGACTCCTCGAGGACGTGGCGTGCCGGTTGGCGCGCATCCTGGGTGATCCGCCCCCAGAGCTCACGCCGCGCGCTGTCGTCGTGCTGGCCGGGGATCACGGGGTCGCGGCGCGCGGCGTGAGCGCATACCCTGCTGAGGTCACCGTTCAGATGTGCCGGAACATCGCGGATGGCGGTGCGGCCGTGTCCGTGTTCGCGCGACGGGCAGGGGCGAGTGTCGTCGTGGCGGACGTGGGGGTGCGGACCCCCGTGGGGCATGCCGGCGTGATCGATCGGAACGTGGTGCGCGGCACCGCCGACCTGTCGAGCGGACCCGCGCTGACGGAGCAGGAGGTCGACCGCGCGATCCTGGCTGGCGCGCGAATCGTGCGGGACTTCGCGCCCGATGCGCGCGTGATCGCCACCGGCGAGATGGGAATCGGAAACACCACGGCGACGACCGCCGTCACGGCGGCGCTGCTGGCGATCCCTCCGGCTCGGGTGGTGGGGCCGGGCACGGGCGTCGACGCACTCGGCATCGAGCGGAAGTGTGCCGTCGTCGAGACCGCACTCGCGCGCCTTCCCCGGGATCCGCATCCGCTCCATGTGCTCGCGGAGGTGGGTGGAGCCGAGCTGGCTGGACTGGTGGGTGTGGTGCTCGAATCGGCGGCACGAGGCGTGCCGGTCGTGCTCGACGGTTTCATCTCCACCGCAGCCGGCCTGGCGGCGGTCCATCTGGCTCCGAACGCCAAAGCGTACTTGTTCGCCTCGCACCGCTCGTCCGAGCCCGGGCACACGCTCCAACTGGCCGGGTTGGGTCTCGAACCGTTGCTCGATCTGGGGCTACGCCTCGGCGAGGGATCCGGCGCGGTGCTTGCGCTCCCGCTCCTGGACGCCGCGGCGTCCATGTTGCGTGAGATGGCGACCTTCTCGTCGGCCGGGGTGAGCCAAAAGAGCGGCTCGTGACGGGTTCGGGACGAGCGCGCACGCTCATGGTGCAGGGAACCGCCTCCGGGGTCGGCAAGTCGTGGCTCGTCACCGCGTTCTGCAGGCTGCTGCATCGGCGGGGTCACCGGGTGGCTCCGTTCAAGGCGCAGAACATGTCCAACAATGCGGCGGTCACCGCGAACGGGGGTGAGGTCGGACGGGCCCAGGCGCTCCAGGCTGAGGCTGCGGGCGTCGACGTGGACGAACGCATGAACCCGGTGCTGCTCAAGCCGATCTCCGATCGCCGCTCGGACGTGGTCCTGATGGGGCAGTCACGGCCTGATCTCGCGAATATCCCATGGATGGCACGACGGGTCCGGCTGTGGCCCGAGGTGACGCGCGCGCTCGACTCACTCCGCTCGGACTTCGACTGGATCGTCATCGAAGGCGCCGGATCCCCGGCCGAGGTCAACCTGACGAGTTCCGATATCGTGAACATGGCGGTTGCGCGCCACGCGGAGGCTCCGGTCCTGTTGGTGGCGGACATCGACAGGGGCGGGGCGTTCGCGTCGCTCGTCGGGACGTGGACGCTGCTCCCACCCGACGACCGGGCGCGCCTGCGAGGCTTCGTGCTCAACCGCTTCCGGGGTGATCCTGGCCTGCTCGGTGACGCTCCCGACATCGTACGCCGCCTCACGGGTGTCGAGGTGCTCGGGGTCGTGCCCTGGGTCTCGGCGCGGCTCCCGGAGGAAGACGCGGCCACGATCGAGCGGGTGTCGACCCGTTCCCGTGGTGCGGTCGGCGTCGTCCGTTTCCCTCGCATCGCCAACTTCGACGACGTGCTTCCACTCGAAGAGGACTCCGATGTGGGCATCCGTTGGGTCGAGTCGCCGTCCGACCTCGAAGGCGTTCGCGCCATCGTGCTTCCCGGGAGCCGGAACGTGATCGATGACTTGGCATGGCTTCGCGCGACGGGCCTGGATGCCGCGATCGAGCGACGTGCGGCGGACGCGATTCCGGTGCTCGGGATCTGCGGCGGCCTGCAGATGCTCGGTCGGCTGGTGGAAGATCCGTTCGGTATCGAAGGGGGAGGTTCGCACCGGGGTCTCGGTCTCCTTCCGGTTGCCACGTGCCTCGGCGAGCGAAAGACCGTGAGCCGGGTCCGCGCGCGCTGGTTCACCGGCGACGGCCGGACCGCGGCGCTTCCCGGCTACGAGATCCATCACGGCCGGACAGTGTCGGAGGTGGAAGGCTTCATGTGGGACGTCGAGGACGCCTCCAGGGTGCTGGGATTCAGACAGGGCGCCGTATCGGGAACGTATGTCCACGGATGTCTTGGTGATCCGGCGTTCCGGGACGAATGGCTCCAGCGCGCGGGTCTCGGCCCGCGAGCCGCACCGCGTGAGGCTGCCGACCGCCACGACCGGCTCGATCCCATCGACCTCGTGGCCGACGCCGTCGAGACTTCCCTGGATATCGACGGGCTACTGTCGTGAGGATCATCCTGGTTACGGGGGGTGCACGCGCGGGCAAGAGCCGATGGGCGGAGGAGGAAGCGTCCCGGATTGCGGGCGACGATGTCGCCTACATCGCGACCGCCGAACCTCGGGACGACGAGATGAGGGCCCGCATCGCGGCCCACCGCGCATCGCGTCCGTCGACGTGGGCGACCCTCGAGGTTCCGCGGCTCGTCCCTGAAGCCGTCGACGCGGCGCCCGGCGCGCTCGTGCTGCTCGATTGCCTGACGCTTTGGGTGTCGAATCTGCTCCTCGAGCACCCCGAAGGTGTCGGGTCGACGGGCAGCCGTGTCGACGGTATCCATGCCCGCGTCGAGGCACTCCTCGAAGCGGCCCACACACGCGACGGCACACTCCTGATCGTCACCAACGAGGTCGGGCTCGGGCTCGTTCCCGACAACCCGCTCGGGCGTGCCTACCGCGACGTGTTGGGCTGGGCCAACGCACGCGTTGCTCGGGACGCGGAGCGCGTCGTGCTTATGGTTGCCGGAATTTCGGTGGCCGTGAAGTAGGGGCGCTTGCCGACACCCCGCGACGGTGGCACTGTCCGCGAGTCAACACCCCTCCGTCTCCCGCCGCCAAGGACCCATGTTCGGCCTGACTCCCGAGACCCAGACGAAGCTGCTCGTCTCCGCGGTCATTCTGGTTCTGCTGGTTCTCGGGCGCCGCCTGCTCATGTCGGTCGTGGACCGTCGGGTGGAGAGCCGGGGGCTCGTATACCGGTGGGCCAAAGCATCGGGGTACGCCTCGTTCGTCATCGGACTGCTGGCGCTCGTGCAGGTGTGGTTCACTGCGATCACGTCGGTCGGGACCTTCCTGGGGCTCGTCTCGGCGGGTCTCGCGATCGCGCTCAAAGACCTGGTGACCGACCTGGCGGGCTGGATCTTCATCCTCTGGCGGAAGCCGTTCGAGTTGGGAGATCGCGTGCAAGTCGGCGACAACGCCGGGGACGTCGTGGACGTCAGGGTGTTCGCCTTCACGATGATGGAGATCGGGAACTGGGTCGCGGCCGATCAGAGCACGGGGCGCATGATCCACGTGCCGAACGGGCGGGTCTTCACCCAGCCTCTCGCCAACTACACCGCCGGCTTTCCGTTTCTCTGGAACGAGCTGGCGGTGCTCCTCACCTTCGAGAGCGATTGGAAGAAGGCCAAGACGCTGCTGGGTGACATCGCCACTGCGGAGACCGAAGGCATCAGTCAGGAAGCCGAGCAGACCCTGAAGCGGACGTCCAAGCGCTTCCTGATCCACTACAGCCGGTTCACGCCGGCGGTCTACACGTCCGTGCGTGACAGCGGCGTCTTGCTTACCATCCGCTATCTGTGTCACCCGAGACAGAGGCGTGGCACCGCGCAGGCCATATGGGAGCGTATCCTGGATGCGTTCCATGGCCACGACGACATCGATTTCGCATATCCTACGCAGCGTCTCTACTTGAATCCCATCGAAGGGAAGCCGGACGCGCGAGCACCCTGGCCGACCTCCGGCGGACCCCCGGAGGGGATCAGATGAGCCCACGTCCCATGGTGTCGCACGGATCCGTCTTGATGCTCACGACCGTCCTGACCGCGTGTTCGACGAACGTGACGAACAACCCGCTCCCGGACCCGATCGAAGCTTCCGCGGACGTCGTCGTCGTCGGCTACGAGGCGTTCACGATGCTTCCGGCCCTCGGCGGCGAGCCCGCACGACCGATGCTGCTGGTCGACGAGCCCGGGTCGGAGCGCATGTTCGTGAACGACATGTGGGGTCCGCTGTACACAGTGGGGTACGACGGGAATGTGACGCGCTACCTCGACATCGACGACGATGCGTGGGGCTTCCCGGTCGATGCATCGGGCCGCGAGCGCGGATTCCAGAGCTTCGCGGTCCACCCTCAGTTCGCCGAGCCGGGGACGCCTGGCCACGGGAAGCTCTACACGTGGTCGGACACGGAAGATACGGCCCCCGAGCCGGATTTCACGCCCGGTGGCGGGGATGACACCCACGATACGGTCCTTCTCGAATGGACCGCGTCCGATCCGTCCGCGGCGACCTACGACGGAGGGGCCCCGAGGGTGCTTCTCCGACTCGAGCAGCCCTTCGGCAACCACAACGCCGGCCACGTCGCGTTCAATCCGCAGGCCGGTGTGGAAGACCCCGATTTCGGGATGCTCTACGTGGGCGTCGCCGATGGCGGGAGCGGTGGAGACCCGCTCGATCTGGCTCAGGATCTCGGGTCTCCGTACGGGAAGATCTTGCGGATCGACCCGCTCGGATCCGACGGTCCGAATGGCCAATACGGGATCCCCGGCGACAATCCCTTCGTGGGTCGCGGCGCCGAGACGCTCGGGTCGATCTACGCGCTCGGGCTCAGGAATCCACAGCGTTTCGGTTGGGACCCCGCGAACGGCAACCTCTTCGTGGCCGACATCGGGCAGAACGCCGTCGAGGAGCTCAGCCCAGTACCCGCGGGTGGGAATCTCGGGTGGAACGTCTGGGAGGGCAGCTTCCGGTTCGTGAGCCGCTCGGGCGTCGACCCGAGGGACCCCCGCTCCGATCCGGCCTATATCTATCCCGTCGCCGAGGTCGATCAGGTCGACCCGCTCTTCATCGGGCGCGTCGCCGTCACGGGTGTGGTCGTTCCGCGCTCCGGCGCGATCCCGCAGCTTCGGGATCGCGTGCTCTTCGGCGACATGGTGAGCGGTGAGATCTTCCACATTCCGGCCGACGACCTCCCGGATGGGGGGCAAGACGCGATTCGTAGGGTCCTCCTGAGGGATGGAGGGGAGACACGCACGCTCCTCGGGGTGATGCGAGCCCGGGCCGAAGCCGAAGGCGCCACGGTGCCCGAGCGCACGGATCTAAGGTTCGGGACCGGCCCCGACGAGCGGCTGTTCCTGCTGAACAAGCATGACGGGGTGATCCGCGAGTTGATCCCCTAGTCCACCCTTCGCAGCACCAAGACCTCCGGGACCGGATCGTTTCCGGTCACGATGATCCGGTCCTCCCACATCGCGATTCTGCCTCGGCGGGGAAGCAGGACCGTGTCCAGGTAGCGACCGGTTTCCAGGTCGTAACGCTCCAGGAGCCGACCCTCGTGTTCGGTCTCACCCCGAAATGCGATGTATAGCTGGCCATCCTGGGCCCATAACGAGCCCGCCGCGGCCTTGCGGTTCGTGAGCCGGGTCGTGGTCGATGTGACGTTTCCTTCCTGGGACTGGGTGCGGATGATATTGGGAAACGGGATGGCTTCGGGATACCGCACGCGGGGACCCACGACTTCGGTGTCGGAGAGGCGGAAGAACCCGTCTCCGCTCGCGAAGGCGTACACCCACATGTCCCCGCCTCGCTCCCGTGTGGCATGCCCCTGAAGCGCCATGCCCCACGCCCCCCCTGCGTCCGGAACCGGGATCTCCGTGCCTCGGGTCATCGTTCCCTCCCTGTCGATCACGACAGCGGCCAACTGCTCCAGCGTCTCCATGAACAGAAAGCGCTGCCCGTCACCGGTCACGGCGAACGCGTCCGGGGTCCACGCGAGGTCTCCCAGTGCGATCTCGTCCACGAGTCTGCCGTCCGTGTCGAAGCCCGAGATCCTGCGATTGGGCAGGTCGAGGACCCAGAGCGTTTCCTGATCGTCCACATCCATCAGGCGGAAGTCGCGGATCTCGCCCGGTCCGCTCCCATACGCGCCCACGTAGCGGATCAGGCGTCCTTCCCAGTCGAAGCGCGCGATCCGGGAGCCGTAGATGTCCGCGACCCAGAAGCCACTTGCATCCGCGGTCGGCTTGCCGGCGTGGAAGAGGACGGAGTCGTCGACTTCGGAGCGCATGTGCAAGAGGGTGTCCCATCTCACGTCGACCATCCGTCGCTCGGGCCGGTCTACGAGTGATCCCGAGCCGTCTCCGCCGCACGCGGCGCCCAAGGTCGCGGCGAGTAGCGTCGTGCACATGGCGAGTGTCGCGCCGCCGCCCGGGGTCCTGGATCGATCCGCGAGCGACGCCCGTCCCCGCCACTGGAGCCAACCCGCGCCTGCGAGAAAGACCAGAAGTATCCAGGGCAGCTGGAGCGTGGTCGTGCGCTGGTTCCGGATGACGCGGCCCTCGCCGTCGACCGAAGCGGTCCGTTCGACGATCGCGAACGGCGTGCGGACCATGCCGCTGATCGATTCCACCGGCTGTCCGGCGCCGGGATCCGGAGGGGCCGTGATCGTCGTGGATCGCCAGATCTGTGGGCCCCAGCCACCGGCGAGAAGCGCCAGGATCGCCGCGACGCCCCAGATCGTGCGTCGAAGGGCGGTTCCCCATGACCGGGGCAAGCGTGGGGGGTGTCGGACCAGATCCACGAGCACCGCCAGCCAGAGGACCGCCACCACGATGTTCAGCAGTAAGGGAAGCTGTTCCATGGTCTCACCTTCCGTCGAATGGGTGGATCCGGCCCGAGGCCGAAGGAGGCTGGACTCTCGGCAGCAGCGTGGCCGCGAGCGCCAACCTGGGGGCGGGGCCGGTCGTCGCGAAAGTGTCGGTGAGCAAGACCCGTCCTTCGCCGTCGAGCAGGATGACCGCGGGCGTACCGGAGATGCCCGACCGCATCACCGCGCGCGCGGCGCGCGACACGTCCTCCGGGGCGAGACGGGGGAGCGCGTCCAGGGTCGGACCGAGGGACCCCGAATCCTCGTCGAGGACACCGAGAAGCACCGGGACGGCGCGCGTTGGGTCTTCGGCCTCGATCCTGTCCAGCCATGCGATCATCGAGGCCCGTCGGTCGGGACAGTCCAGCGCCTGTACGAGCAGGACGACGGAAGGCTCGTCGACCGACGCGATCCGGTCGGGAAGCGCGACGGCCGCTTCGTGCCATCGCTGCGCGGCCAGGACCAGAAGCGTCGTGGCCAGGACGACGGTCGCTGCGGAATATGGGAAAGCTCGCATTCGTTCTCCTCCGTCCCCGATTGGGCGGGGACTGCGTGCGTGGGCGTAGCGGAGCGGCGTGGTGGGCCGGAGTCGTGCATCGGCCGTGGCTGAGGCTCAGGTCTCAGCTCGTTCCGTCATTCGCCTTCGTAGTACTTGTAATTCGTGGTGCATTGCCTGTAGAAGAGGACGTTGAAGCAGGATTCGTTCTCCCAGCACATCTCTCCGTCGTTCGATCCGCAGTCGGATGCGGCGATCTGGCTGCCGGGGGCCGCGAGGAACGCCAGCGCGGCGGCGAGGAGCAGTCCGGGAATGGGGATGATCTTGGACATGGGTTCTTCTCCGGTGTGAAAGGGGAGGTGAAAAGGGCGATCCGGCCCACCAGCCGGTCAAGAACGCTCGCATGGGCCCGGAGGCCACCCCATGTCGGAATGGGACAGCTTGGCGAGCGACCGGCTCGAAAGCGAAGCGGGGGGGGGGG
>JBBDSN010000005.1:0-843 GCA_040904885.1 Gemmatimonadota bacterium | reverse complement strand
CCCCGCCCCCCCCCCCCCCCCCGCGGGGTGTGACTCGAGCGGCTACGAGTCGATTCAGAGGCCGGCCCAGTAGCTCCACGAGGTCACGCTGCACCCCCATCTGAAGATCCACCAACTCTTGCACGTCGTGGTCTCGCTGCAGATCTCCCCGGAGTTCTCACCGCAGTCCGACGCCGCCAGCGGTTGGGTCGGGGCGCTGAAGAAGGCGAGGGCCGCGAACAGGAGCAGCCCCGGAAGGGAGAGTTTCTTGAACATGACGTCCTCCTTGAGAAAGGAATGAACCATGTTCGAGACTCGCCCCGACCCCGGGACTGCTCCATGTCATCGGGGGACTTCAGGCGAGGGCCAGCAGGATCCGCGTGTAGAGCATCACCGCCCGCCGCGCGAGCGACCAAGCCGCTCGCCACTCACCCGCTTCCAGCGCGACCTCGGCTTCCGCCACCAGACCGTCCGTTCTCAGCGCGGCTTCCACGATGGCCTCCGGCGTGTCGTCATCGATCCCCCCGGCAACGCGGGCTCCATAGGCCAGCGCGAGCTCGACCGCGGCGGTGGCGCGCAGCTCCATCAGACGTTCACGACGGACCCTTTATCATCGTAAGTACGTGTTCGGACGGATCGAGGCGAACATCGAAAGCGGGCTCGTCATCGATGGCACCCGCTTTGTCGGGACGGTGCGGGTCGATCTGGGGCCCGGTGGGACCGTCAGCCTGATCAGCTTCAACGGCTTCGAAGTCGTCGAGGACACACCGACGGTGGTGGCCGTCGAGATGCAGAGCAGGGTGTGGCTCCGTCTGGTCGACGCGACGCTTCGGCGCGTCGACCTCGACGATTTCCGCCGGATCT
>JBBDSN010000004.1:0-2230 GCA_040904885.1 Gemmatimonadota bacterium | reverse complement strand
AGCGGTGCTATGCCTCGTCGTCGCGCCTTGCCGGCGGAGCGCTTCGGCACTCTCGATACTCAAGAGACTTCGGCCACACTACACTAGCGGTGCATGGGTGGGCCGGTCTTTGGGGTCACTGCGGGCTGGACGACATGCCGAGGTTCAACTGCCTTCGTCGATCCCGCAGCGGGCCGCCACGCGTCCAGTAGTAGAGGATGCCGACCAGCGCCCCGCCCAGATGGGCCCCGTGCCCGATGGGCAGCGTTCCTCCTCCAATCTGCGCGACCAGGCCCCAGACATCGATGGCGATGAACGCGAGGGCCGCCAGGATGGCCGGCACGGGAATGAAGAACAGAAAGAATACCTTCGCCTTCGGAAACGAGAACGAGAAGAGCATCAGGGTGCCGGCGAGTGCACCCGAAGCGCCCAGGGCGGGCAGGTCCGGGCGGTCGAGAAGGAAGCGGGACGTCACGGCGTGAGCCACCGAGGCCACGAGGCCCGCCAGCAAGTAGAACTTCAGGAACCGCCCGCGGCCCATGAGTAGCTCCATCGGTTTTCCGAAGCTCAGCAGGACGACCATGTTGATCACGAGGTGCAGGAGCAGGTTGTGGGAGAACACCGAGGTGATCAGAACCCACACCCGTCCCTCCAACAAATGAGGCCAGCTCACGAGGAAGTTCTCCACCATGATCGACGTCGGGACGTCCGGCCACGACCACAGGAGGAAGACGACGGCGTTGGCGACCAAGAGGGTGGTGACGACCGGCGTCCGCGGCAGCCGGCGAACACTGGGATCGCTCACGCCTGCGGCTTCTTCGGCACGGAATCCCTCATCGTTTTCGATCATGCTCGGGCTCGCTCCTGGACGTGCACGGGACTGGCGCCCACGGGCGCGGTCGACGACCTAAGACCGGACCGGGAGCCGAATCGTTCCGCTTGGCAAGCTTGTTGCACCTCCCGTCTCGGAGCGTCACAGCACCGTCGAGGGTCGACGGTCATCAACCCGGGGGGGACGACATGTGGAAGAAGGAAGAAGGACAGGCTTCGAGCGAGACAGGCGATAGCCCACAGCGGGTCGCGACACCGAGATCGTCGAGCAGCAGCTCAGGGCGTGCCGTGATCGGCGCTTCCATCAGCATCAAGGGCGACGTGACCGGGAGTGAGGATCTGCTCATCCAGGGCAAAGTCGATGGCTCCGTGACATTGGACCATCACGCGGTCGGCGTCGGGCCTGAGGGGCGCGTGAATGCCCATATCATCGGACGCGTCATCACCATCGAGGGCCGCGTGGAAGGCGACCTCACTGCGGAGGAGCAGATCATCTTGCGGGGATCGGCTCAGGTGCACGGCGACATCAAAGCCCCGCGTGTCGTGCTCGAGGACGGTGCCACGTTCCGCGGGCTGGTGGACATGGGTGCGGCTCCCTCGAAGACCTCGGCAGGGGCCAGTGCGGGGTCGAAGGCCACCGGGGCCGACACCAAGGCTATCCCGGTATCGAAGGATGTGGGCGGCTCGGGCGCCGGTGTCGGCAAGAGCACGCCTGGCAGGGCAGGGCAGGCCAGCGCGTAGTGAGCTGGCTGGACCGGATCCGGGCACTCCCTTCCCAGGAGTCGAGCCCTGGAGAACCCGAGCAGGGAGCCCCGGCGACCGTGGAGCGAGCATCGCCGGGGCTTGCCGCCCTCTTCGGGGCCATGAAAGACGATGGGCGGC
Source organism: Gemmatimonadota bacterium (assembly GCA_040904885.1). GTDB lineage: Bacteria > Gemmatimonadota > Gemmatimonadetes > Longimicrobiales > Gaopeijiaceae > JAWLHJ01. The sequence continues at coordinate 538 of JBBDSN010000004.1, read as the reverse complement.
ATTCGATTCTCGACCTTGGGGACGCCAACCACCAGCATCTGAGCGTGTTGAGCCCCTATGCGCGCAGAATGCGGTTCGCCGGTCTGGTGCCCGAGCCACCTGTCGGGGATGCATTCGGACGCACCGTCGCCGCGTTACCGCCGCACCCAGAGCAGCCCTACGACGTGGTACTCGCTTGGGATGTATTCGACCGGCTCGATCCTGACGACCGCACGAAGCTGATGCGCCGCCTCGTGGAGATCACCGCACCGCATGCGCGGTTGTATGCGGCGGTGGACGTCTCGGGCGAGCCAGTGATCCAGCCCGCCCGGATCACGCTGGTGTCGGCCGATCGCATCGCGCAGGAGGTGGTCGGCCCGCCTGCGACCGCTAAGCCGCAACTGCTACCGGCCCAAGCGGAGCGACTCTTGAGCCCGTTTGTGGTGAACCAGGCATTCTCATTGCGCGTTGGCGTGAGGGAGTACGTGGCGACGAGGGAGTGAGGCGCAGCGAGGCCCTGCAACCGAAGCTGCAGAGCCGCTGATCGGGACGGCCGGAT
>JBBDSN010000003.1:8934-13980 GCA_040904885.1 Gemmatimonadota bacterium | reverse complement strand
CCGGCCACGACGGTCGTGCCGACGGTGTATGCCTACGCCGCGCCCTGGAACCGGCCCGCGGACGATGTCTGGTCGCGTGGGTTTCGTGCCATCACCGTACCGGACCGACGCTGGTCACGGGTCGACATCAAGACGATCAATCTGCTGCCGAACGTCCTGGCGTATCAGGCGGCCCGGGACGCGGGCGTGGACGACGCCATCCTGGTGCGGGACGGCGTGGCCATCGAAGGGGCGCACCAGAACTTCTGGGCGGTCATCGGGGGCAAGGCGGTCACACACCCCAAGACGAATCACATCCTGCCGGGAATCACACGTGGCGTCGTGCTGGAGCTCGCGGCGGGGGAGGGCATCGATGTCGAGGAGCGGGCAATCGACGTCGAGGAGCTGGAGCATGCGGACGAGCTCTTCTTCACCGGCACGACGGGTGAGGTACGGCCCTGCGTCGAGGTCGACGGGCATCCGGTCGGAGACGGCGCCGTGGGACCCATCACGCGGAAGCTGTCGGAGCTGTTCCTGGAGCGGGTCGAGCGCACCAAGGATGCGGCCCGAGCCGCCGCGCGCTGATGCGGGAGTGCGCCGCTCGCGCCTGCTGACCTTCGAGCTCCTGATGGCGCTGGGCGTAGTGGGCTCGGCGGCGTGCGGCCACGGCGTGGGGCCGGCCGTCTCCGGCGTCGTAGAACGAGGGGCCGGAGCATCCGACGGGCTCCGGATGATTTACCTCGGAAGCGGCGGCTGGATCATGGAGCACGGGGGCGAGCAGATCCTTGCGGCTCCGCTCTTCTCGAACCCGGGGCTCGTCCGGACCGGTCTGACCGACATCGCTTCGGATACCCTCGAGGTGGACCGGTACATGGGTCGCTACGATGTGGCCGGAGCGCGTGCGATCCTCGTGGGTCATGCCCACTACGATCACCTGATGGACGTGCCTCGGGTGGCCACGGTGCACGCACCGGCCGCACGGATTCTCGGAAGCCGGACCGTCGAAAACACGCTGGGGACCTGGTCCGGGGTGTCGGGGCGCGTCGACCGTCTGGAAGCGGCCGCCGGCGATCAGGAACGCGTGGGTCGGTGGCTGCGCTACGGACCGAGCGTGCGCGTCATGCCGCTGCGTTCCCTGCACGGTCCCCACTTCGACGGGCTGACGCTCTACCAGGGCACCGTGGACGAGCCGCGTGCCGACCCCCCGAGGTGGGCGACGGAATGGCTGGATGGGTCGACGTTCGCGTTTCTGATCGACTTTCTCGATGCTGGGGGCGACGTCGCCTTCCGCGTCTATTACCAGGACGCGGTCGCGCCACCCCCTCTCGGCTTCGCACCCGACGCGCTCATCGCCGAGCATCCCGTGGACGTGGCCGTCCTCGTCCCGGCGACCTTCGAAGAAGTGCCCTGGCACCCGGAGGCCATCGTCGCGAATCTTCGCCCGCGACGCATCCTGCTCGGGCATTGGGAGGACTTCTTCCGGCCGTTCGACCACGACGCCGAGCCGGTCCCACTGACCGACCTGGCGCAGTTCGAGCGCCGGCTGGCGCGGGTGTTCGAGGGGGAGGTGTTTCGTCCCGACCGGTTCGCGGAGTTCAGATTCGGTCGGTCGTCCGATTTTTCCGCTTCCAGGCAGGAGACACCATGAGATACCATGTGCTCGCGAGCGATCCCGCGTCCGCGCACTCCGCCACGGTGCTGATCCGCCTCATGGTCGGGATGGTCTTTCTCGCCGAGGGGATCCAGAAGTTCGTGTACCCTGGCAGCCGGGGCCCCGGAAGGTTCGAGTCGATGGGCTTTCCGGCTCCCGAATTCACCGGTTACTTCGTCGGAGCCTTCGAAACCGTGTGTGGTGCGATGCTCCTCGCCGGCCTGCTCGCGCGTCTCGCCGCGGTGCCGACCTTCGTCATCATGGTGGTCGCGATCATCACGACGAAGATCCCGATCCTTTTCGGGCAGGGGTTTGGCCCGTTCCCCGTGCGGGATCTCTCGACCTACGGCTTCCTCAGCATGGCGCACGAGATGCGCACGGACTGGGCCATGTTGCTCGGATCGCTGTACCTCATCATCGCGGGGAGCGGCCGGTGGTCCTTGGACGCCGTGTTGCTGAGCGAAAACAGGTCTGGACGGACCGGAGAAGTCTCGGGCGATTCTGGTCCTGGTCCGGGTCCCGGTGGCCCGGCCGGGGCTTAGCTCGTGGCGTCATCCCCGGAGGCTCAAGTCGACCGTCGCGCCCGCCTGGGAGAGCTCGCGCGCCTCTTCCTGAAGCTCGGTGTGATCGCGTTCGGAGGGCCGGCCGCCCACATCGCGATGCTCGAGGACGAGGTCGTGGCACGCAGAAAGTGGCTCGACCGACAGCACTTCCTCGACCTGATCGGCGCGACCAACCTCATTCCCGGTCCCAATTCGACCGAGATGACGATGCACGTCGGGTACGAGCGGGCCGGATGGGCGGGGCTGGTCACCGCTGGCGCTTGCTTCATCATGCCGGCCGTGCTCATCACGGGGTTCTTCGCATGGCTCTACGTGACGTATGGCACGCTGCCGGCCGTGGAACCGTTCCTCTACGGCATCAAGCCGGCCGTGATCGCCGTCATCATCGGCGCGGTCTGGCGGCTGGGCCGGCCGGCCGTGAAGGATTGGCGCTTCGCGGTGCTCGGCGTGGGTGTCGCCGTCGCTCTCCTGATGGGGCTGGGGGAGATCACGGGCCTTCTGATCGGCGGCGTGGTGGGCATGCTCTGGTTCCGTGCGGCGCGGCACGACGACGCGGGCACCGCCGAGCGGTACGTGCCGATCTTGTTCCTGCAGTCGGCTCAGGTCGGGGGGACGGGCGCCGGGGGCATGCGTGATTCCGTGGCGGCGGGTGGGGCCGCGGCGGCCGGGGCTCTCGCGGGGGCGGGTGCCGCCACGAGTGTTTCGCTCGCGAAGGTCTTCCTCTTCTTCCTCAAGGTCGGCTCCGTGCTCTACGGGAGCGGGTACGTGCTCATCGCGTTTCTCGAGGGTGGGCTGGTGGCCGACTACGGTTGGCTCACCCAGGCCGAGCTCCTCGACGCCGTCGCCATGGGTCAGTTCACACCGGGTCCGGTGCTCTCGACCGCGACGTTCATCGGATACATGCTGGACGGGGTGCCAGGCGCGGCCGTCGCCACCCTCGGCATCTTCCTGCCCTCGTTCTTCTTCGTGCTGCTGGTGAACCCCGTCATCCCCAGGCTTCGCCGCTCCGTCTGGATGGCGGCGTTCCTCGACGCGGTGAACGTCTCCGCGCTCGCGCTCATGGTCGCGGTCACGATCGAGCTCGGGATCGGGGTGCTCACGTTCTGGCCGGCTTGGCTCATCGCGCTCGCGGCCGCGTTCCTGGTGGTACGGTTCCGGACGAACGCGGTGTGGCTGGTGCTGGGCGGGGCGGTGGTGGGACGGGTGCTGTGGATGTGGGCGGCGTGACCTTACCTCAACGATAGATCAGGTAGGGTGCACGCTCCCGCTCGAACGCCCGTAGGTGCTCGTCCCACATCGCCGTGATCTCCTCCACGCCCGCTCCCGCTTCGATCCCCAGCCGGAGCGCGTCGGTGCCCGCGAGCCGGTCGAAGTGCGCGACGTTCCACGACCAGTTGTCCCCGGACATCCGGTAGGCCTCGATCACCATGGCCACGCCCACGCGCGGCGCGTCGAACGCCGGGTTCTCCGGCACCACGCGCACGCCGTGCACCTCGAGCTCGTCGAACTTGCCGTCGCCTGCCCCGCGGGGCGTGAACGTCGCGGGCTCGAAGCGCACGCCCGCGAAGCCGTAGGCGTCGAGCGCGGTGGCCAACGCCTCTCCGTCGAGCCACGGCGCCCCTATCCACTGGAACGCCTGGTCGGTTCCCCGGCCCACGGACAGCGGCGTCCCCTCGAACAGGCATGTGCCCGGGTACGCCAACGCGCTTGCGAGCGAGGGCATGTTGGGGGACGGCGGCACCCAGGGTAGCCCGGTGTCGTCGAACGTCATCCCCCGGGAGAGTCCCGCTACCGGCACGACGTGCAGGTCGACCTTCATGCCGAATTCCCCGACGTAGAGGCGCGCCAACTCGCCGGGCGTCATGCCGTGCCTCATGGGAAGGGGATAGAGGCCCACGAAGGTGCTGAACGCGGGATCGAGGACGTTGCCTTGCACCGCCTCACCCCCGATCGGGTTCGGGCGGTCGAGAACGACGAACGGGATGCCGCGGCGACCGGCTTCCTCCATCGCGTACGCCATGGTGTAGACGTAGGTGTAGTAGCGCGCGCCCACATCCTGCAGGTCGAAGAGGAGCACGTCGACGCCCTCGAGCATCGCGGAGGTGGGTCGCCGGGTCTCGCCGTAGAGCGAGTGGATGGGCAGGCCGGTGCGGGCGTCCGTCAGGCTCGCGACGCTCTCACCCGCCTCGGCCCTGCCCTCGATGCCGTGCTCCGGGGAGTACAGGGCGACGAGCTCGACGTCGGGGTGGCCGGCCAGCCGGTCGATGGACGGGCGGCCTTCCCGGTCGAGGCCCGTGTGGTTGGTGATGAGGCCGACCCGACGGTCCCGCACCAAGTGGAGCGAGTCCTCCAGCAGCACGTCGATGCCCGGTCGGACGACCGCACTCCGGCCAGAATCCCCGGCTGTCGCATCGGACTCCGGTCCCCGCGCCGCGGCTCCGTCGGCGTTCGAGCCACCGATTCGCCCCTCTCCCGCGCACGCCCCGACCGCCAAGAGTGCCACGATCGCGAGCCGCGCCGAGAACCCGGTTGATTGTGACGGGGTATAGGTGGGCATAAGTTCCGATCGTCCGTCGGCGTCGACACCCCGTCCCCGGTCTCGCATGAGAGTCATGGGGCAACGATCGTCATGCCGCGGGACGCCGTCAACGAACACTTCCGAGGGTCCCCCGCTCCCATGCCGTTTTCCCTTTCGATCCAGCACGGGTACGCATTGCGGCCCGTCGTGCTTCTCGTCCTCCTCGCTGTGGCGGCCTGTAGTGTCCCGTTCATCGGGGGTGGGGAGCAGGTGGATCCGGAAGCGGAGTCCGCCGGGTTGGAGGCGAGTGCTCCGGGCGCGGACGGTGTCCCCCA
>JBBDSN010000003.1:0-8834 GCA_040904885.1 Gemmatimonadota bacterium | reverse complement strand
CGGCGACAACGGCGACAACGGCGACGCGGAATTGGCCGAGTTGCTCGGGGCTCTGCTCGACGAGGCGGCTGGCGAGGCCGCCGAGCCCGCGACCGAGTCCGAAGCACGTGCGATGTGGGTGGACCTGACTCTCGCCTCGCTGACGCTCCGTGAGAAGGTCGGTCAGCTCATGATGCCATGGGTCCTCGGCGACTATGCGCCGGCCGGCTCCGCGAGCCACGAGCGCATCGTGCGGATGATCGAGGAGCAGGGCGTAGGCGGCGTCATCATGTCCGTGGGCACGCCGACCGACGTCGCGGTCAAGCTCAACGATCTTCAGGAGCATGCGCGTCTCCCGCTGCTCGTCGCGGCGGACCTCGAGACCGGAGCGGGCTTCCGGATGCGCGGAGCCGTGTTCGGCAACATCGACCTCGGCGGCGCGACCGATTTCCCGACCTTGATGGCCGTAGGCGCCACGGGAAGCCCGCGGCTCGCCTATCAGATGGGCCGCATCACCGCCCTCGAAGCGAGAGCTGTCGGTATCCACGTACCCTTCGCGCCGGTGCTCGACGTCAACAACAACCCGAACAACCCGATCATCAATGTGCGGGCCTTCGGAGAGGACCCGGCCGTCGTTTCCCGTATGGGTGCGGCGTTCGTGGCGGGCGTCCAGGACCATGGCGCCATCGCGACCGGCAAGCACTTCCCCGGACACGGGGATACGGACGTCGACTCACACATCGCCCTGCCGGTCATCCGGCACGACCGCGCCCGTATGGACTCCGTGGAGCTGCGGCCCTTTCAGGCCGCGATCGACGCGGGGATGGGCGCGATCATGACGGCGCACATCTCGGTACCGACCTTGAACGGCGGCGGCTCCGATCCGGCAACGCTCTCGTCGTACGTTCTCGAAACAATGCTGCGCGACGAGATGGGTTTCCAGGGTCTCGTCTTCACGGACGCCATGGACATGGGCGCGATTGCCCGGGGCCGGACCGCCGCGGAGGCGGCCGTCCGCGCCATCGAAGCCGGAGCGGACGTCATCCTGATGCCCGCGTCCGTGCCGGCCGCGATCGACGGAATCGTGAGCGCGGTGGAGAGCGGGCGCATTTCCGAGTCGCGGATCGACCACTCCGTGCGGCGCATTCTCGCGACCAAGACGTCTCTGGGCCTCGATACCCTTCGCGCGGTCGATATCCGGCAACTCAAGCACACGGTCGGAATCCCGGAACACGTGGCGCTCGCCGACCACATCGCAGAACAGTCCATCACGGTCCTGAAGAACGAGCGTGACCTGCTGCCCCTTCGGGGCACCCGGACGGCCCGGGTGCTCTCGGTCACGTATCGTCGGTCCAGCGATATCCTGGCGGGCAGGACGTTCAACTCCGAGCTCCGCTCGATCTACCCGCGGCTGTCCACGTTCGATCTGGACCGTGACGCGGGAGCCGATCGCTACGAAGCGCTGTGGCGGGACGTGAGTGGAAAAGCGTTGGTGATCGTGAACACCTACGTGACCGCGGTGTCCTATCAGGGAAGCGTGGCGATCCCCCAGGAGCTCGCGGACTTCATCCAGAGGCTCGGCGACGCGGGCGTTCCGCACGTCGTGATCTCGTTCGGGAATCCGTACTTGATTCGGGACTTTCCCGAAGTCCAGTCGTACATGCTCGCGTGGAGCAGCTCCCAGGTCAGCCAGAGCGCGGCCGCCCGGGCGCTTTTCGGGGCTTTCGAGATCACGGGGCGCGTCCCCACTCGCATTCCGCCCCTGTTCGAGATCGGCGACGGTCTCACGATTCCCCGCAGCCCGCGAAACGCTAGTGACGGCTGAGCGTCGCTCGCTCGGCTCCCTGCTCGTGGTCGTATTCGCGTGCTCCTGCGGGGGGGCGCCGGGCACCGCATCGGTCGCCTGGGAAGGCACGCCCTCCGCGACCGTCCCCCCGCCCCTTCGCCCCGCCCGTACGTTGGACGCCGAAGCGGTCGCATGGGTCGAGCGAACCCTCGCGGACTTCTCGCTCGAGCAGCTCGCGGCCCAGCTCGTCATCGAATGGATCCCCGGCGGATACGCTTCACCCACGAGCCCCGACTTCGATCCGCTGCGCTCCTGGGTCGGGGAGCAGGCAATCGGCGGCGTGTCCCCCTCGATCGGGACGCCGCACGCCTACGTCGCGAAGCTGAACGCGCTCCAGCGACTCGCGTCCGTGCCGCTTCTGGTCGCCTCGGACTTCGAGAACGGCGGACCCGGCATGCGGCTGAGCGGCACGTACGCGCTCCCGTCGCTCCTGCCGCAGGGCGGAGGCACGGCGTTCCCACCCACGATGGCGTTCGGGGCCATCGAAGACGAGCGGTTCGCGTTCGAGTATGGCCGCATCACCGCGCTCGAGGCCCGGGCCACGGGCGTGCACCTGTTGTTCGCCCCGGTGCTCGACGTGAATTCCAACCCGGACAACCCGGTCATCTCGACGCGCTCGTTCGGGGCGGATCCGGGTCGCGTCGCGCGGCTCGGGGCGGCGTTCATCCGCGGTGCCCGTGAGGGTGGGGCGCTCACCACGGCGAAGCACTTTCCAGGGCACGGTGACACCTCCGTCGACTCCCATCTCGGGCTGCCGGTCATCGAGGCGGATCGCGCGCGGTTGGACGCGGTGGAGTTGGTCCCGTTCCGTCGCGCCATCGACGAGGGCGTCGAGGGGGTCATGACCGCGCACGTCCAGCTGCCGAGGGTGCTCGGTCCCGGGTCGCCTCCGGCCACGCTTTCCGAGGCGCTCCTCACGGGCATGCTCCGGGACGAGCTCGGCTTCGACGGTCTCGTCCTGACGGACGCGCTCACCATGCGCGCCATTACCGACATGTATGGGATCCGTGAGGCGTCCGTCCGGTCGGTCGAGGCCGGAGCCGACGTCATCCTCGCTCCCAGGGCCGTTCCCGAGGTGGTGGCGGCGGTGGTCGACGCGGTGCGGCAGGGCAGACTCGACCGGGCTCGGCTGGAATCCTCGGCACGGCGGATCCTCGAGATGAAGGCGAGTCTCGGGCTCCACCGGAACCGGTACGTGTCGCTCGATCGGGTGGACCAGGTGGTCGGCTCCGGCGCCCACCTCGCGTTCGCCGACTCCGCGGCGTCCCGGTCCATGACGCTCGTCCGCGACGAATCCGGGCTCCTGCCCCTGACCGGAGGCGGACCACTCGTCCATGTACGCTACGCACCGTCCACCTGGCTCTGGGCCGGTGGCGCGTTTTCGCCGGGGCTCCGTGAGCGTGCGCCGGGGTCGGTCGAGGTTTCGCTCGACGAGCGGAGCGACTCGGCGGCGTACGCCCTGGCGGCGGACGCCCTCGCCAACGTGGCGGGCGGCGGAACGGTGCTCGTCACCGCCTACGTGCCGCCGTCCGCGGGGTCCGGCCCGGACGCCCTCCCCGAGGCGTTCCGGACGCTGCTCGAGGTGCATGCGCCGATGGGGCGCACGGTGCTGGTCTCGCTCGGGAACCCTTACGTGTTGTCGGCGCTGCCCGACATCGCGGCCTACCTCGTCGGGTGGGGGGACCGGGAAGTTTCGCAAAGAGCCGCTCTGGCCGCGCTCTTCGGGGAGGAAGCGATCTCCGGTCGGCTTCCGATCCCGCTCCCGCCGGACTACCCGGTGGGACACGGTCTCGAACGGGAGAAGTCCGCCGCACGGGTCGCCGTGAGCGTCGTGGACGACCCCCTCGTGGCAGCCGGGATCGCGGCCGGGGCGGCGGCACGGACACCCGATGTAGCGCTCCGAGAGGCCGATCCTTCCGCCGTGGGTCTGGCGCCCGGCATGCCGGCTCGCCTCGACTCCATCGTGACCGTCGCGCTGGCCGACTCGGCCGCGTCGGGCGCGGTGCTCGCCGTCGGCCGGCACGACCGGCTCGTCCACCTCCGCGGGTACGGAGCGCTCGCGTGGGGGAGTGACAGGCCCGTCACGCCCACGTCCGTCTTCGACCTCGCTTCCGTGTCGAAGGTGGTCGGCACCACCACAGCGGTGATGCTCCTGGTGCAGGAGGGCCGCCTCGACCTGGACGCTCCGGTCATCTCGTATCTACCGGACTGGGCCAGGGGCGACGTGCGTAAGCGCGACGTCACGGTGCGTGATCTGCTGGTGCACCGGGCGGGACTCACCCCGTTCCGGCGGTGGTTCTTCGAGATCGAGGGGGTGGAGGCCTACCGCGACGCCGTCGCCGACGATCCCCTCGAGCGAGACCCGCGTGAGGTCACGCTCTACTCCGATCTCGGGCCGATGACGCTGGCCTGGATCGTGGAGGAGATCACGGGCCAGCCTTTGGACGTCTTCCTCGACGAGCGCGTATGGACGCCGCTGGGGATGCGCGAGACGATGTACCGCCCCGACGCGTCGCTCTTGCCCCGCATCGCGGCCACCGAGCTCGACACCGAGTGGCGGAACGAACTGGTGTGGGGCCGGGTGCACGACGAGAACGCCGATGCCATGGGCGGGGTCGCCGGTCACGCGGGGCTGTTCAGCACGGCGCTCGATCTGTCGGTGTTTGCCAGAATGATGTTGAACGACGGTGTGGCGCCCGCATGCGTGCCGGGTGGGGTGGTCGGCGAGCCCTGTCCCGTCGCTCGTCCGGCTCCGGTCCGATTGCTCGATGCGGATCTGATACGCAGGTTCACGAGCCGGCACGACTCCACGTCTTCACGCGCGCTCGGCTGGGACACGCCCGAGGGCCGCTCTTCCGCCGGGGATTACTTCACGACATCGGCGTTCGGACACACCGGATACACCGGCACGTCGCTCTGGATCGACCCCGAGCTCGACGTGTGGGTCGTGCTGCTCACGAACCGGGTGCACCCGACCCGCGAGAATCAGAAGCACGTGCCGCTCCGGCGCGACGTGCACGACGCGGTCGCCCGCTCGATCACCGACCGTGTGGTGGCACCACGTGGCGGGTGACGGCCGCGAGGTGGTCCGCCCGTGATCGGTTTCACGCCCCTCGACCTCGTCGTTTTGGTCGTCTACCTGCTCGGTGTCACCGTGTGGGGAGCATGGCTGGGCCGGGGACAGCGTGGCGGCAGCGACTACTTTCTCGGGAGCCGCTCGCTTCCCTGGTTCGCGGTCATGCTCTCGGTCGTCGCCACGGAGACGAGCACACTCACCTTCCTGAGCATCCCGGGCGTCTCGTACACCGGGAGCCTGGTCTTCCTGCAGCTCACCCTGGGATACCTGGCCGGCCGCATCGTCGTGGCGGCCGTCTTGCTGCCGGCTTACTACCGGGGCGAGCTCGTCACGGCGTACGCGCTCCTCGAGACCCGGTTCGGGGTGGCGGCCCGCCGTTTCACGTCCGCGATCTTCATGGTGACGCGTCTGCTCGCGGACTCGGTGCGGCTCTTCGCGACCGCCATCCCGCTCGCGCTCATCACCGGATGGCCGTACCCCGTGTCGATCGCGGTCATCGGCGTGATGACCGTCGTCTATACGTACTTCGGGGGCATCAAGGCCGTGGTCTGGGTCGACGCCGTGCAGATGGGTCTCTACCTGTTCGGCGCCGCGGTCGCGCTCGGAGCCGTGCAGCTGTTGGTCCCCGGCGGATGGGGCGGCGTATTCTCGGATGCGTCGGCCGCCGGCAAGCTCGATGTGCTCGACTTCACCTGGAATCTGAGCACGACGTACACCATCTGGGCCGGAGTGCTCGGTGGGGCGTTCCTGACCATGGCTTCGCACGGGACCGACCAACTCATCGTGCAGCGCCTGCTCACGTGCCGGGACCGTACCTCGGCGCAGCGCGCGCTGGTGGGGAGCGGGGTCGTGGTCATGGTCCAGTTCCTTCTCTTTCTGCTCGTCGGGCTCGGGATCTGGGGATACTATGGCGGGCGCGAGTTCGCGGTCCCCGACGAGATCTTCGCACGGTTCATCGTGGAGGCCCTGCCGCCCGGGCTGACCGGCCTCCTCATCGCGGGCGTGTTCGCGGCGGCGATGTCGTCGCTGTCGTCCTCCATCAACTCGCTGGCTTCAGCGACCGCCTACGACTACTGGGCGCCCATGGTCGGCGCGTCCGACGATGAAGCCCGCATCTTCAAGGCCGGCCGGTTCTTCACGCTCGTGTGGGCAGGCCTCCTCATCGGTGGAGCCATCCTGTTCATCCCGCTCTCCGAGGGGACGTCGGCCGTGGAGGTCGCGCTCGGGATCGCGTCGCTCGTCTACGGTGGGCTCCTCGGTGTCTTCGCCCTGGGCGTGCTCACGAAGCGTCCCGGCCAGGGCGCGGCGATCTTCGGCATCGCCTTCGGCATCGGATTGGTGACGCTGTTCCGCGGCCGGATGGCCTGGCCCTGGTACGTGCCGTTTGGAAGCATCGCGACCTTCACGAGCGGGTGGTTGGCCGGATGGGTGTTCCCCCAGCGGACCTCGGTTTGATGCGCTATTTCGTGGGTGTGGACATCGGCGGGAGCCATGCGGAGGCGGCCATCGTCGACGATTCGGGGCGAGAGCTCGCTCGAGGTCATGGTCCCGGGGGTGTGCTCAGGGAAGATTCGATCGACGACGTCACCGAGGCCGTGCGCGAATCTGTGCGCGACGCGGTCGGATCCGCGGGTCTCGAGCTTCCAGCCGCGGCGCTTTGGGTCGGGCTCGCCGGGGCCGGTCGCGAGAGCCTACGAGGCCGCGCGGAGGCGCTGCTGTCCGAGGCGGACCTGGCCGAAGCCGTCGGGGTCGGGACCGACGTCAAAGCGGCGTTCGAAAGCGCATTCGGCGACGGCCCCGGTCTCTTGCTCATCGCCGGTACGGGCTCCATCGCCCTCGGCCGGAGCCCGGACGGCCGCATGGAACGCGTCGGTGGGTGGGGCGCCCTCCTGGGGGACGAAGGGAGTGGGTACTGGATCGCCATGCGGGCGCTCGGATGCATCGCTCGGGCGGTGGACGGACGTGCGCAGCCGACCGCGTTGGAAGACCTGCTGATGGGATATCTGGGGCTGGACGATCCGTACGCGCTGATTCCGTGGACGAACCGCGCCTCGAAGGCCGAGGTCGCCGCGCTCGCTCCCTTGGTGCTCGAAGCCGCGCGCGCCGGAGACTCCGTGGCGGCCTCGATCGTGACCGACGCGGCCGCTGCGCTGCGCGGCCACGTGATCGCTCTCCTGGAGCGGTTGGAGGGTGGGGGTGACGACCCGGGGGCGTCCGGTGCGGACTTTCCCCTCGTTCTGTGGGGTGGCCTGATCGGTGAGGGAGGATGGCTCCGGTCGAGTCTCGAGCGACTGCTCGAGCCGCTCGGGCTCGACTACTCCTCGGGACCGATCGATCCCGCCTTCGGTGCCGCCCGTCTTGCCGCGGGGCTCGTGCGGGCGTCATTCTGACCCGACGGTTGCCATTATGGCAGGTGGCATGATCTTCCAAGCCCATGTGCGCGTGCGTTTTGGCAGTTTTGCGGCTGGTTTGGAGTGGCACGCCGGTTGCTACTTTTTTTGGGCGAAATCGAGAGACGCGTCGCCCGTTCGGACGCACGACGATCCGGTGGGGCACGCAAATCGGACATCCCGTTCCAGAAGGAGGTCACCATGGCCATCACGCGTTACCAGTTCCGGAACCCGAGCATCGCCCCCTGGCGTGAGCTCGAGGATGTCTCCAGCCGTCTGGCCCGCTTCTTCGAGGACAGCTCGATGCGAGGTGGGGACGGCCCGGGTAACTGGGCACCCTCGGTCAACGTCGCTGAGACGAAGGAGAGTCTCGTGCTGACCGCAGAGTTGCCGGGCATGCGCGAGGAGGACGTCTCGATCGAGCTCGAGAACAACATCCTCACCATCAGCGGCGAGAAGATGGAAGAGCGGGCCGAAGGCGAGGACGAGCGCCGCTACCATGTTTGGGAGCGTAGCTACGGGTCGTTCCGCCGCTCGTTCACGCTGCCTCGCACGGTGAAGGCCGACGAGATCACCGCGCGCTTCGACAACGGCGTCTTGACGATCGACCTGCCCAAGGCCGCCGAGGCGAAGGGCCGTAAGATCGAGATCTCGAAGGCCTGATTCGGCGCCGCGCACGCTTGAAGCGTATGGCACGGGCCGGGAGTCGCGACTCCCGGCCCGTTGTCTTTCGGGGCGGTCCTTCTTGCTTGACACGACGCCCCCGGCTTAGGATCAAGAGTCTTTAGATCCCGCGTGCGTTCATTACGGAGGCTCCGCCCATGCTCGTCACCTTCACGCTGAACGGCGCCCCCGTCACGGTGGACGCGCCGTCCGAGATGCCCTTGCTGTGGGTCCTACGCGACCTGCTCGACCTCAAGGGAACCAAGTTCGGCTGCGGCATCTCCGAATGCGGCGCCTGCACGGTCCACGTGAACGGCCGCACGACGCGGAGCTGCCAGGTCAGCGTCGACACCCTGGAAGGTGACGACGTCGTCACGATCGAGGGGCTGTCGCCGGACGGCACACACCCGCTCCAGCAGGTGTGGCGTGAGTTGGACGTGCCGCAGTGCGGCTACTGCCAGGCGGGCCAGCTCATGGCGGCCGCGGCGCTGCTCGATCGCATCCCGAACCCCACAGACGAGCAGATCGACGGGGCGATGGACCGCAACCTGTGCCGGTGCGGGACCTACATCCGCATCCGAGAGGGCATCCACCGGGCGGCCAGGCTGATGGCCGGGACCGCATTGCCCGACGCGAGCAACGGGGAGGGGGCATGAGCACCACGACGATGAAACGGCGGCAGTTCCTGAAGATCAGCGCGGTCGCGGGTGGCGGGCTCCTCGTCTCGAGCTACTTCGACGTCTTCGGGATCAGGGATGCGCAGGGGACTGCGGTGGACTTCGTGCCGAACGGTCACGTGCGCATCGACCCCGATGGCCACATTACGCTCATCGCCCAGAACCCGGAGATCGGGCAGGGCGTGAAGACGATGCTGCCGATG
>JBBDSN010000002.1:9936-14021 GCA_040904885.1 Gemmatimonadota bacterium | reverse complement strand
GCGGCCATGCTCCGCGAGGCGCGCTGAGGCCGGCGGGCTCCGGCGGAGGGTTAGAGGCGAAGACGCCGGGCGTTCGCCCGCCTGATCGGGATCCTCAACTCGAACTCCGCGCCGGAGCCGCTCCGGTTGCGAGCGGTCAGTGTGCCTCCCACCAACGATATCATCGTGACCGAGGCCGCACCCACGGTTCCAACCCGGCCCCCCGCTAGCGCGACTGGTAGCACATGCCCCCGCTCGCAGGCTATGGTCCCTCAAGGACCACCAGAGGGGGCCCCACACCCGCAAACCTGTCAACTCCCAACGACTTAAGTTTTTCCAGGTTCCACGGGCTCCACACCTACGAAAACGCCCCAGCCGCTTAAGCGACTGGGGTGCAAGAACTTCCAGATTGGGCCATGGTCGCTGCAGGACTCGAACCTGCGACATCTACGATGTGAACGTAGCGCTCTACCAGCTGAGCTAAGCGACCGCAAAAATACCCCCACGGGGACTCGAACCCCGGTCTTCGCCGTGAGAGGGCGATATCCTAGGCCACTAGACGATGGGGGCGTCTACTCCGAATCCGGAGAGCACCAATTCTAAGAACGGCGCGTCCGAACGGTCAACCCCCGGCCTCGCCCGTCTCGAGGAAACGTCGCACGATCCCGAAGACCTCCGCGTCCGTGAGTATGCCGGGGTGCGTCGGACAGCACACTTCGATATCGGGGACTCCGGGCAGCGTCGCGCTCTCTCCCGGCAGCACATGGGTGTCGAACGACGTGCGCACGGTCAGGGCGTCTACTCCCAGCGGGACGGGCGGGCCAGCATTCAAGCTGTCGAGAAACGGGCTGTCGGGCATCATTTCGTCCCGCCCCTCGCCCCAGGCGAGATGAGCCGCGAGCGTCCCACGGTGCGGGGTGGCCAGAAAGACCAATCGCCTCACGGCAATGGCCTCGTCGCGGAGCAGGTACCAGCGGGTGGCCAGCCCCCCCATGGAGTAGGCGACGATGTCGAGCGAGTCGGCGCCGGCCTCGCGGAGCAACGAGCGCGCCACGGTGTGGAGCTCGTCGGCGTGGTCGCGATTGCTGCCCGCGGGGGCATCGAACGAGACGGCGCGAACGCGCTCGGGCGGCCAGCCGGCGCTGATCAGTCGGATGCGGAGCGCCGCCATGTCCCGGTCGGTATCGAGCCACCCGGGTACGAGCAGGACCGGCAGGCGCGCGATCGGGCCACCCGGCGGTTCACCCTCGGACGGCGGCGGCGGCGGCGGCGGCTCGACTTCGCCCGGGGCGGGCCGCAACAGCGTGGCGACCGTCCACGCGACGGCGACGGCGACGACGACGAACGCGACCCGCTTCACTGGAACCCTGTCATTCAAGGGCCTCGATCGCCTGGGCGAGCGCCTCGACGGCGTGCGCCACCTGGTGCTCGGTCAGGTACACGGACGGGGTGACCTCGACGACGTTCCCGGACGGCCCCGCCGGAAGTACGAGCACGCCCATGGCGAGCAACCCCTCGGCGACCCGCCCCCCATCCCCCGCTCCCCCCGGCCGGCCCTCGGCATCACCGAGCTCGATACCGAGAAGTAGCCCGAGCCCACGGACTTCGCACACGCGGCGGCAAGCGGCAAGGCGCGTGCGGAGCCGCCCGGTCCAATCACGACCGGCTTCCCGGACCCGCTCGTGCACCCGGTCCCGCTCGTAGCGCTCGAGCACCGCGAGCGCCGCGGCGCATCCGAGCGGGTGGCCCAGGAACGTGCTGGTGTGGATCGCCTCCCCGGTGCTCTCGGGCCAGCGGTCCATCACCTCGGCTCGACCCATGCACGCCGACATCGGAACCCCGCCGCCGAGCGCCTTGCCGAGACACACCAGGTCCGGATCGAGGCCCACCAACGGCGACGCGAACATGCCGCCGCATCGGCCCGAGCCCGTGAAGACCTCGTCGGCGATGACCACCGCGCCCGCCCCGCGAGCCAGGCGGCCGAGCTCCGGCATGAAGCCTTCCGGGGGGACCCGGGCACCCCCGCGGCCCTGCATGGGCTCGACGAGCACGGCGCCGATCGGGTCGCCGTTCGGTGCGCCACCTTCCAACGCGTCGGCCACGGCCTTCAGCACCTGTGAGGCCCCGTGGGCGGGCTCGCCCTGCTCACCCTCGCCGTCCGGGAACGGCACGAAGCGGACCCCGCCGTAGAGGCGGTCCAGGAAGCGCCCCCGGAAGTGGTCCCGGTCGGTGGCCGCGAGCGCACCGAGCGTCAGCCCGTGGTAGGCGCCCTCGAAGGCGAGAATACCCGGCCGGCCGGTCGCGACCTGCGCGGTCTTGAGGGCCGTTTCGATCGCCTCGGATCCGGTCGACGAGAGGACGGTTCGGCTCTCCGGCCAGGGCGCCACCGCGGCGAGCCGCTCGAGCAGGTCGAGCTTGATCCGGGGAGGATGGATGTCGCCCATGCCGTGCAGCAGCAGGCGCGCCTGTCGCTCGACGGCCTCTACGACCACGGGATGCGCGTGTCCGAGCAAGCCCACCCCGAACGCCCCGGTGAGGTCGAGCAGGACGTTGCCGTCCACGTCCCGCACGTTCCCCCCACGCGCCTCCTCCCAGAAGACCGGCCACCGGTCCGTGATGTGGGTGACATCGTGCGACTCGACCGCCCGCAACCTCCGTGCGGCCTCGCGCGACTGCGGCCCCGGCGGCGGAACCCGGACGTCCGGCAGGAGCGCGCCGAAGCTCACGCCCTACTCACCCGTCGCCCAGCCGATCCTCGGCCTTCATCCCCATCGCATGGTACCCCTTGTCCACGTGGAGCGTCTCGCCGGTGATGCCGGAAGCCAGCGGTGAACAGAGGAACGCCGCCGCCAAGCCGACCTCATCCGCCGTGTTGCATTCGGGCAGAGCCGCGTTGGCCTCGTAGTACTCGACCATGCGGTCGATCGACCCGATCGCCTTCGCGGCCCGACTCGCCAACGGCCCCGCGCTGATGGTGTTGACCCGGATGCCGAGGCGGCGCCCCGCCTCGTAGGCGAGCGTGCGGGTATCCCCCTCGAGCGCAGCTTTCGCGGAGCTCATCCCGCCGCCGTAGCCGGGGATGACCCGCTCGGCCGCGAGATACGACAGCGAAACGACCGCCCCCTCCTCACGCATCAGCGGACCGAACCGCTGCACGAGGCTCACCATGGAGTAGGCGCTCGCGCTCACCGCGGCCAGATATCCCTCCCGGCTCGTATCGATGAGCGCCTTCTGCACTTCCGGTCCGTTCGCGAGCGAGTGCACGACGATGTCGAGGGGCTTCTCCCCGAAGTCGCTGCGCAGTCGGTCGGCGATCTCCTGGATGGTGAACTCGTCGAGATCCACGTACCGCTTGTCCGAGCTGATCGACTCCGGAACCTGGTCGCGTGTGTCGTAGACGGCATCGAGCGCGTAGATGCGCTCGAGCTCAATCGCGCCTCCGCCCGGGAGCGACGTGTCGAGCTTCCCGCGCTCGAGGCTCTTGGTGAAGATGCGCAGGGCCGGAGGCCACGTGCCCACGCAGATCGAGGCGCCGGCGCGGGCGAGCGCACGCACGATCGCCCAACCGTATCCGCGATCGTCCGCGACGCCCGCCACGAAGGCCCGTTTTCCGGTGAGATCAATGGGTAGCATGTCCGAAAGGCTCCTGAGATGCGGTTGTAGGATCGGGGAAGAAAGCTAGCAGGTCGTCCCGCGCGAGTCCCGCGCCCCATTCGTTCGGCCCGGCGTGACGTGACGGAGTCGACCGATCCGGGGGCCTCGGCGGCAGAACCAGCCGGTCCGGCCTTCTCAGTCGTCCGGGCTTCCGGTCCGGCCGGAGATCCAGAACAACGCCGCGGCCGTGAGCGTGAGGGCGAGCACCGCACCCAACGCTCCGCCTCGCTCCACGCCCCAGTACCACACCGCCGCGACGAAGGCGAGCGCGGCGGCTCCGAGCACGGGCCTCAGGCCACGGCTGTTCGCATATCCGAACGCCGCGATCCCGCCCCCGCCGACCATCAGAAAGGCGAGCTCCGGCGGCCCGTCGAGCGCCTCGAGCGCCGTGTAGAAACCGAACGGAATCCAGAGGAGCACCTGATAGGAGAGCAGCTTGGCGAGCCAGGCGC
>JBBDSN010000002.1:7598-9836 GCA_040904885.1 Gemmatimonadota bacterium | reverse complement strand
AAGACGCCGCCCGCGATGAGCGCGACAGCCGCCGCTGTGCCGGCGAGCACGTATTGCCCCAGACGGCGCGTGCCGGCCTCAGCGGACTCCCGCGTGTCGCGGCGCAGGGTGTTCGCGGTGTCCGCGTCGATGAGCTGGGATGTCTCCCAACGCTCGATCGCCTCGAAGACCGCATCGACGTCTCGGCTCATCCCTGATATTCGGGGTTGCGCGCACCCGGGCGCAACGCCGGTCGGTCAGATCAGGAAGAAGAAAGCACCGAGGTAGCCGGTGAGCAGCATGGCTCCTTCCCAGCGACGCAGCCGCCACCCCATGCGGACGAGGGGGAAAAGCGCGAGTGACATGAGGGTCACCGCGACCAACTCGTGCGTCAGCACGGTGCGGGCAATCGGGATGGGGGCCACGAGCGCGGTCACGCCGAGGATGCCCGCGAGGTTGAAGATGTTCGAGCCGATGACGTTCCCTACGGCGATGTCCGCCTCCTGCCGCATCGCGGCGACCACGGAGGTCGCGAGCTCCGGAAGCGACGTCCCGATCGCGACGACCGTCAAGCCGATGACGACTTCGGAGATCCCGAGCGCCGTCCCCACACCCACCGCGCCCTCCACGATCGCGTATCCCCCGAGCACGAGTCCCAGCGATCCCGCGACCACGAGAAGGAAGTCCCGAAACCGGAGCGGAATCTTCTCATCCTCCGCAGCCAGAAGCTCGCCGTACTCGCCCAGGAGCTCGGGGGCCTTCTCACCCACCGTCCGAAAGGCCGATATGATGTACGCCCCCAACACCACGAGCAGGATCACGCCGTCCACCCGGCCCAGGTTCAGGTCCCACACGAGGGCGTACAGACCGACCGTGATCGCCAGCATGATGGGCATTTCTCGCCACACCACCCGTGCCTGCACCGCCAGCGGCGTGATCAGCGCGGTCACGCCCAGGATCAATCCCATGTTCGCCAGGTTCGAGCCGAGCACGTTCCCCGTGGCCAGTCCCGGGCGACCCTCGAGCGCCGCGATCACGCACACCACCAACTCCGGAGCCGAAGTTCCGAGCGACACCACCGTCAAGCCGACCACGATGGGGCTGACCCCCAGCGACGCGGCCATCCGTGCCGCGCCCCGCACCAACCAATCGGCGCCGAAGTAGAGCACGCCGATGCCGACCACCAGGATCGCGACGTCCAACACCATCGGCGTCATCGGTAGGCCCTCACGCTTCGCGCCGCCGGAGCCACGCCTCGAAGTCCTCCCGGGTCCGCGCGTTCAGCACGTCGCCCGCCTCCAGCCACCCCCGGCGGGCCTGCGCGACCCCGAACCGCATGTCACGGAGTCCTTCGGGGCCGTGGGCATCCGTGCTGACGACCACGGGGACGCCCAGCTCCTTCGCTCGGTGCACATGCACATCATCGAGATCCAGTCGGTTCGGGTTGGCGTTGAGCTCGACCGCCACGGACAGCTCGGCGGCGGCCTCGAGGACCGCCTCCACATCGAGCTCGAAAGGCTCGCGGCGGTTGATGATCCGTCCCGTGGGGTGTGCCAATATATCGACAGTCGGGTGCGCCATGGCCCGGAGCACCCGGTCCGTCATGGTCTTCCGGTCCTGAGCCATGAGAGAGTGCACTGAGATCAACACGAGGTCGAGTTGTTCGAGGATCTCGTCCGGGAAATCGAGCGATCCGTCTTTGAGAATGTCGACTTCGGCGCTTCGCAGCAGGAGGATCTCCGGCACCTTCTCCCTCACCTCCGCGACCTCCTCCCACTGCGCCCGGGCCCGCTCGGGTGTGAGGCCACCCACCATGGCCATCGCCTGGCTATGATCGGTGACGGCCATGTACGTGTAGCCCAGATCCACGCACGCCCTTGCCATCTCTTCGATGGAGACGCGCCCGTCGCTCCACGTCGAGTGCATCTGGAGGTCACCCCGGATGTCGTCGAGCGTCACCAGGGCCGGGAGGGTGCCGGCCAGCGCCGCGTCGATCTCGCCCCGGCTCTCCCTGAGCTCGGGCGGGATCCAGGGCAGCCCCAGGGAAGCGTAAACGTCCGCCTCGCCCGCACCGGCCACGCGCTCGCCGAAGTCGCGTTCTCCCGGTTTTCCGCCGGCGGCCTCGCCCTCGTCGTCCTCGACGCGGAACACGCCCCACTCGTTGACCCGCAGCCCTTCGCGCACGGCCCGCGTCCGGAGCACGACGTTGTGCTCCTTCGATCCCGTGAAGTAGACGAGCGCGGCTCCGAACGACTCGGA
>JBBDSN010000002.1:0-7498 GCA_040904885.1 Gemmatimonadota bacterium | reverse complement strand
CGGTAGTCCTCGAGCGCGAGGCGCAGCTTTTCCACGCTCTTCTTGCCGAATCCTTCGAGCGCCTCCACCCGGCCTTCGTCGAGGGCAGCCTCGAGGTCTTCGATGGTCCGGACGTCGAGCTCGTCGAAGAGCTTCCTCACCTTCTTCGGCCCGAGCCCTTCGAGGCGCACGAGGTCCGCGAGGGACCGGGGGAAATCCACCGCAACCTCTTCGAGGCGCGTGATCTTGCCCGTCTCGAGGAGCTCGACGATGTGCGCCCCCACGTTGTCCCCGATGTCCGGCAGCTCGGTGAGGTCTTCGCCGTCGGCCACCATCGCGGCCAGCGACCGCGATGAGCTACGCACCGTGTTCACCGCGTTCCGATAGGCCCGGATCCGGAACGGGTTCGCACCCTGGATCTCGAGCAGGTCGGCGAGCGTGTCGAGCTCCCGGGCGATGTCGAGGTTCTGCATCAGATGCTTCCCCCGGCGGAGGTGAGCTTCTCGAGAAACGCCTCGTAGTCGAGCACCGGCACGCCGAGCTTCTCCGCCTTGGTCAGCTTGGACCCGGCGTTCTCGCCCGCGACCACGAAGTCCGTGTTGCTCGATACCGATCCGACCACCTTCCCTCCGACGGCGCGCCAGGCGTCCTCGGCTTCGGCGCGAGGCACGGGCAGGGCCCCGGTGAAGACGGCGGTGCCGCGTTCCTCTTCCGGAGTATCCAGAGGCTCCGGTGCCACCGGCTCGACGCCGCGTGACAGGAGCTGGTCGATGGCCGAGGCGTTGCGCTCGTCTTCGAAGAAGCCGGCGATGACCTCACTCATCTTGGGCCCGATACCCGGGACCTCTGCGAGCGCTTCCCGTGAGGCATCCCGTATCGCATCGAAATCACGGAAATGCCGCGCGAGCGCACCGGCCACGGTCACGCCGACCTCGGGAATGCCGAGCGCGACGAGGAAGCGGTCGAGGTCCGGCCGCCGCTTCGACGCGATCGCCTCGACGAGCGCGTTCGCGGACTTCTCGGCGAATCCCTCGAGCTCGGCCAGTCGCTCGGGCTCGAGATCGAACAGGTCGTGCAGACCACGCACCCATCCGAGGTTCACCAGCAGAGTCGCGGTCTCCACCCCCAATCCTTCGATGTCGAGCGCGGACCTCGAACCGAAATGCACGATCCGCGCCTTCAGCTGGGCGGGGCACCCGAACCGGTTGGGGCAGCGGATACGCGGCCCGTCCTCCACGACTGCGGTGCCGCAATCCGGACACTCCGTGGGCATCTCGAACGGGGGCGACCGGTCGTCGTGGTGCTCGATGACCTCGACGACCTGGGGGATCACGTCGCCCGCTCGCTGGATGCGCACGGTGTCGCCTTCACGCAGATCCTTGCGGCGGAGCTCTTCGCGGTTGTGCAGGGACGCCCGTGACACCGTGACGCCGCCGACCACCACCGGACGGAGGAACGCCACCGGCGTGAGCACCCCGGTGCGTCCGACCTGGACGTCGATCTTGTCGAGGCGCGTCACTTCCTGGCGGGGCTCGAACTTGTACGCGAGCGCCCAGCGCGGATGATGCGAGGTCGAGCCCATCGCCCGGCGCGCCGCGAAGTCGTCGAGCTTGATGACCACGCCGTCGATCTCGTAGTCGAGGTCGTCTCTCTCCTCCGCGAAGCGCGCATGATAGGCGAGAATTTCGTCCACCGTGGCGACGGTCTCGACCCGCTCGGGCACCCTGAAGCCCCAGTCCCTTATGGCCGCCACACCCTCGGCGTCCGAAGCGAAGTCGTGATCCGTGGTGAGCACGTCGTAGACAAGCACGTCGAGCCGACGCCGGTCCGTGGCCCGCGGGTCGAGCTGCCGGATGGCCCCCGCCGCCGAGTTGCGGGGCGAAGCGTAGGGCTCATGGCCGTCTTCCACGAGGCGCGCGTTGAAGTCCTGGAAGTCGGAGATGTACATCAGGACCTCCCCACGGAAGGCGGCGAAATCGGGGACGGCCCGGCGATCGTCCCTCATGCGCAGCGGCACGGAGCGGATGGTCCGCACATTCTCGGTGACGTTCTCACCCTCGAGCCCGTTCCCGCGTGTGACGGCACGCACGAAGAGACCGTCCTCATAGACGAGCTCGACGGACGCGCCATCGAGCTTGGGCTCGAGCAGGTACGTCGGCTCGACTCCGTCGCCGAGAGCCTTGCGGACCCGCTCGTCGAAGCGACGCACCACGTCGGAGTCCTGCGTGGAATCGAGCGACAACATCGGCTCGACGTGACGCACCGTGTCGAAACCGTCCTGGGGCTGGACGCCCACGCGCTGCGTCGGCGAAGCGGGCGTCCGGAGGGCCGGGTAGCGGGCCTCGAACTCGACGAGCTGGGCGTAGAGCTCGTCGTACTCCGCGTCCGACACGGCGGGACGCGCCTCGACGTAGTACAGGTGCGCGTGCCGGTCGATCTCGGCCCGCAGACGCTCCACCTCCCGGGTGACCTCTGCCGGGGGCGTGTCGGGACCACTCTGGTCGTCGTTCCGCTCGTTCGAGGTCAAAGGACTCGTCGTGGGGGGTGGTGTGACCGGTCGGGGGCCCGCAAATATGGCAACGGAGACAGTCCCGCGACCACGGGCAATCGAGATGCCCGCCCGCTTACCGGAGCCCTGCTTGAACGTTCCAGCACTGAGAGCCGATACCCCTGGATGCGCGCACCGTGTGCATCTGAACAACGCGGGAGCGTCGCTCATGCCGCGTCCCGTGGTCGATGCCGTGCGGGATCACCTCGAGCTCGAGGCGAACATCGGCGGGTACGAGGCGGAGGCCGAACGACGGTCCGAGATCCAGGCGGCCTACGCAGCGGTCGCGGCGTTGATCGGGACGTCACCCGACCAGATCGCGTTCATGGAGCACGCCACGGCCGCATTCGTGGCCGCGCTGTCGGCCATTCCGTTCAAGCCCGGAGACGTCATCGCGACGACCCGGCACGACTACGTCTCGAACCAGATCCAGTACCTCTCGCTCGCGCGCCGGCTCGGCGTCGAGGTCGTCTACGTGCCCGATGCGCCCGAGGGAGGCGTGGACCTCGCGGCCATGGAGGAGACCATCCACCGGCGTCGGCCGAAGCTGGTCGCGGTGACGCACGTGCCCACCAACTCCGGCCTCGTCCAGGACGTGACCACGATCGGGACGATGTGCCGCGCGAGGGAGGTGCCGTATCTCGTGGACGGGTGCCAGTCGGTGGGCCAGATGCCCGTCGACGTCGAACGAATGGGCTGCGACTTCTTCTCGGCGACCGCGCGGAAATATCTGAGGGGGCCGAGAGGCGCCGGCTTTCTGTACGTCTCCCGGCGCATGCTCGACCGGGGCCTCGAGCCGCTCTTTCCGGACCTTCGCGGCGCCGACATGGTGGCCGCCGATCTCTACCAGCCCGCGCCGGACGCGACGCGCTTCGAGACATGGGAGTTCTTCTGGGGCCTCGTGCTCGGCACCGGCGCCGCCGCGCGCTACGCGCTGGACATCGGCCTGGAGCCGATCCGGGACCGTGCGCGGATGCTGGCCAGCGAGCTGAGGAGCGCGCTGGAGGCCATGGACGGCGTTCGGGTCCTCGACCGGGGCCCCGAGCTCGGGGCCACCGTGACCGCGCACCTCCATGGCCACGACCCCGCCGAGTTGGTCGTGAAGCTCAGAGCCCGGGGCATCAACACGTCGTCGCAGACCCGGCTCGACGCCGTGATGGACTTCGACGACAAGGAGGTCGATGGCGCTCTGCGCATATCGCCGCATTACTTCAACGACGAAACGGACCTCTCGGCGTTCCTCGACGCGTTCGGCAAGATCGTGGGCACGTGAAGGGTTTCGGGCCGGGCCACGTAGAGTACCTGGTGATCTCGTTCGGGATCGTGCCGCGTCGAGCTCCGGGCGGCAAACCCGACGTGGAGACGTGGACGGCCGGGAGATGAGGAGAAGCGTTGCAGCCTGAGCTCGAGCGCGAGCTGATCAGGAAATGCCGGGCCGGGGATTCCCGGTTCTATGAGCCGCTGGTCCGCGCATACGAGCCGGCGGGCCTGAGGCTCGCCGTCGCGATGATGGGCAATGCCGAGGACGCGCAGGACGCCCTTCAGGAGGCTTTCGTGAAGACGTACGAGACGTTGAGGCGCTTCGATCTTCGCAAGCCGTTCGGCCCGTGGTTCTTCCAGATTCTGCGCAACCAGTGCCGGGACATGCTGCGGAGTCGAAAGGCGAAGTTCCGCATCGAGGCACTCGATGAGCGGATCGAGGCTCGACCCGCCGACCTGGAAGACGGACCCGAGCGGGCTCGTCAGAGGAACGCGGCCCGGGCACTCCTCTGGCGAGGGCTCGAGCGCATCGGCGACGAACATCGCGAGATCGTGGTGCTGAAAGAGCTCCAGGGCTTCCGGTACGCGGAGATCGCGCAGATCCTCGATATCCCCGAGGGGACGGTCGCGAGCCGGCTGTACCACGCCCGCCACGCGCTGCAGGCCGCGCTTCTCGAGCTCGGCGTGGAGTACCCCTGATGGCCGAACCAGTGAACAGCCAGGACCTCATGCGCTACCTCGACGGGGAACTCGGCCCCGAGGAGCGTAGCCGCATTGAGGAAGCCCTGGCGAAATCCGCCAAGCTTCAGAAAGAGCTCGAAGCGTTCAGGTCGCTACGGGCCGGATTCCACGAGCTGACGTTCCTCGATCCAAAGCACCAGCGGTCCGTGTGGCACCGGGTGGCGGCCCATATCGCAGGGCCTTCCGGCAAGGTCTTCGTGCTCGGGGGGGTTGCCGCCTGGCTCGCTTACGCCATCTACGTGTTCACCGTCGCAGCACATGATCCGTGGGAAAGGCTGGGTGTCGCCGCCGTGGCCATCGGTGTCCTGGCGCTTTTCGCCGCCGTCATCCGCGATCGATACCGGACCTGGTCCGACGACTCCTGAGCCCGCGCTTGCAGCGGCCGAGCTCGGACCGACATCTTCAGAGCGTTCCTTCCCCTTGCACGCCCTTTCCGAGGATGATGTGGCCCGACTGGCCCTTTTCCAGCCGGACGCTCGTTCCGGCGCGCGCCTGTCCTCCGCCCTCGGCGGCGTTCACGACCTCGTCGCCTGTGAATCCTGGGACGGCCTTTTGGACGTGTTGTCGTCGGGCGATGTCGAGGGATGCCTGCTCGATGCGGACCATCCGTCCGTGGAGGAAGCGATTCCACGGATCGAGCGGCTCAGGGACGCTTACCCCGACATCGCGCTCATCGGATTCACGGAACGTGACACGCCGCTCGAGTACTACCGGCTCGGCACGGCGGGCCTCGAAGGATTCGTGGCCGGAACGGCCGGAGCGATGACGACCCGAGGCGCCGTCGACGAAGCCCTGGCGCTTCGCCGCGGACGCATCGTGGCCAGGGCGCTCGAGGGCTACCTCGACCCACCGGCACCCGCTGCGGTGGGCTGGGCCGTGTCGCACGGTACTTCCGACGTGACCGTCGAAGAGCTCGCGGGAGCCGTGGACCTGTCCATCGACACGTTGCGGGACACGTTGCGGTCCCGCGACCTGCCGCCGCCGGCAGCGCTCATCCTCTGGGGACGCCTCGTGGCCGCGGCCGCTCGACTGCAGTATGACAGAAGGGGCGTCGAAGAGACCGCCTTCGCGCTCGGATACGCCTCGGCACCCTCGCTGGCGCGAGCCAGCCGGACTCACACACGGTCGACCCCGCGGGAACTGGCGAAACGAGGACCCGAGCGCGTTCTCGAGGAGCTCGTCGCTCAGGTCACGGGCGCCCGCTTCCGCGGCGACCTCGGCCCGGCTGTCGCGTCGGGTGAGCATCAACCCCCTGGGGAACCCACCCATGAGTGACTACAAGCTGCCTGACCTGCCTTCGGACGACGAGCTGGGGATCACGGAAGAGGACCTCCGAGCCCTGGAGGAGTCCGAAGGCGGCCCGGAGCCCGGCCGGAAACCCGCTGGCCCGCCGCCCGCAGGCGACGCGGGTGGTCCTCCCGGTGGCGAGGACCCCGACGACGAGCGCGTCTTCAGATGGGGAGGGCCCCTCATGCTCCTCCTGATCGTCGGACTGGGCTGGACAGCCAGCATCCGGACCGGGTTGCCCGAGCCCGTCCCCGCCGAGGCGCCGGACACGACGTTCTCCGCGGTCCGCGCGGGAACGATGTTGGAGGAGATCGTCCGAGCGCCGAGGCCCACCGGTTCGCCGGAGCATGCCCGGGTCCGTGCGTACCTCGTCGACCGACTCGGGTCGCTCGGCCTCGAGCCCGAGGTCCAGACCACGACCGCCGTTCTGCAGGGCGACGGCTTCGCACGTGCGGCCACGGTGCGGAATGTGATCGCGCGTGTGCCGGGTGCCGACCCGACCGGCGCCATCCTCCTCACGGCCCACTACGACGGCACCGAGCTCTCGCCCGGGGCCGGGGACAACGCCTCGGGCCTGGTCACCGTCCTCGAGGCGTTGCGGGCGGTCCTGGCCGGCACACCGCTTCGCAACGACATCGTCGTCCTCTTCTCGGACGCCGAGGAGATCGGGCTCCTGGGAGCCGACGCGTTCGCGCGGGATCATCCGTCGATGCAGAACGTCGAGGTCGTCGTCTCGTTCGAGATGCGCGGCTCGGGTGGGCCCTCGATCCTGTTCGAGACCGCGGACGGGAACGGTGCGGTGGTCCGCGCGCTGGATGCCGCGAACCCCCGAGTGTTCGGGACCTCGCTCGGCGAGGAGTTCTTCCGCTACATGCCGCACGGCACTGATTTCACCGTCTTCGAGCGGGCCGGGAAGCCGGGCCTCAACTTTGCCGCAATCGACAACGCTTCGGTCTACCACACGCCGCGCGACCTGCCTTCCGCGCTCTCGTCACACACGCTCCAGCACCACGGAGACCACGCGTTGGGTGCGCTGCGGGGACTCGGGTCCCTGGACCTCTCCGAGATTCGGGCGCCGGACGTGGTCTACTTCACGGTGCCCGGTCTCGGACTCGTCGTGTACCCGGTCGGCTGGGTCCTTCCGCTGAGCGGGTTGCTGGTGCTCAGCGCGGTCGGCGCGTTCTTCGTGGCACGGCGGCGGGGGGCTCGGACCGCGGGCATCGTGGCTGGCTTCGGCGTCGCAATCGTCGCGATCGCGCTCGGGTACGGCGCCGGATACCTGATGGTGGACCAGGCCTCCGGGGCGCACCTCGAGGCCGGCCGGCTTCCAGGAGCCCTCTTCTACGGGGAGGGCTGGTACGTGCTCGCGCTCGCCGCGGCGACGCTGTTCGTGGTCCTGCTGCTGCTTCGGCTTGCTCGTCGCCGACTGTCGCTGATCGAGCTCACGCTCGGCGCCGTGATCGTGCCCCTGGCGGCCGCCATCGGCCTGTCCGTCGCGGCCCCGCTCGCCGCCATGCAGCTGCAGTGGCCGACCCTCGCCGCCCTGGTCGTGTCGACGCTGCTCGCGCTGCTCGGAACCCGGTCGGAATCGTGGCTCGGATGGATCGTTGCACTGCTGCTGACCGTACCCGTGCTGTTCCTCCTGGTGCCCGCCGTGGAGCTGCTTTGGCTGGCGGCGACCCT
>JBBDSN010000001.1:0-2301 GCA_040904885.1 Gemmatimonadota bacterium | reverse complement strand
CCCAGTTACCGCGGTAACTGCCGCCGACCTCTCATGGCAACGGGGGCGAAGTGCGCACGCCGGGCTCCACCCGGGCAATCAGTTCGAAGTCTTCGCGATTGTGGGTGACGATCACGTGTCCATGCTCCCGGGCGGAGGCGGCGAGCAGGCAGTCGCTGAAGAAGGTCGGCTTGATCCCGCCGAGGCTGATCACTCCGCGGTCGGCGAGTCGCGAGACGATGCGGCTTGCTCGGAGCCACGTACCGTAGCCGGGAACCACGATCCGGCGCACACGTTCTGCCGGCACGACCCAACGCTCGTGCCAACGCTTCCAGGTGGCGTCGTCCTTGGCGCCGACGAGTAACTCCGCGACGACTACGGAGTGGTGCCAGATGCGCGGTGCCATGCTGCGTTGCCAATCGGCCAACTCCGCGCGAGCCGCCTCGTTTCGGATCGCCTCGATGAAGACGTTGGTGTCCAGGACGAATCCCGTCACTCAGCCCTCGGTGCCGCCGGTCCCGGAGACCTCACCGCCGATCCCGAGCACATCCACGTACTCCTCCCCAGCCATCTCCTCGGTTCCCCTCGCCATCGACTCGCCGTAGATCAGCAGGTCGAGGGCGCCGTCGAGCGCCTCGGTCTCCGTCTTCACGCCAAGGATGCTCCTCGCCATGTCGATCTTCGACTGGTAGAGGTAGTGGTTCTTGCGTTTGGGCTTCTCGTCGGGGTCCAACGCGGCACGGACGTCGGCCGCCTCGCGCCGGCGCTTCGCGGATCGTGTCACCGATACCTCCTGGCCGTACATGCGTACAATATACCTCACTATACGTATGCCGAACGTGTGCGTCCTGTCAACGGATCTGACGCCTGCCCGCCTCAGCTCTTCACGATCCACCCCTTCCCCACGTCCCCCGCCTCGCGCGCGACCGCGTGCCGGCCGTCCACGAGCACCCGCGCGTGCTCGGCGATCCAGCGGTAATCGAACGAGGAGTGGTCGGTGAGGATGACGACCGCGTCGGCCGCGTCGAGCGCGGCGTCGGTCAGGGCGATCGAGGCGAGCTCGTGGCCTTCCTCGTGCAGCTCGGGCACATACGGGTCGTGGTACGACGTCACCGCCCCGTCGGCCTCGAGCAGCCGGAGCACGTCGAGCGCGGGCGACTCGCGCACGTCGCTGATGTCCTTCTTGTAGGCGACCCCGATCGCCAGCACCTTCGAGCCGTTCACCGACTTTCGGTTCCGGTTCAGCGCCTCGCGCACCTTGCCCACGACGAAGTGCGGCATCTCGGAGTTGATCTCCGAGGCGAGCTCGATGAAGCGGGTCTTGTAGTTGAGCGTCCGCATCTTCCACGAGAGGTAGTGCGGATCGATGGGGATGCAGTGCCCCCCGAGCCCGGGGCCGGGCGTGAACTTCATGAAGCCGAACGGCTTGGTGGCCGCGGCGTCGATCACCTCCCAGACGTCGACCCCGAGCCGGTCCGCGATGAGCGCCGTCTCGTTGGCGAGCCCGATGTTCACGGCGCGGAACGTGTTCTCGAGGATCTTCGTCATCTCGGCCGCCTCGGCCGAAGAGACCGGCACGATGGAGTCGAGGAAGCGAGCGTAGAACGCCGCGCCGGCCTCGGTGCACGCCTTCGTAACGCCCCCGACCACCTTGGGCGTGTTCTTGGTCGTCCAGGTCGTGTTGCCCGGGTCCACGCGCTCGGGCGAGAAGCACAGGTTGAAGTCCTTGCCGACCTCGAGGCCGGCCTCCTCCAGCGCCGGGAGCATCACTTCGCGCGTCGTCCCGGGATACGTGGTCGACTCGAGCAGGATGAGCTGCCCCTTCCGCAGCGCGTCGGCCACCGACTTCGAGGCCGCGAGGATGTACGACACGTCGGGGTCGCGCGTCTTGGAGAGCGGCGTCGGCACGCAGATCGACACGACGTCGCACTCGCCGAGCCGGCTCATGTCGGTCGTCGCCTCGACGAGCCCCTCGCCCCGGAGCGCCGCGACCGTCTCGGACGTCACGTCCAGGATGTGCGACTGGCCGGCGTTGATGCCCTCGGTGACCTTCGGGTTGATGTCGAACCCGATCACCCGGATGCCCGCCTCGGCCGCCTCGACCAAGAGGGGCAGGCCCACGTATCCGAGCCCGATGATGCCGAACGTCACGTCGGCGTTGGCGGAGGAGGGAGAGTTGGCGGTCATGAAGCAGGCCTTCGGTGGGATGGGTCAGGGGTCCCCGCGCGGGGATGCCACAGCGCACAACGATAAGCGGGGCGGGCGGGGAGTTCCAGCGCGACGCCCCAAGAGACCATGGGAGCGCCCACGCAAAGCGCGGAG